>JBCDFF010000071.1:0-13727 GCA_039178415.1 Bacteroidota bacterium
CCCGGACGCCGAGCGGTTCGAGAGCCTCGGTGCCAGCGTAGCCGCGCAAGATGATCGCGCATGGATCGGGGCGCTCGGCATCGGCGGGCAAGGCGGTGCGGCAGAGTTCGTTCGGGAAGCTGGAGGTTGGGTACGCGCGCGCGGACGCTGCTCCCAACCGGAGGAAGCGGCACGGACCGCCTCGGCACGAGCATCGCCTTCGACGGCGAGCGCCTCGTCATCGGAGCCCCCAATGACGACGACGAGGCGAGCAACGCGGGGGCTGCCTATGCCTACACCGCCGACGCGCCGCCACCGCCGACGCTCTCGCTGCTCGTCCAGGAGCGAATCGGGGTCACCGATACCCCGCGCTTACTCACTGCACTACAACTCCTCGTGCAGGAACGCATCGGGGTCACTGACGCACCGCGTCTGCTCGGTGCGCTGCAGTTGCTCGTTCAGGAGCGACTCGCCGTGAGCGACAACACCGGGGCTGTCCGGGCTGACGGCTCCGCCGCTTCGACAGGTCAGCCCGTCCTCATCGACACGGACCTCGTCTCGTTCTTTGCGCCCACCGGTCTCGACGTAGCCTTCGAGAACGTCACAACGCCCGGTGGCCTGAGCGTCTTCTACGAGGCGGCCGCACCGGACAACACCGAGGGCCTCCCCGACGCGACCATCGCGCCCTACCGCTGGGTCATCGCTGCCACCGACGGCCTCGCGTTCGAGAACGCCTCGGTGCGCTTCGACCCCGACGCGTTTGCCAGCCTCGCCGATCCGGCGCGCGTGACGATCTACCGCCGTCCCGACGCAGGCACGGGCGCGTTCGAGGAGGTCACGACGAGCGTAGACCCCGACGACGGGGCGCTCGTGGGCAGCGGCATCACGGCGTTCAGCGAGTTCGTGATCGCGGGCGACGGCGTGGTCGTGAACAGCGAGGCCGACCTGCCCCTCGTCTTCGCGCTCGACGGCCCTTACCCCAACCCGGCCACGACCGAGGCCACGCTCGAACTTGCCCTCCCCGACGCCGGCCCAATCCGCGTAGAGGTGCTCGACCTGCTTGGGCGTCGCGTGGTGCTCCTTGCCGAGGGCGACCAGCCCGCCGGCTACGTCACCCTGCGGCTGCGCACGGACCGCCTCGCTGCCGGGTCCTACTTCATCCGCCTCAGCGCCGGGAACGAGGAGACGACGACCCGACTCACGGTCGTGCGGTAGGACTGCTGAACCCACACCGATGTCATCCCGAGCAATGTCTGCAGAACGGACGAAGCCGTGGGATCTAAGGACCTATCCGGAAAGTCAGCCTGAACAGCGGAGCCTGAGTGAGCGGGTGCCAGGCAAGGCGCACGAAGCAGCCGATGCAGCAGCATCGGCGATGCAGCGCAACGCAGGATGGCGTTCGCGCAGCCAGGCGTAGCCGGGAAGAGTTTTCGGATAGGTCCTAAGTCCAGTTCGGGGCTTGGGCTACAGTCTCGACGCCCAACCCAGGACCCTCGATCCGCCCGCGCTGGCCCAGGATTGCTACGAAACCGAGCAGCTCACTCCGTACCGTCCTCCGTGAGCAGCATCGTCGAGGCGGTCCGCTCGGTCTGCAGCCGGGCCGCGACCGCTTCGGCGTCGCGCCACACCCGGAGCGCGTTCTCGCCGACGAGCTTGCGTAGGTCTTCCGCCGTCCAGCCGCGCCGGGCCAACTCTTCGAGCAGTGCCGGATACGTCGACACGTCCTCCAGCCCGACCGGCACCGTGCTGATGCCGTCGTAGTCACCACCCAGGCCGACGTGGTCGATGCCCGCCACGGCGCGAATGTGGTCGATGTGGTCGGCGACGTCGGCGAGCGTTGCGCTGGGGGCGGGGTTGTCCTCCGCCCAGGCACTCAGGCGGGCGATGAGTGCGTCGGCGGAGAGCGAGTCAGCGCGGGCGGCGTTCATGAGCGCCGAGCGGGCTTCCCACCAGCGCTGAACCTCGGTGTTGACGAACGAGGGAACGAACGTGACCATCACGACGCCGCCGTTTTCGGGGAGGCGCGCGAGCACGTCGTCGGGGACGTTGCGGACGTGGTCGGTGACGCCGCGCGCCGACGAGTGCGAGAACATCACCGGGGCCTCGGCCACGTCGAGCGCGTCGTGCATGGCGGCGGGCGAGACGTGCGACAGGTCGACGAGCATGCCGAGGCGGTTCATCTCGCGGACGACTTCCTCGCCGAACGCGTTCAGGCCGTCGTGCTGGGGCGCGTCGGTGGCCGCGTCGGCCCAGTCGATGGTGCCCGAGTGGGTGAGGGTCATGTAGCGCACGCCGAGGTCGTAGAACATGCGCAGCGCGCCGAGCGAGTTTTCGATGGCGTGGCCGCCCTCCATGCCGAGCACGGACGCGATCTTGCCGTCCTGCCACGCCGCCACGGCCTCGTCGGCGGTGGGCGTCTCGGCGAACACGTCCGGGTAGCGCGCAAACACCCGCTTGGCGATGTCGATCTGTTCGAGCTGCGTCACGGCGGCCGTTCCCGCCTCAACCGTCGAGTACGGGATGTAGACTGACCAGAACTGGATGCCGACCCGGCCCGCTTCGAGGCGCGCGAGGTCGGTGTGGCCCGGCGTCGCGGCGCGGAGGTTATACGCCCCAACGTTGCCCGGCGGGTTGGGCTGCGCGCAACGGGCGGGGTCCTCGTCGCATGGCCACGCGCGGCGGATCGCCCACGGGAGGTCGTTGTGCCCGTCCACGAGCGGCACGGCGTCCAGCACCTCGGCAACGAGCACCGTCGTTTCGTCCGACGCGGGGGCATCCGCCTCGTCGGGAGTCGATTGTGCCGTCGCGCAGCCGCTGAACGTGAGTGCAACGAAGACAACGGCGAGGCGGAGAGGTACGAACATCAGGACCAGCAGGCAGTGGCGGTAGGAGTGAGGTCGACAACATAGCCATGCACGAATGCGTCTGGCTCCGCACGTCCGGCCACGCGGGTCGCTAGCTCCGACTGCGAGATGTTACGCAGGCGTGATCTTGGCGTGATATCTCGCACCGAGGTGCCGCGTTGAAGCCCATGCTTCATCCCGTCTCGACGAAAGGATGCCGGACCCTGCGTAGTCCATGCTCCTGCCGCCGCACTCGGTTTGCTCTCCCCCGCTGCCGTTCCTCGACCGCCTTTGCTCCATCGACTCATGTCCGCTCGTCCCGCTTTCCTCGCTGCTCTGGCGGCATCGCTGCTGGCCGCTCTGCTTCTCACCCCTGAGGTGCACGCGCAGTGGCCGCGCGGGCAAGGCAACGGCTACGTCCAACTAGGCCTGGGCCTCGCCGGGGCCGATCGCGGGTTCGACGCCGACGGGAACCGCGGCCCCCTCGGGTCTGAGGACAACCCGGAGACCTATTCCGAGTTCGCCGTCTACCTCTACGGGGAAGTCGGCCTGACGAACGCGCTCACGCTCATCGGCTCCACGTTCCTGCGCAGCTCCGTGGCCGAAAACCTCGACGGGGAGTTCGTCAACGGCGGGCTCTCCGACGTGACGCTCCAGCTCCGATACTCCTTCCCGCAGCTTGGCCCGCTGGTCGTCTCGCCGCAGGTGGGCGTGCGCTTCCCTACCGGCTACGACGCCGAGGACTCCCCCCCACTCGGCTCGGGCGAGGCCGACCTCCTCGCCGAGGTGCAGTGGGGCCTCTCGCTCTGGCCAACGCCGGCCTACGTCGGCGGCAGCGTAGGCTTCCGGCAGCGCGGCGGCGTCATCGAGGACGAAGTCCTGGCCGTCCTGGAAGCCGGGTACTTCGTGACGGAGACGTTCCTCCTCCGGGCTCGCGGCGACCTCACCGAGAGCACGTCGGACGAGATCACCGACTTCTCGCAGCTCGGCCTGCCACCGGAGCAGGGCTTCCTCACGCTCGGCCCCGGCGTGACCGTCGTCCTCTCGGAGCGCTGGCAGGTCAACGGCGACCTCCGCTGGACGGTAAGCGGCCGCACCACCGCGAGCATCGTCAACGGCATCGTCGGCCTAGCGCTGGTGTGGTGAAAGATGCTAGAACAGTCAGCCGCTCGACCACAGTGTGCTTACGACGATAGTGCCATCAACGATGGAGAAAAGGGAGTAAACGCTACGTCGTGGCGCTACTCCAAACTTTTTCTAATATGCGAACTGACCAAGGCAGAATCTACTCCTCTCGCATCAGCTTCTTGGATTAACCTTAGAGAGTCCAGCGGGCCAAATATTGCGGATTCTGAAGGCGCAGAGGCTAGCCTGTCGCCGCCATGCCTCCATTCAGCGTTTCTCTCCTTATCTATAATCCAGTAGTAGACAACGGTCGGACGAGGTGCGTTTCGGTCACCCCAACCCGGCGGCTGCTCCGAGTGATGTAGGCGGCACTCGCTGTAGACGACGAACCGATCAGAATGCTCAAAGCCTTGAACAGTATCAGATATAGGTATTGCTGAGTTTTGATTACACCCACCGTCAGCGTAGGCCTCAGCGTCGATGTAGACTAAGAAGTCCCCCCGGCTCCCGTCGTACCAGATGCAAAAGCCGCCTCCCAGGTCTTCGCACCCGTACCAATAGCATGTTTCAAGGAAACAGCCAGAGAGGCTCATCGCCGAAACAAAGGGTGCAATGAGTAGCAACAATCTCATTAGTCGCGCACCAAGAGACGTTTGCCCTAAAGAGCTGAGGACCCATCACCTTCGCGAAAACGCAGAGCTTCCCCGATCAAGTCTTCTGTGCTCACCCCCTCGAACAAGGCCTCGCGCTCCTTCGTGTAGTCGCCATGACCGAGTCCAAACTGGCTCAGGAACCGAGCGGTCTCCACGACACCAAGCTCGCGCGCGAGCAGGTGGATCGCGTCGTGCGTCAGTTCGGAGAGGGAGCGGGTTTGGACGGTCATAGCTGGTCCAGGACAGTAGCAAGGTCGAGCGGTGATACGATAGCAACGGGACTGGTGTTCACCCGCGCACTCCGGCGAAGCAGCTTGTCGTCCGTCGTGCAGAAGTAGTCGGCGTTGGCTTCGATGGCCGCTGCGAGGTGGAGCGCGTCGGGGCCGGTGATGTTTGCGCTAGCGAAGCCCCGTGCCCGTTCGGCAGCCGCCTGTGTGAACGCCAAAATCTCCGGAGCCAAGGCGAGGACTTCGAGTGCAAACGTACGGCGCTTCGGATGCGGATTGCGACGAATTTCGAGGAGGTGCACGTCCGACGCAACGAGCGTGACCACCCCAGAACCACACGCCTTCAGCGCCCCAAGGACCGCCTCCGATTCAAGGCGCACCCGTAGCTGTGAGGCATCGTCGAGGGGGCGCTGTATGGCGCAGATGTCAAGGTAAAGGCGCATGGCTGAAGCTACGCTCCACGAGCGATCTCTCTCCGCCTTCCTTCTCCGCCTGAACCGCCCGCCCCCTGTGCGCTCCCGCACACTTGAGCGGGGCTTCGCAGGCGAATCGAGGCATGGAGGCGGTTGGAGCGGCGGTTGCGAATAGGGCGGGTCCACAAGCCCCAGCCCGACATGCTCAAGAACTACGTCCTCATCGCGCTGCGCAACCTGTCTCGGCAGCGCGGCTACGCGTTCATCAACATCCTCGGGCTCGCGCTCGGGCTGGCGTGCTGCCTGCTGCTGCTGCTCTACGTCCGCCACGAGCTGTCCTACGACCGCTACCACGAGGACGCCGACGCCATCTATCGCGCCGCGCTCGTGGCACCGGACGACGGGCCTGACATTGCCGTGACGCCCAACATCATCGCGCCGCTCTTGACGCGCGAGATGCCGGAGGTCGTCGCCGCGACGCGCGTCTCGGCCTGGGGCGGCGTCGTCACCGTCGGCGAGACGGTGGCCGACGAACGCGGCTTCTTCTACGTCGACTCGACCTTCTTCGACGTGTTCACGCACCCGCTGCTCGTAGGCGACCCCGCGACGGCGCTCAACCGCGCCGGGACGGTCGTGCTCACCGAGTCGATGGTGGCGAAGTACTTCGGCGACGCCGATCCGATGGGGCAGACGATCCTACTCGACAACCGCAGCGAGTTTGAGGTGACGGGCATCGTGGCCGACGTGCCCGAGGCGTCGCACTACGATTTCAACTTTCTCGCGTCGTTTGCCACGCGGACCTACTTCGCCGAGAACGAGATCTGGGGCTCGGCCAACTTCTACACCTACGTCCGCTTCACGGACGCCGCCGCCGCCGAGGCCGCCAGCGCCAAGATCCCGGACCTCCTCGCCCGCCGCACGGCCCTGGGCGACGGCCCGCGCGCGTTCCGCCTCCAGCCGCTCCTCGACATCCACCTGCACTCGGACCTGCGCTACGAGATGAGTACGACCGGCAGCATCACCTACGTGGTCGGCTTCAGCATCGTGGCGGCGCTGATCCTGCTCATCGCCTGCATCAACTACATGAACCTCGCCACGGCACGGTCGGCGCGGCGCGCGAAGGAAGTGGGCCTGCGCAAGTCGCTCGGCGCGCAGCGAGGGCAGCTCATGGGGCAGTTCTACGGCGAGTCGGCGCTCCTTGCGGCGGTAGGTCTGGGTGGCGCGGTGGTGCTCGTGGGCCTCGCGCTCCCGGCGTTCAACACGCTCGCGGAGAAGGGCTTCACGCTCGCCGACCTCGGCGCGCCGCCGATCGTTGCGCTTATCGCGGGCGTCTTCGCCGTGGTGACGCTCATAGCGGGGAGCTACCCGGCGCTCTACCTCTCGCGGCCGGAGCCAGTGACCGTTCTGCGCGGCCAGGCCACGAAGAGCGGCGGCGCGGCGCGGCTGCGGCAGGGCCTCGTGGTGTTCCAGTTCGCGGCGTCGGCGCTGCTCATCGTGGGGACGCTCGTAGTGCTCGCCCAGCTCACCTACATGAGCGACCAGGCGCTCGGCTTCGACAAGGAGCAGCTCGTGACGGTGCCCATCAACGACCGCGCCCTCCGCGAGCAGCAGGCGGCGCTCCAGGAGCAGCTCCTCCAGCACCCGGGCATCGAAGCCGCCGCCGCGCTCAACCAGGTGCCAGGCCAGCTCGGCTGGACCTCGGCGGTGTGGGGCCCGGGCACGCCCGAGGACGCGCCGATGCTCGCCAAGGGCATGCCCGCCGAGCAAGACATCCTCGAAACGCTCGGCGTGACGATGCTCGCGGGCCGGACGCTCGTCGACGCGCCGACGCCCGACTCGACCAATTTCCAGTTTGCCGTCAACGAGCAGTTCCTGAGGGCCTTCGCGTGGACGCCGGAGGAGGCCCTCGGGCAGCGGCTGAGCGTCGACGGGCGGCGTGGCGAGATCGTAGGCGTGTTCGCCGATTTCCACTACGCGTCGCTGCACGACGCCGTCGAGCCAATGGTGGCGTGGCACCAGCCGCGCGACCTCTTCCACCTCGTCGTGCGCCTCGCCCCGGGCGACCCCGGCCCCGCGCTCGACCACTTCGCCGCAGCGTACACGGCCGTGGCTCCGCACCGCCCGATGAGCCTCCGCTTCGTCGACGACATCTACGACCGGCAGTATCGCAATGAGGAGCGCCTCGGCAACATCGGGGCGGTGTTCGCCGCCCTAGCCGTGTTTGTGGCGTGCCTGGGGCTCTTCGGGCTGGCGAGCTTCACCGCCGAGCAGCGCCGCCGCGAGGTCGGCATCCGCAAGGTGCTCGGCGCCAGCGTAAGCGGCATCATCGGGCTGCTCACCCGCGACTTCGTGGTGCTCGTCGCGGTGGCGTTTGGGCTCGCGGTGCCGCTGGCGTGGTGGCTGCTCTCGGGCTGGCTCGACGGCTTCGCCTACCAGGTCGGCCTCGGCCCCGTCCCGTTCCTCGTCGCCGGGGGCCTCTTGCTCGTCATCGCCGTCGCGACGGTCGGCTCGCAGGCCCTTCGCGCCGCCACCGCCGACCCCATCCAAGCGCTGCGCCACGAATAAGGTCAGGGGTCGAGGGTTGCCCCCTCTGCTGACTCTTGACCCGGGACCCTTGACACACGACTCCTGACACGCGACCCCATGACCAGACACTACCTCCTCGTCGCCCTCCGGACGCTGCGCAAGGAGCGCGGGTATGCGGTGCTCAACGTCGTCGGGCTCGCCATCGGGCTGGCATGCTGCGTGCTGATCGGGCTCTACATCGAGGACGAGCGCAGCTACGACCGCCACCACGAGCGCGCCGACCGCATCGCGCGCGTCACGCTCCAGACGACGGACGACGGGCGGCACTGGGCGCCGGTCGGCCCGCCCTTGGGCCCGGCGCTGGTCGAGGCCGTCCCCGAAGTCGACGCCGTGACACGCTTCTATCCCGTGGGCGATGCCCAGACGGTCATCGTAGGCGGCGAGCGCTTCGAGGCGGGCGGCGGCGTCTACGCCGACTCGACGCTGTTCCAGGTATTCACGCACCCGCTCCTCCAGGGCGATCCGAGCCAGGCGCTCGCCCAGCCCAGGACGGTCGTGCTCACCGAGACGTTCGCCCGCACGCTCTTCGGCGATGCTGACCCGATGGGCCAGACCCTCGGCTGGCCGGGCGGGGACGACCTCACCGTCACGGGCGTCATCGCCGACCTCCCCGCGACCACGCACCTCGCCTTCGACTACGTCATCTCGATGGCGACGTTCTACGGCGACCGCGGTCCCGAACTCGACCAGGCGTTCACGTGGTCGGCATTCTACACGTACCTCCTCCTCGCTCCGGGCGTGGAGCCTGAAACTGTGGCCGCCAAGCTGCCCGGCTTCGTCGACGCCGTGTACGGAGCGGTCTCAAACGAGCCCGCGAGCACGCTCATCACGCTGCCGCTCCAGCCGCTCGCCGACATCCACCTGCATTCGGCACTGGAGAAGGAGTACGCCCCCAACGGCGATGCGCTCTACGTGACCGTCTTCCTACTCGTGGCACTCTTCGTGCTCGTGCTCGCCATCGTCAACTTCGTGAACCTGACGACGGCCCGGAGCGCGTCGCGGATGCGCGAGGTCGGCGTCCGCAAGGCGCTCGGCTCGACGCGGGCGCAGCTCGCCCGGCAGTTCCTCGGCGAGGCGGTGCTCATCAGCCTCGCGGCGCTCGCCGTCGCGTTCCTGCTCATCAGCCTCGCGCTGCCGGTGCTCAACGGGCTCACCGGCAAGGCCTTCACGATGGCCGTGGTCTCCACACCAGGGGTGATCAGCGGGCTGGGCGGGCTGGCGATCGCGACGGGGCTGCTCGCGGGGTGGTATCCGGCGTGGCACCTCTCCAGCTTCCGCCCGACGCGCGCGCTTTGGGGCACCGCCTCCGGCCGCGAAGCCAACCGGTTGCGCCGCAGCCTCGTGGTCGTCCAGTTCGCGCTGTCGATCTTCATGCTCGTCGGCACTGTGACGGTCTTCCATCAGCTTCAGCACGTCCGCACGAAGGCGCTCGGCTTCGATAAGGAGCGCGTGGCCGAGGTCAGCCTCAGCGGGTCCGCGGCCTACTTCGCCGGGCGCGACCTCGACGGGTTCATGCAACGCGTCGAGCAGCACGCGAGCGTCGAGCGCGCGTCGATGGGGGTGGTGGCGCCCGGCTCGCGCTACCCCGTGGACTACGTCCGCCGCGACGCCGCCCTGCCCGACGACGCGGTAGGCGTTCGCCTCGCCTGGGGCGTCGACGCGGGCTATGCCGAGACACTCGGGCTATCGCTCGTGGCGGGCCGCGATTTCTCCAGCGGCAGTATCGACGGCACTGCGCCTACCGACACGACGGCGTGGCTCCTCAACGAGGCCGCCGTGCGCGCCTTCGGGCTCGACGACCCCATCGGCGAGGTGCTGGTGTGGGACAGCCATCAGTACAGCGCGCCCATCGTAGGCGTCGTGCAGGACTTCCACTTCGCCTCGCTGCACGGCGAGATCGAGCCGCTACTGATCCCGCTCCGGCCCGGCATGGGCAGCACGCTCCTCGTACGCGTCCAGGACGACATCCCCGCCGCGCTCGGCCACGTCCGCGCCCAACTCGACGCACTCGTCTCAGGCACGCCGTTCACCTACCGCTTCCTCGACGACACGTTCGACCAACTCTACCGCCAGGAGGAGCAGCTCAGCCAGGTCTTCGCGCTCTTCGCGGGCCTCGCCATCGTGATCGCGTGCCTGGGGCTCTTCGGGCTGGCCGCCTACACCGCCGAGCGCCGCCGCAAAGAGATCGGCGTCCGCAAGGTGCTCGGGGCGTCCGTGTCGAGCGTGGTGGCACTGCTCACGAGCGAGTTCGCGCACCTAGTCGCCGTCGCGTTCGTTGTCGCCACGCCGCTCGCCTGGTGGACGATGCAGCGCTGGCTCGACCACTTTGCCTACCGCATCGACCTCGGCCCAAGCCCGTTCCTTCTCGCGGGGGGGCTTGCGGCGGCCGTCGCGCTCCTCACGGTGAGCGTGCACGCCGTCCGAGCGGCGACCGCCGATCCGGTGCGGTCGCTTCGGCACGAGTGAGCGCGCGGTGGTGCGCGACGGGTGCCTGGTTGGACGTAGGCCGGAGGATGCTCCGTCCGGCTGTGCCGTCACGTAGTTGCGGACCTACTTCATTTGCAGAGAGACTGGTTCATTTGCAGAGGATCAGGGATTCCCCTATCCTTGCCTGCCCTTGAAACCGTTTCCGCCTACGGTGAAGCCCCCCTCCAACCTCCCGTCTTGTCTGCCCTTATGAACGCAAGCTTGTACCTCGCTCCTGTTCTGCACCGTACCGCTTCAGTGGGTACGGCCTTCCTCGCTCTGCTCGTCTTGGCGATGGCCGTTGCCGGGTGCGACACCGCCCAAGAAGGGGCCGACTTTGCTTACGCGACCCCGACGCTTCTCACACCCGACCGCACCGAACAGTTTACGTCCGAAGAGATCCAGTTCGCATGGGATCTGCCGGAGGCCGCCACCGGAACTGAGCTCACCGTGCTATGGCTCGACGACTTCTACACACCCAGCCGGCATCAGGCAGCGTTCGACACCACCGGTGTCAACGATGGGTATTCGGGCGGCACTGAGCCACAGCAAGTCTACACGTTGACCTTCGGGGGAAGTGGACCTGCACAAGATCAGTACCTCGCGTATCGCGTTCGAGCCACCGGCCCTAACGGCGTGAGTGCGTGGACTGAGATCCGTACGCTCCACATCCGCCCCCTGTCGGATCTGGAACGGCTAGCCATTGACATGACACTACCGCTCGCGTTCGAGGCCACGGAGAGCGGTTTGTACTACTCCGGTGTGATGACCAGTGCACCGTTTGACTTTGCGGCGAGCGTGGCCGCGCGCGGCTACGACCTGGCGTCCGTACGCGTGGTAAAGGCGGCCGCAGGCCGCTTTGAGTACGCCGACACCGCGAGCGAAGGATACCGGGACTTCGAACGGTTGGTCATCGGGCTGGTGGAGAACGACGATGTGGCCTCGGACTACCCAGTGGATGTGCTTGCCGATGCCTACGGCTTCGCCTTCGAGGGGGTGTCGCCGTTGACCTTCTACCCCTTCGGCGGGCGCTATCGGAATCTGACGGCTGCGTTAGCAGCTGCTCCCCGGGTCCGCCTCGCGTACTTCCTCGACGACGATGCTACCGTGGGCATCGCGCACGAAATCGCGCTGACGCTCGAACTCGACGTCTACGTCGAGTAGGGCCCTGTTTCATGACCAGGCTGGCTCGGGACCCGCGCGGATCGACACCGTATCGGTTCGCGTGAGGACGCTAGCGGCGTGCGCGGGGCAGGCCCGAGGAGGCCCAGAGGGCGCACCCGGTGTGCGATTCCGCACAGTCATCTCGCCTGATTTCTGCCTAGGGCGATCCTTCAGGGCTTGGTTCGGGGCTTGCTGAACGCCGGGCACCGAGCGGCGGCCATCGTCGCGACCCTCGACCCCAGAGCCTCGCCCAGCCCCATGTTCAAGAACTACCTCCTCGTCGCCTTCCGGACGCTGCGCAAGCAGCCCGGCTATTCGTTCATCAACGTCGGTGGCCTCGCGCTCGGACTCGCGGCGGCGCTGCTGATCGGGCTCTACGTCCAGGACGAACTCAGCTACGAAGCGCACTTCCCCGACGCCGACCGCATCTACCAGGTCGGCCTCGACGCGCGGATGGGCGCGCAGGACATGGAGATCGGCACCTCGGCGATCCCGATGGGACCGACGCTCGTGGCGGATGTGCCCGAGGTCGAGACCGCCACGCGCGTGATGGGGCCGCGGCGGCAGCTCATGGAGCATCCGGGTGGAAACGGCCCGCTCTTCGAGGACGCCCTCATCTGGGCCGACTCGACCTTCTTCGAGGTCTTCCCGCACCCGGCGCTCGCGGGCGACCCGACGGCCGCGCTAGCCCAGCCTAGCAGCCTCGTCCTGACCCGTTCTGCCGCCGCCCGGCACTTCGACACCCGCGATGGCCTTGGCGACCTCGTCGGCCAGACGCTACGGCTCGACCGGCAGACCGACTACACGGTGGGCGCGGTCGTCGAGGACTTCCCGTCGAGCAGCATCCTCCAGGCGGAGGTGATCCTGTCGCTCGTCACCATCATCGACGACATGCAGCCGATCTGGCTGTCGCACTTCATGTACACCTACATCCGGATCCGCGAGGACGCCGACGTCGCCAGCGTTGAGGCCGCCTTCCCGCGCCTGATCGACCAGTATGTCGCCCCCGAGGTCGAACTGTACCTCGGCACCACCCTCGACGAGGCGGACGCTGCGGGCACCGAGTGGGGCTACTTCCTCCAACCGCTTCCCGACCTCTATCTCCAGCCGCGCGGCACCGGCCAGGTCGGCCCTACCGGCGACGTGCGCTATGTGTACGCGCTCTCCGCCGTGGCGCTCTTCATCCTCCTGCTCGCCGGGATCAACTTCACCAACCTCTCCACGGCCCGCTCGGCGAACCGGGCGCGTGAGGTCGGCCTGCGCAAGGTGCTCGGCTCCGACCGGCGCCGGCTCATTGGACAGTTCCTCGGCGAGTCGGTGCTGCTGGCGCTCGCGGCGGCGGGCGTGGCGGCGATGCTCGTCGTGCTGTCGCTGCCGCTCTTCGAGACGCTCTCGGGCAAGACGCTCGCGTTCACGACCGGCAGTGCGGTCGGGCTAGGCGGGGCGCTCCTCGCCATCGCGCTCGTGTGCGGCCTGCTCGCGGGGCTCTACCCGGCGTTCGTCCTCTCGTCGTTCGAGCCGGTGACGGTGATGAAGGGCCAGATCAGCCGGGGCGCGAAGAGCGGGCGGTTGCGCAGCGTGCTCGTGGTGGCGCAGTTCGCGGTGTCCGTGACGCTGCTGATCGGGACCGCCGTCGTCTACCAGCAACTCCAGCACATGCAGTCCTCGCGACTCGGCTTCGCGGGCGACCAGGTCGTCACGGTGCCTGTGATCTCCGATGCGGCGCGCGGCGACATCGACACGTTCCTGCAGACGCTGGTCGCTCATCCGGGCATCGAGGAGGCGGCGGGGACCGACTTTCTCCCCGGGCGCACGGCCAACACCACCTCGTTCCGCCCGGTCGATGCGCCGCCGGAGGATGTCTACGTCCTGGCTGCGGGCCGCGTCAGCCACGACTACCTCGAAACGCTCGGCGTCTCGCTCGTGGCAGGCCGGACGTTCGACCCCGCGCAGGCGACTGACTCGACAGGCGCGATGCTGCTCAACGAGGCCGCTGTGCGCGAATTCGGGTGGACCGTCGAGGAAGCCATCGGGCGCCAGGTGGGCCAGATCGAGCTTGACGAGATGGTGGTGCGGACCGTCATCGGCGTGATGGAAGATTTCCATTTCGAGTCGCTGCACCGCCAGATCCGCCCGCTCACGCTCTCGTTGGAGCCTGATGTGGCCCGCTACGTGGCCGTCCAGGTCCGCGCGGACGACCTCCCGGCGACGCTCGCCCACCTCGAAACGGCGTGGACCGCCTTCGAGCCCGGCTACCCGTACACCTCCGTC
>JBCDFF010000072.1:0-13489 GCA_039178415.1 Bacteroidota bacterium
CAATGATAATACGCGCTGCAAGCCGATGTGCACTGGGTCGTGGCGTCAACCCCTCCATCACCCCTCCGCTCTCGCTACGCGCTCCCGCCGTTGCGCCGCGCCGCTCGTGCGCGCGGCCGCTGCCCGAGGCCTAGCCGTATCCCTCGCAGTTATCGTTGGTGCTGCTTGCACCCGAGGTGCAGGCGCAGGCGTTCCGCCGGTGCTCGTTACCGACGAGACGAGGTACGCATGGATTCGAATACGCATGGATTCGAAGGGGCGTACGGGGTTGTCTGAGTCCACGGCGTACCGTTTTTTCGTGCTGCGCTCTTTCCTCCGTGAGCCGTTCCCTCCCGCGTGACACGCGCCCTCCCCCTCGTCTTGCTCGCGCTTGGATTTCTCCACGTGCCGCTCCTCCACGGCCAAGGAGCCCAAAGCACGGCTGTGGAGGTCGAGCATGCGGGCTTTCTTGCGAAGCGCTGGACGACCGAGCACGGTCTGCCCGTAAACCATATCACGGACCTCCTCGCGGCGCGAAACGGCTACCTCTGGATCGCGACGCACGATGGGTTGACGCGCTTTGACGGGCACCGCTTCACCGTGTTCAACACCGGAAACAGCCCGGCGCTCTCGAGCAATCGTATCGACCTGCTCCACGAGACACCGGACGGCACGATGTGGCTGCGCACCGAATCGTTCGCGGTGGCGCGTGTGCGGGCCGGCCGTCTAGAATCTGTGCCTGATCTTCCTGAGGTGATCGGGCGCTCGTTTCGGCAGGACGCGGACACGCTCTGGCTTACCACCGCCGAGGGACTCTACCGCCACGACGCCCGAGGTCTACGCCGCGCCTTCCCTGAGCTTATCGACGAGCCTGTCACCGAGGTGGTACGCGACGGACGGGGGGCGCTCTGGGTCGTCGGCGCGCACACCCTCTACCGCATCGGCGGCACCCCTGGGGAGGCTTCGGTCCGGCGGTTCACGGCCGCCGACGGGCTGCCGAGCCTCGCTGACGGTCGCCTCGTAGTCTCGGCGGAATCGTTCAGCGTGCTCTTCGATGCGGGGACGCCCGACCAGGAGGCGCTCTGGGTCGGCGGCGTGCGGGGGCTGACGCGCTGGGATGGCACCCAGTTCGAGGCGATGTACCCCGACGCGCCCGTCTGGGACGAGCAGAAGGTCCTGGACATCCAGCAGGCCGCGGACGGCACGCTCTCGTTCGGCACGTCCGTCTATGGATGGTTCACCGAGCGCGCGGGGCAGCTTGTGCCGTTCGATGCGGCGTCGCGTTCGCTCCCCGGCGACGAGAGCCTGCGCATGCTGACCGACGCCACCGGCCGTGTGTGGCGCTCGCAGCACGACGCGCTGTACCGAGACGGAGAGCGCGTACTCCGCCTCCGTCAGCCTGGCTACCGCTTCCGCCGCGCCGCCACGATCGATGCGCACGGCACCCTGTGGATCGGTGCGAATGGCCTCTATCAGATACGCCGCCGCGAGGTCCAGCCCCTCCGGATCGACGCGGACCCGACACAGAACAGCGTCTACCCGCTCCTGGAGACACGCGACGGGTCGATATGGCTCGGTGCCTGGGCCGAGCGCGGGCTGGCGCGGTGGACCGATGGGCGACTCGAACGCTATAGCCCAGCGACCGACGCTCCCGAGGCGAGCGACTTCGCGACGGCGCTCCACGAGGACGATCAGGGCACGCTGTGGATCGGCACGCTCAATCGTCTGGGCTACATGCAGCCTGGGCGGCCCAGCGGATCTCGCTTCCAGCGGCTCGAAGCCCCCATTGATGCAACCTTGCTGCGGCGGGTGAGCGCGCTCCATACCGACACGGAAGGGGTCCTCTGGCTCGGCAGCGAGGCTGGACTGGCCCGGCTGCAGTTGCGACGTGCGCCCCTCGGCGGGCCCGAGGCCGAGACCGGCATCACGGTGGAGGCGGCCCAAGCGTGGGCGGGGCTAGCCGACGTGCGCATGCTGACCTCGACCCGCGACGGGCACCTGCTCCTCGGCACGATGGGCCGGGGCCTCGGACGCTCCGTGACGACGTTGAGCAACGTGACAGCGACCTCGTCAGAGGACGCCTTCGAATGGCTCACCACGACGGACGGCCTGCCCTCGAACTACGTTCGGGACGCCTACGAGGAGGCCGACGGCACGCTCTGGATCGCCACCCAAGACCGGGGGCTTTGTCGCCTCGACCGCAGCACGCATCGGTCGCTCGTGGCGGCGGCACGAGCCGGGGGGCTCCGTTGCCTCGATGTGTCCGACGGCCTCTTCGACAACAGCCTCCACCGCGTCCTCGACGACGGCCTCGGGCGGCTCTGGCTCAGCAGCAACCGCGGCCTCTTCTGGCTCGACCGCGCCGCCCTCGACGCGTACCTCGCGGGCACGCAGGCCTACCTCACGAGTGGCAGCTACACCGAGCGCGACGGGATGCACAGCCGCGAGGCCAACGGGGCGCGCTCCCCAGCGGGCGTCCGCGCCTCCGACGGGCGGCTGTGGTTTCCTACGCAGGACGGGGCGGTCGTCATCGACCCGCGCACGGTCGCCCCCTTGCCTCCCGTGCCCGTGCGTATCGAGAGCGTCGAGGTGCGCGACTCGACGTGGATTCCGTCCTCGGACCCCATCGTGCTTCCAACGGGCGTGCACGATGTGCGCATCGCCTACACGAGCCTCGCCTTCGAACGCCCCGAGACGGTCCGCTACCGCGTCCGTCTCGACGGCTACGACGACGCCTGGGGGCCGCCCACAACGGAGCGTCGTGCCGCCTACACCAACCTGCCGCCGGGCACCTACACGCTGCGCATCGAGGCAAGCCGAGGAGGCGCTTGGAGCACACCCGCCACGCTGACGCTGGTGCGGCCGCCGCGCTTTTGGGAAACGCGCGTCTTCGCCGGCCTCGTGCTGGTCGTTCTGGGCATCGCGGGTATGGGGCTCTACCGACAGCGCGTACGCCACCTCACGCGGCGACAGGCTGCGTTGGAAGCCACCGTCGAAGCACGCACGGCGGAGATCCGCGCCAACGAGGGTCGCCTCGCCAAACAGACGGCGCGGCTGTCGCTCCAGACGACGCTCCTCGCCGAGCAGGCGGCGGCCCTCCGCCAGGCCGACGCCACGAAGTCGCGCTTCCTCGCTAACCTGACCCACGAGTTCCGCACCCCGCTCACGCTCACGTTCGGCCCGCTCGACGACCTCCTCGGCGACCGGTATACCTCTGTGGACGAAGCGCGCCCCGTCTTGCGCCGCGCCCGACGGCACGGCCAGCGTCTCCTGCGGCTGATCAACCAGCTCCTCGACCTTGCGCGCATGGACGCCGAGGCGGTGCTGCTCCAGCCAACCCACGTCGACCTCGCGTCGTTTGTGCGCCAGCGGGTCGCGGCATTCGGCTCGGGCCTCGACGCGCACACCCTGCACCTCGACCTGCCTGCCGACCCGCTCTGGCACCACTGCGATACGGCGCTGCTCGAAACGGCGCTGCTCAACCTGCTTGGCAACGCGGTCAAGTTCACACCGCCCGGCGGCCACGTCTCCGTGCGGCTGCGAGCCGAGACCAACGGGGCGGGCGAGAGTGTAGCGGTGCTTGCCGTGCAGGACACCGGTCCGGGCATCGAACCCAAGCACCAGCCGTTCGTCTTCGAACGGTTCTACCAGGTCGATGCCTCGGACACGCGGGCGCACGAGGGCAGCGGCATCGGCCTAGCACTGGTGCAGGAGGTCGTCCGGCTGCACGGGGGCTCCGTCGCCGTGGAGAGCGAAGTAGGCGCAGGTGCGACCTTTACGCTGCGGCTGCCATCCGTGCCTACCCCCGTAGACTCGCGCAGCGGCGACGGAGCCCCTTGGGCGCTCCCCGTACTCGATGCCGCGTACTCTTCGGACGACCTGTCCACCGTGGCCCGGCCCAGCGACGACCTGCCTACGGACACCGCTCCGCAATCAACGGACCTATCGCCTGCTGATGGCCCAGCTGCTGTGCCACCGGCTTCAGAGCGGCCGCTGCTCCTCATCGTGGAAGACAGCGCCGACTTGCGGCTCTACCTCCGTAGCCACCTCGACGCGGCCTACGAGGTGCTCGAAGCCGCCGACGGGGCCGAGGGCCTCCGCCTCGCCCGCGAACACGTCCCCGACCTCGTCCTCTCCGACGTGATGATGCCCGTACTCGACGGCTTCGCGCTGCTGGCCGCCCTCAAGGCCGACGCCCGCACGAGCCACGTACCGGTGGTCCTCCTCACCGCTCGCGCCGACGCCGAGAGCCGCCTCCTCGGCCTCGGCGACGGGGCTGATGACTACATCGCCAAGCCGTTCGACATGGGCGCGCTGCTCGCACGGATGGCCAACCTGATCGCCCAACGCCGTGCCCTCCGCGCCCGTTGGCAAACCCCGTCGGCGCAGACAGCCGCCTTTCCCTCGGAGGTACCTCCTCTGCCCGAGGCTTCGGTACTCGATCCGGTCCCCGCGCAGGCGGCTACCGATGCCGCATCGTTGGAGGTCGACTTGCCGCCCAGGGAGGCCGTCTTCTTGCACCGCGTCGAGGTAGTGGTGGCCGAGCGCATGACGGAGGTGACCTTCGGTGCCGACGCGCTCGCGGTGGCAATGGGGATGAGCACGCGTCAGCTGCGCCGGAAGCTACTCAGCCTTCGCGATGAGACCCCGGCGGCGCTCATCTTGCGGGTTCGCCTGGTAGAGGGGGCCCGGCAGCTCCGCGACGGAGCGCGCGTGAACGAGGCCGCCCGTGGCGTCGGCATCCCAAGCACGTCTACGTTCCGGAAGGCGTTCGTCCGGCAGTACGGCCTCACGCCCTCGGCCTACGCGAAGGCGCCCTCGGACCAGACTTCGCCACCGGGTACCCGAATCGACTAGCCCACTAATTCAGTCTTAGCGCACCGCATGCTTGACGTGAACTGATGGGTGCGCAGGCTCGCGGCGGTCGTCGTTGGTTTCTGAGCACTGTGATTTGGCCCGTTCAGGGGTCCTGTGTCCGGAATCGGACGGTTTTTGTCCGGATTCAGACGATCTACTTGGGGTACGCTTGCCTCGATTCGCCCGCCGGTTGCTCCCCGGCAGGTCCCTCCATCACCCGTTCCCCTCTCTCGATGCGTTCCCTCCACGCAGTGGCGCGTGCCCCGCGCGCCGTCTGGCTGTGCGCGGCCCTCGCTGCGCTCGTCTTCGTTCCCCTCATCGCACCCACCGCGTCCGCCCAGGAGTTGCGTCTTGAACGCACCGGTCCTGGCGCGCTTGATTTCACGGTCGTCCGTGCCGACTGCCCTGGCGACCCACGGAGTGCACCCTGCAGCTACGAGTTGGTGCCCCATGACGATGTGAACGGCGACGGCACGCCCGACGTGCTGCTCCGTCCTCGTGACCTGGCAAGGGCCTACACGATGCGTCGCAGCTACGGTCTTCAGGACCGCTATGACGCGGACGAGCGCACCGTTCCTGGTGCGGTGCTCTACACGCGGCCGCAGGGCTTGCCCACGAATGTGAGCCTTGAGCGTCTCCGACCCTCCGTCGGCCAGGTCGTAGACGCCAAGACGGGGACCGCGCTCCAACGTGCCTCCTCTGTGGATCTGGACAGGCTCTCGGCGCGCGAGCTGCACGCCCTGCAGAACCTCTCCAGCACCGCCGACCCCAGCGCGGCCATGCTTGCCGCAGACATCAACACGGCACCCGGCTTCGTTGCGCCTAACGACTTTGTCGCCAACTTTGCCCCCAGTCAAGAGGTTGGCTTCGTCGTCTACGACGGGATGCTCTATTTCACGAGCAACAACTTCGGGACCCCTCCTACAGGCTCGGAACTGTGGCGTCTCGATGGAAGGACCGCGTCCATCGTGGCCGATATCCGTCCTGGACGGTTTGCCTCCCTCCCCGACTACTACACGATCTACGACGGGGTGCTCTACTTCGCTGCGACCGGCGACACGCGGCAGCTCTACCAATACACGGTAGCGGATGGGGTAGCTCCTGCTGCCAACAGCGCAGACGCAATCAATCCGGAGAACCTCATTGTGTACGATGGGGCCCTCTACTTCACGGCGGAAGACAGCGCGTTCGAGTTCGGCCGCGAACTGTGGCGCTACACTGTGGACGGCGGCGTTGAGCGCCTCACTGACATCAGACCTAACGGCAGCTCGAATCCGCGGTCCCTCGTTGTCTATGAAGGCGCCCTGTACTTCTCCGCCAACGATGAAAATTTCAATCTGGAACTTTATCGCTATACCGTGGCAGGCGGGCTGGAAGACCTCAATGACACGGCGCCCACGACAAGCTTTAGTCCCTTCGGCTTCACCGAATACGAGGGAAGCCTGTACTTCTCCGCCACAGATGGCACTACTGATTTTGGCTCTGGCGACAGCGAGCTTTACCGCTATACCGAGGCAGGTGGAATCGAGTTGGTTGCCGATATCAACCCGGATGACAGCTCCAATCCGCGAGAGTTTACGGTGTTCAACGGAGCGCTGTACTTCCAGGCGAGGGACACGATGGACAACCGTGAACTCTTCCGCTACACCGTGGACGGTGGGGTCGAGCAAGTCTCTAGTTCCGACCGGGACTTGTTTCCTCGAAACTTTATCGTGTTCAAAGACACGCTCTATTTCGTTGCCAACATTCTTGACACCAACCCCGACAACGAAGAATTCTTCCGCTACACGGAGGAAGGCGGGGTAGAGCTCGTCGCCGAGATCAACCCGAGTAGTAGCGGTTCTGACCCGCAGTTCTTTACCGTATTCGGCGACGACCTCATCTTCTCTGCCGCAGGGCAGATTCGGCGGTTCGACGGGACTACGGTCGAGGTTGCGAACGACTCGCCAACGGCCGATGCGAGACCCGGTGACGATAGTGGTTTGGTTATGTACAACGGAGCCCTCTACTTCGACGCCGGCGAGAGTCAAGCAGGAACGGAACTGTGGCGCTACACCCAGGAGGGCGCTGCCGAGTTGGCCGCTGACATCCTCCCCGAATCGTCTTCGTTCCCGGAGGACCTCATTGCGTATGACGACGCCTTGTACTTCCGAGCGTTCAGCGGGGAGGCGTTCGGCTCCGTAACCGACCAAGAGCTCTGGCGCTACACGGACGAGAGCGGTGCGGAACGCGCTGCCGATATCCTCCCTGGCACCAACTCGTCGCGCCCCGACAACTTCGCCGTGTACGACGGTGCCCTGTACTTCAGTGCTACCGACGAGACCTTCGACACCGAACTCTGGCGCTACACCGTAGCGGACGGTGCCCAGCGGGTCGCCGACCTCAACCCCGAGGGAAGCTCGTCGCCGCAAGACCTGGTGGCCTACGAGGGCGCCCTGTACTTCACGGCGCGCGATGCGTCGTTTAACACGCTGTTCTACCGCTACACGGCCGAGGATGGTGTGCAAGTCGTGGACGACGGGACCACCACCTTCTTTAGCTCCGGGGGCTCGGAGTTCACGCTGTACGATGGGGCGCTGTACTTCAAGGCATTCGACGCCTCCTTCAACGAACTCTTCCGCTACACCGTAGCGGATGGTGTCGAGCAGGTGGCCAACATCAACACCTCCGGTTCGTCTTTTGCCAGCAACCTCACCGTATTCGATCGCGCGCTCTACTTTACCGCAACCGACGAGAACCGTGACACCGAACTCTGGCGCTACACGCCTGCTGGAGGGGCAGAGCGGGCGGCCGACATCAACCCGGATGGCTCCTCTCGCCCCAGCGACCTCACCGCGTTCGATCGCGCGCTCTACTTCAGCGCAACCGACGAGAATGGGGAGACCGAACTCTGGCACTATACCCGCGCAGGTGGGGCTGCCCTCGCCGCCGACGTGTATCCGGGGGTACCCAACTCGTCGCTTCGGGACTTCGCGGTGTTTGATGGCTCGCTGTTCTTCAGCGCCTTCAGCCAGACGGCTGGGATAGAGCTGCACCGCTTCGGCAACGCTGCCCCCCTCAGCTCCATTGCAGGAACGGTCTTCAACGACACCAACCGCGATGGCTCGTTGGGCGAGGCCGAAGACGGGATCGGTGGCGTCCTGCTCCGTCTCTACGACGACGCAAACGGCAACGGTCTCCTCGATGAGAACGAGGTGCTGCTCGACCAGACGACGTCTTTCGCTAGCGATCTCCTCACCGAGGACGGCGTCTCGATGGGCGCCTATGCCTTCGAGAACCTCGATCCGGGTGAGTACCTCGTCGTCGTTCCGAACGGACCGGAGGGCCTCAACGCCACCACGACGCTTCCGCTCGCGGTGACCCTCGCTCTCTCGCAAGTGGCGACGGGGCAGGACATCGGCTACGGACCGCCGCCGGTCTTCGACCTCGAACTCACCACCGAGGTCGCCTACACCGGACCCGGCACGGGCACCATCACCACCACCGTCACCAACACAGGCGGCTTCACCGCCGACCAGGTCCGCGTCAAGCTCACCCAGCAGCGCGGCGTTGCCGCCGGGCCGAAGCAACTCCTTCTCGGTTCGCTCGCGCCTGGCGACCAAGGCGCTCTCGTCTTCGAGTTCGGCGGGGCTTCTGCGGGCGCGTTCGTCAAGATTCGCGCCCAGGACCTCACCGTCCAGGGCGACGAGGAGAACTTCGACAACAACCTCGTCACGGTCATGCTCGATGCAGGCCCCGGCGAGATGGACGACCTGGCGCCAGCCCTCGCAGGCACCCTCTCTGGGCAGGCCTATGGCGGCATTGCCAAGGAGAACCGCATCGGGGACACCGGCATCGCCACGATCACGCTCCAGGACGGCGCGACCAACCTCACCCTCGACGTGAGTGAGTTCGCCGAGGGCGACGCGTCGGTGCAGTTCACGCTCACGGCCACGGACGGCAGCACCGCCGCCACCGGCACCGTGCTAGCCACCGATGTCGAGGGCAACGAGGCCGAACTGCCTGTCAACCTCCCGGCAGCGGGCGACGCGGGCGACGAGACGCTCGTCGTGTTCCTCGTGCCCGACGAGATGCCGCCCTTCATCGGACTCGCCGGGGGGAGCTTCACCTTCGACGGCATCGCCACGAACCCCAACGACCGGGCGCTCGGCCAGGACATCTGGGTGACCCTCACGACGCCCGACGGCGAGACGAGCGTCGAGTTCGGGCCGATCATCGCGCGGCTCCAGAAGGGGATTTCGCGCTCGGAGCTCTTCGAGGTGACCGTGGGCCGCAATGATGCCCCCGGTGTCTACACCTACACCGCCAACGCCGGCAACTTCGAGACCGGCACAATCACCGCCAGCGACAGCTTCACCTACGAGAAGTTCGGCGACGCGGTGACGACGGGTACGGGCAACGAGATCACGGCCCTGCGCCAGGCCGTCGGCGACGCCAGCGCGACCCGAGCCACCGCCGCACGGGCCCGCGCTGCCCAGGCCCACATTGCAGCGGTCCCAGGTACGGTGCACGCTACCGATGCGGGCCCAACCAAGCCGGTGCTCACCACCGAAGCCAAGTCGGTCTGGGGCGTCCGCCTCAAGGCCGTCTGGGAGGCCATCCTCGCCGCCGAGGGCCAACTCGACGAGGAGACGGCGATGGCTAGCGCGGCCGAGACCGAAGCGCTGCCGGAGCATGTGGAGTTGCAGGCGGTCTACCCGAACCCGACCCGTGGCGGCATCTCGGTGCCGTTCGGGCTGCCGGAGGAGGCGAAGGTGGCGCTGGTGGTCTACGACATGACAGGCCGGGCCGTCGCAGTGCGCTCGCCGGAACGCTACACGGCAGGCTACCACACGGTGCGCATCGAGATGCGCGGGCTGGCGAGCGGGACGTACGTAGTTCGTCTCGAAGGCGGCTCGTTCGCGAAGACGCGGCAGTTCACGCTCGTCCGCTAGACAACCGACGACCGGGTGTCCGCGGCGGCGGGGGGCTGTAGCCCCGCGCCGCCGCGCTGTTGTTTGCCTGGGATGCCGCTGCCTTGCGTTTGCGTGTCACGGGGCTGCTAGGCCTCCCGTTGTCCGAAATCGGACGGTTTTTGTCCGGATTCGGACGATCACTCTGCGGTATGCTTGCCTCGATTCGCCCGCCGGTTGCTCCCCGGAAGGCCCCTCCATCACCCGTTCCCCTCTCTCGATGCGTTCCCTCCACGCACCGGCGCGTGCCCCGCGCGCTGTCTGGCTGTGCGCGGCCCTCGCCGCGCTTGTCTTCGTTCCCCTCATCGCGCCCACTGCGTCCGCGCAAGAGTTGCGTCTCCACCAAGTGGGCCCCGGCGCCCTCGACTACACCATCGAGCGCACGGACTGCCCCGGCGACCCGCAGAGTGCCCCGTGTAGCTACGAGCTCGTGCCCCACAGCGACGTGGACGGCGACGGCACGCCCGACGTGTTGCTCCGCCCGCGCAACGTCCACGCAGCCCGCGCAACCTCGGCGCTGAGCGGCAGTGCCTATGACGCAGTCCCCGGGGTCGTCCTCTACACGCGTCCCTGGGGCTTGCCCGCCACGGTGCGTCTCGACTACGTCAAATCCCGCGACGGCTTGGTGGTCGACGCGGCTTCTGAAGATCTTCGGCCCTGGACGCCTGTGTTCCGCTCGTCCCGCTTCGCCCAACCAGGGACTTCGTGGCTCAACGCGCAAGCAGATCCGAATGTCACGCTGATCGAGGACTTCAACCGCGCCCCCAAGGCGATTCGCCCGAGTGAATTTGCTGTCTACCAAGGCACCTTGCACTTCTCGGCCTCCGACGGCGCCACCGGCTCCGAACTCTGGCGCCTGAACGGGACCACTGCGGAACTCGTGGCGGACGCCGGTCCCGGACCGCGCGGGGGAGGAGCGGGTGACATCACCGAGTATGACGGTGCGGTCTTCTTCACCAGCTTCGTCGACAACGGGCGCGAGCTTTGGCGCTACACCGCAGAGGACGGTGCCCAAGAGTTCGACCTGGACAACGGCCCCGGCTTCTCCAATCCCGAGTTTCTGACGGTCTACGACGGGAGTCTCTACTTTATCACGACCGGCGACACTCCCACCCTGGATGTGGGCCTGTGGCGCTACACCGAGGCCGACGGTCCCGTCTTCGTCGCGCAAATTGACCGGCAACTCTCCTCCCGAACCCGCTTCATCACGGAGTACGAGGGGGCGCTCTACATTTCTGGCAACGTGGAGGCCGACGAAGACGTCAACACCGCGCTCTACCGATACACGGTAGCGGACGGCCTCGTCCGTGTCGAGAACGCAGCAAATGTGGGCACCGCGCAGTACCTCACCGTCTACGACGGGGCGTTGTACTTCCAGGGCGCCGACGAGAACTTCGATCGGGAACTGTGGCGCTACACCGTGGACGGCGGGGCCGAACGCGTGGCCGACTTGTCCGAAACGAGTTCGTCTAGGCCGTCTATCCTCACCGTAGCCAACGGCACGCTCTACTTCTACGTCAGGGGCTCCGGCGTAACAAAGGGGCTGTACAGCTATACCGAAGCAGACGGTATCACGTTGCTCTCGGACGAAGAGGTCGACGACCTGCAAAGCTTCTCTGAGCTCACCGACTACCAGGGCCGTCTCTACTTCGTCGGGCGCGATTCTGCGTTCGATGCGGAGCTCTACCGACTCTCCGACACCGACCAGGTCGAACTCGTGGAGGAACTGAACCCAGACGGCTCAACGTTCGCCTTCGACCTCTTCGTGTTCGAGGATGATCTCTATTTCTCCGCCCTCAATAGCCTCTATCGCTTTGACGGTACCGAGATCACGCAACCGTTTGCGGAGCCGACGGCCGACTTCGACCCGGAAGGTTTTGTTCTCCTGGACGGCGATCTGTACTTCGCCGGGGAGACCGAGGAAGTCGGCGTCGAGTTGTTCCGCTACACCGCGCTGGGCGTCATCGAACTCGCGGCCGATGTCATCCCCGACGGTAGTTCCAACCCGGAAAACCTCGCCGTTTTCGACGGCGCGGTGTACTTCAGCGCCACGGAACCCGACTTTGACACCGAGTTGTGGCGCTACACGCCCGGCAGCGGTGTAGCCGAGCGCGTGGCCGACATCAACCCCGAGGGGTCCTCCAGACCGACGGAGTTGACCGTCTATGACGGCAGCCTGTATTTCAGGGCAAGCGGAGAGGGCTTCGACACTGAGCTGTGGCGCTACACGCCCGAAGGCGGCGTAGAACTCGCTGCCAACATCAACGAAACATTTAGTTCGTCGCCGACCGGGCTAACGGTCTTCGACGGCGTACTCTACTTCAGCGCCGATGGTGATTCCCAGACGAGCGGCCGAGAGCTCTGGAGCTACACCGTGGCCAATGGGGCCGTCTTGGCTGCCGAGATTATAGAAGGGCGCTTCGGCTCGACTCCGTCCTTGTTCACCGTCTTTGACGACGCGCTGTTGTTTAGCGCCCAGAACGACCAAGGGCAAAGGCAGCTGTTTCGATACACGGCCGAGAGTGGCGCGGTTGAGGTGGAGGACCGGCCTGAGGGGTTCGGTTTTCCGTTTCGCCTACGTGCGACTCCCAACACGCTCTACTTCATTGCTTCCGAGAACAACGTCCGCTCCCTCTATCGCTATACCACCTCGGAGGGCATTTCGCTCGCGCCCAATTCGTTGTTGCCCGGCCCCAACTTCGTCCAGTCCGACTTTGTCCCGCTCGGCACTGCGCTCTACTTCAACGGGATAGACTCGGAGACGTCCGAGCGCGAACTGTGGAGCTACACGGAGGCGCAGGGCTTCGAGCAAGCGGCCGACATCTACCCCGGGCTATTCGGTTCAGTGCCGCAGTCCATTTTCCGCAACGGAGAATCGCTCTTCTTCTCCGCGCAGGCGCCCATTGTGGGCCGCGAACTCCACCGCTATGATCCGCCCGCTATGCCCACCACGGGCTCCATCAGCGGCCTGGTCTACAACGACGCGGACGCCACCGGCGCCTTCGACGAGGGCGAAGCGGGCCTCGCAAGCGTGACGGTCGAGCTCTACGAGGACACCGACGCCAGCGGCACCCTCGATCCGGGCGAGCCGAAGGTCAGCGAGGTGGTCACGAGCAGCCCGCCGGACGCGCGGACCGCGGATGGGGCTGGGACCTACCGCTTCGACAACGTGGCCGCGGGCGACTACCTCGTCGTCGTTGCCCCGACGCCCGAAGGCTTCCTCGCCACCACGCCTGACACCCTCGCCGTCACGCTCGTGGGCGGGCAGGACCAGACCGGCCAGGACATCGGCTTCCTCGACGTCGTCCCCGTCTTCGACCTCGCGCTCCTCGCCTCCAGCGAAATCACGGGGCCTGGTCAGGGCCTTCTGCGTGCCGCGGTCATCAACCGAGGCTCCGAGGTCGCCGCGCGCGTCCGCGTGAAGGTCGGCCAGCAGCGAGGCCTCATGGTCAGCCCGCGGCAGATCCTCATCGGCGAGGTGGCGCCGGGCGAACGCGCCGAGGTCGTCTTCACCTTCGCCGGTGCCCAGCAGGAGGCGCAGGTGCGCCTCCGCGTCACCGACCTGACCACCGGCCTCGGCATAAAAAGGCGTCTGGTTTACAACGACCCAGCCGCTGCAGCCCTGCCCGATCGTATCAACCATTGTGCCGTCAACCACCAGCGCCGCAATCTGGCCTTCGGCTTTCTCGGTATCATAGCCC
>JBCDFF010000073.1:0-13435 GCA_039178415.1 Bacteroidota bacterium
CCCACACCCCCACACCCCTGTGCCCGTCGATCCTGCCCGCCGCGACGCCCTTCGCCTCCTCGCCCGCATCCGCGACGGAGCCTACGCCGACCGTCTCGACCCCGATGGCTCGACTCTCGACAACAACGACGCGGACGATGCACGCGCCTCGGGGCAGGCTGTCGGCTACGCGGCGGGCGTGACGCGCCACCGGCGCTGGCTCGACTTCCTCCTCGCGCACCTCTACCACGGCAACCCGGCCACACTCGAACCCGACCTCCGTGACGTGCTGCGCCTCGGGCTCTTCGACCTGCTCGTGGAGGAGACGCCCCCGCACGCCGCTGTCAACGAGGCCGTGGCGCTCGCGCGGGCGGCCGTCAACCCCGGCGCATCGAAGCTTGTCAATGCGATCCTGCGCACCGCTGACCGCCGCCGGGACGCGCTCCCCGAGCCCGACACCGGCAAGGCCGCGCGCGACCTCGCCGTGCGGCACTCGCACCCGACGTGGCTCGTCCGCCGCTGGCTCGCCCGCTTCGGCACCGGCGACACCGAGGCGCTGCTGCTCGCCGACAACGCGCCGCCGACCTACAGCCTCCGCCTCAACACGCAGCGGCATTCCATTGAGGACGGCCACGCGATGCTGACGCAGCGCGGCGAGGACCTGGGCGAGGAGCGAGGCTTCGCGTGGGAGACGTCGCCCTACCTCGATGACTTCGTGCGGGTGGAGCGGCTGCAACCGGTCGTGCGCGCAGGGTGGCTGGCCGACGGGACGTGGGCCGTGCAGGACGAAGCCGCCGGGCTGGTCGTGCGCCTCCTCGACCCGCAGCCGGGCGAGACGATCCGCGACATCGCCGCCGCGCCGGGCGGCAAGGCGCTCTACGCCGCGCTGCGCATGGGCGACGAGGGCCGCGTCCTCGCCAGCGACCCGCACGAGACGCGCACGGGCCTGATCGCACGCGCCGCCACCGCGCACGGCCTGACGAGCGTCGAGACGCACGCCATTGACGCCCAAACAATCGCGGCACGGCCCGACGTGGAACCGGCTGACCGCGTGCTCCTCGACGCGCCGTGCTCGGGGACGGGCGTCCTCGCCAAGCGCGCCGACCTCCGCTGGAGGCGTACGCCAGACGACCTCGATACGCTCGTCGCGCTCCAGGACGAATTGCTCGACGCAGCCGCCGCGCTCGTGAAGCCCGGCAGCGTGCTCGTCTACGCGACCTGCTCCATCGAGCCGGAGGAAAACGCCGAGCGCATCCGCCGCTTTCTCGCCGAGCGCAACGACTTCGCGCTCGAAGACGCCGCGCCGTATGTCCCCGCAGCGATGCGCACCGAGGATGGCTTTTATGCCGCGCTCCCGCACGTCCACGGCACCGACGGCGCGTTCGCCGCGCGGCTGCGGAAGGCAGGGTGAGACGGTGAGCGGGAGAAACGGCGATTTGGCTTGACCAGCATCGGCTGTGAACTGCACCTTCTGCGACCTGCGACCTGCGACCTGCGACCGCTCCCGTGCTGCTGACCCAGTTCCCCGACCTCGCCTACCTCAAGTCGTGCATTGCGACGCGGCAGGCGTGGCCGACCGTGCTGCTGCAGGTGAAGGCGCACGAAGAATACCGTCCCGATGTGCTCGGGCCGCTCTCGCTCTTCGCCAACGTTGCGGGCACGAGCGTCATCCGCTCCGAGGGCATGGCGACGCGCATCCCGCCGGGCACCTACGCGCTCACCAACGCAGGCGCGCCGTACACGCTGGAGGTCGAGGACGCCGCCGAGACGCAGAACCTGCACGTGCGGGGCGCGACGGCCGAGGCGGTCTACCGCGCTCTCGTCACCTCCGACGATCACCTCCTCGACACGCCCGAGGCGACGGGCTCCCCGCTGACGGTCGTGCCCCGGCTCTACACCCGAACGGCCACGCTCGACCGGCTTCTCGACCGCGCCTTCGAGGCGGCCCGCACCACCCCGACAGCATTGGACGAAGCGGTCGCCGACGTGCTCGTGCACCTGCTGGCCGTCCATCGCGGCGCGCTCTACGAGGCAGCCCGCGTGCCGGCTGCCCGCGCCGCCACCCGCGCCGAGGTCTACCAACGCCTCGTGCGCTCGGTCGACCTCATGCACGCGACGCCGGAGGCCGCGCTCCCGCTGGACGACCTCGCGGCGGCGGCGTGCCTCTCGAAGTACCACTACCTCCGCGCCTTCCGGCAGGCGTTCGGAACCACGCCGCACCGCTACCACACGCGGCTCCGCATCGCGCGCGCGCAGCGGCTCCTGGCCGAGTCGCGCCTGGGCGTCGCCGAGGTCGGCCTGGCCGTCGGGTTCGACGAGCCGAGCGCGTTCACGCGGGCCTTCCGCCGCGTCGTCGGCGTGCCCCCGTCGGGCTACCGAGCGGCTGCGTGAGGGGTGCGCGTTCCGCAATTTCGGGTAACCGCTCCTGGGGCTGAGGCGCGTTGTTTGGGGCACCGTCTCGCTCACCTACCTCCTTGGTCATGACTATTGCTACCTCTTCCACGACGCCCGCCGTGTCTGCGCCCTCGACCCGCCCACTGCTCGTCGTAGTGATTCTCTGGTTTGTTGCTGCGCTCGGCGTGGTGCGCTCGGGCGTGCTGGAGAGCGTGCTGGTGCCGCCGCCGGCGCTCGCGATTGTGCTCGCGAGCCTCGTGCTGCTCGTCTACGCGGCGGTACCGATCGTCCGAGCACGCCTCAACGCCATCCCGCTCGCTGTGCTTGTTGGGTGGCACGTGCTGCGTATCGTGGCGGGCGGCAACTTCCTCCGGCTCCACACGCAAGGCGTCCTCCCGGCCGACTTCGCGCTGCCTGCTGGCATCGGCGACGTTGCGGTGGGCGTCGGCGCGTTGCTGGTGCTCGCAGTCGCGCTGCCGGTGCGGAAGCCGTGGCAGCGCACGACGCTGCTCGTGTGGAATGCGCTCGGCCTGCTCGACATTCTCGCGGTGCTAGGCAACGGCGCGCGGTATGCGGTGTCTCAGCCCGAGCTCATCGTCCCGTTTACGCAGTTGCCGCTCGCGATGCTGCCGCTGTTCGTCGTCCCGCTCGTGATCGTCGCACACGTGCTCGTGTTCGTCCGGGTGCGACGCAACGCGCTCCCCACGCCCCCGTAGAGCCCCTGCCCCATTCACCGTCCTCTCCCCCACGCATGGCTACCGTCTCCACGATCCCCCAGACCGCCGCCCCCGAAACATTCCGCGACCACAAGGCCATCGCCGAGGGCTGGCGCGACACGTTCAGCGCCGAGCAGCTCAACTGGAAGCCGTCACCGAAGCGGTGGTCGGTGGCCGAGTGCCTCCAGCACCTCAACCGCACGACGGGGATCTACGTCCCGGCGCTCAAGGCGCGGCTCGTCAAGGGCGACCTCCCGCCCGGACGGCCGCCGTTCACCTACGGCTGGTTCGCCCGCTTCACGGTCCGCTCGTTCGGCCCAGACGCGTCGATGAAGCTCAAGGCCCCTGCCGTCTTCCATCCGCGCTCCGAGGGCAGCCCCACCGCGTCAGGGTTCGACCCGCAGGCCGTCGTGGGCGAGTTCGCTGAGTTGCAGGACCAGTTTGTGGCGCTCTTCGACGAGGCTGAGGGGCTGGACTTGAGCAAGGGCAAGATGGCGTCGCCCGCAGCGCCCATCTTCAAGATGCCGGTCGGCGCGTGGTTCGAGGCGATGGCGGCCCACCAGGCGCGCCACCTCGTGCAGGCGCAGCGCGTCATGGCCGAGCCGGGCTTCCCCGGGTAGGACGAGGCCGCCGGCGGGACCGCACGGTTTCTTGGCGCGTTGCAGCGGGGCCCGACCGCTCCCGTTTGCCATCGCTCCCGTTTGCTCTCCTCGTCGCCATGCTCACGCCCGCCGACCTCCGCGCTGTCAAGCTGCTCGAAGACCTCCCCGACGACGACCTCGCGTGGATCCTCGCGCGCGGCGAGGAGGTGATGCTCGGCCCCGGCGACCTGCTCAACGAGGCGGGCGACCCAGCGGACTGGATGTTTCTCATGCTGGAAGGCCACGTCCGCGCCATCGTGCGGGACGGGGAGCGCGAGACGGCCGCCTACAGCTTTGAGGCGGGCGAGGTGGCGGGCGTGCTACCGCGCTCGCGCATGGAGCGCTACCCGGCAACCTCGCGCGCGACTGTGGCGACGCGGCTGGTGCGGCTCCACAAGCAACACTTCCCCGACCTCATCCGCGAGCAGCAGGCGTTCGACGCGCGGCTGGCGCACCTGATGATCGACCGGAGCCGCGCCGAGTCGCGCTACAAGCTCCAGCAGGAAAAGCTCGTCTCGCTCGGCACGATGGCCGCCGGGCTAGCCCACGAGCTCAACAACCCGGCCTCTGCCGCCAAGCGCGCCGCCGAGACGCTCTGCGAGACGCTCCAGACGTTCGACGAGCGCGCCTCGACGCTGCTGCGCAAGCTCATCTTCCCCGACGGCCTGCCGCCGATGGCGGGCGGCGACCGCGCTGAGACCTTTGACCCGGGCGTGCAGGGCGATCCCTTCCAGCCCGTCTACGACGTCATCCTGGCCCCCGACCCCGACCTCGACCCGCTGGAGGAGGGCGACCGCGAGGACGCCTTCGCCGACTGGTTCGACGACCTTGCCGACGAGGGTCTCGGGCAGGTCGCGCAGCCCTGGGAGGCCGCTTCCACGCTCACCGCCGCGGGCTTCACCGCCGACTTCCTCTCGACCTTCCTGGAGGGCATGGCCGCTGAGTACCGCGTGGACACGATCAACTGGATCGTGCAGGACACGGCCATGCGGGCGCTCTGCCTCGAACTGGCCGAGAGCACGACGCGCATCTCCGAACTGGTCGGCGCGATGAAGTCCTACACCTACATGGACCAGGACAGCCAGCAGCAGCGCGTCAACCTCAAGCGCGGCATCATTGACACGGTCATCATCCTCAAGCACAAGTTCAAGAAAAAGGGCATCCGCCTCACGAAGGAGTTCGGCGACGACGTGCCCGACATCCTCGCCTACGTCAGCGAGCTCAACCAGGTCTGGACGAACCTCCTCGACAACGCCATCGCGGCGGTGCCCAACGAGGGCGGCGAGATCCGCCTGCGCACGAGCTACGACCATGACGGCTGCATGGTGCAGGTGGACCTCTTCGACAACGGCACGGGCATCCCCGCCGATGTACAGCAGCGCATCTTCGAGCCGTTCTTCACGACCAAAGGCCCCGGCGAGGGCACGGGCCTCGGCCTCGATATCGCCCTGCGGATCGTACGCAACCGCCACGGCGGCGTGATCTACGTCGCGTCCGAACCTGGCGAGACGCACTTCCTCGTCCGCCTGCCCGTCAACGGCCGCGATGCTCCGGAGGCAGCCAAGCAGGAACGCACGGCGGTGGCGTAGTACTTCCAACAGTCCCAAGTGTCCGGTTGCGAGTGGCAGGTAAGGTGCTCCCAGGTTGGATTTGCCCTTCCCTCGATACTGGTCACCTGCAACGTGTGACAGTACTAGCAGGCGCGGACTCGGTCGCCAGGCTGGATGATGCGTGGTGCGGCGGTTCGCACCGCGCGCGGCTGAGCAGCGCTGCGGCAAGAAGGCAGCGCTGCGGCGAGTCGGCGGCGCTGCAAGGCCGCGCATCGGGCAGCGGCACGCCGAGCGAGAGCGCGCCGAGCCGTGGCGCATCGCGCACTGGAACGAGAGATGGAATGAGACGGGGGGCAGGCGGGTCTAATCCAAAAACCATGGCCTCCGCCCAACGGCTCTCGCTCGTGCCTCCCCCGCTCTGCGAGTCGCGCCCGGCTCGTCTGCGACGCCGCACGTCCTCGCCTATGCCCGTCGCTCCCGTCCCGCCCCCGTCCGACGCGGCGCTCATCCGCCAGGTCCGGCAGGGCGACCCGCGAGCGTTCCGCGTCCTCGTGGAGCGCTACGAGGGGCAGGTGGCCGCCACGGTCATCGGGATGCTGGGGCGGGGCCCCGAGGCCGACGACGTCGGGCAGGAGACGTTCGTCCGCTTCTACGAGGCCCTCGACCGCTTCCGGGGCGAGGCGAGCGTGGGGACCTACCTCACCCGCATCGCCATCAACCAGTCGCTCAAGGCGCTGCGCAAGCGGCGCTCGTGGACGCGGCGCTTCGTCCCGCAGAGCCGTCTCGCCGCGCCCCTGCCCGACCCGCCCGATCCCACCACCGCGCTCGACCACCTCGACCGGCGCGAGCGCGAGACGCTCGTCCACGAGGCCGTACAGGCGCTGCGCCCCAAGCACCGCGCGGTCGTCGTGCTGCGGATGCTCCAGGGGCTCTCCACCAACGAGACGGCCGCCGCGCTCGGCATCCCGCCGGGCACCGTGATGTCGCGCCTCGCCCGGGGCCTCGCGGCGCTGCGCGAACCGCTCGCCGACCTCGACGTGACACCCGACGCCGACCGCCGCTGACGCCGACCGCCGCTGACGCGGCCCCACCGCACCGCCCGCTGCCTCTGACCGTTGCGACTGCCCCCCGACGTGCTATGAACATCCCCCTCGATCAGCTTTTCCAGCTCCACCGGGGCACGCTGCCGGACGCAGAGGCCGACGCACTGCTGGCCCGCCTCGCTGACGACCCTGTGGCGCAGGCTGAGTACGAGCGCATCCGCGCCCTCGATGGGGCGCTGGGCGAGGCGAAGGCGGCCTCGTTCGGCCCCCACTTCGCCGACCGCGTCATGCACCGCGTGGCCCTCCGCACTGAGGCCTCTACACGAGCCACTCCAACGGCGCTCACCTACGAGTCCCTGCGCTGGCTGTTCGTCCGCGTGGCTGTCGGTGTGCTGCTGATCGTCGCGGGATTTGCTGCGGTGGCGGGCTTCCAGGCCGCGCCTGGCGACTCCGTCGTGGCCACGGCGCTCGGCCTGCCCTCGGCCACTTCGGAGACGCTCGCGGTGCCCTTGCTCGACGCGACTGTGCTCGTGCCGCTCATTCACGAAGAGACGACCCCAGCCCTTCGTCCCTAGCCTTCGACCCATCCTGTCCCCACATTCCCGATGGACCAGCGCCCAACCGATCGCTTTACCAAACCGTCTGCCGTCGCGGAGTCCCCCGACGAGGCACCGCCCATCGGCGCGAAGGCCTACGCGGTGATCCTAGGCACCCTCGTCCTGGGCATGCTCCTCGGCGCGCTCATGACGGGCTTCGCGGCTCGCCAGGCCGGGGACGGCGTCACAGGGCTCATGCAAGATCACGAGAGCGTGGAGGCGGCCCTCGTTGCCCTCATTGAGCCGACCGAAGCCCAGCGCGAGGCTATCGCCCCGATCTTGGTCATGGCGGGCAATGGCATGATCAGCAACATGGTGCTCATGCGCCACCGCATCCACACGCACGTCGATTCGGTCCTAGTCCAGCTCGATGTGCACCTCACCGACGCACAGATGGAACGCGTCGTCTACGCCCTCCGGGTTCGTCCCAACGAGACGTTCGCGAACCGAATCCCCGCGCCGCTGCGGGCCCGCATCGAGGCCGCCGAGGCGCAGGGCGACGTCCCCGTCTCGATCCCGGCCGTCCCGTCCCGCTAGCCGCCTGGGTGGTCGTTCTCCCGAGACCGCTCATGCGCGGCTCTATTTCTGGGTGTGGTCTTGCGGCCGGATGGAATGAGGCACCGTCGAGGCGGGTCCAACCCGTGCAGTGCTCCCCTCTGCACGTCCCACCGTCTCGCTCGCATCTGTGCCCGTCCGCTCGCTGCTCGCTCTTGTCCTCAGCGCGTCCGCTGATGCCCCCGTGTCCGCGTCGGCGCAGGCCCGTTCCGATTCGGCACAGGTGACGAGGAGACGCACGGTGCGCACCTGGACCCCATGCGGTGTGCCAGGACGGGGGGTGACGGATTAGCGTCCAGGTAGGCGCTTCGCTCCGGTAGCACGCTCCCTCTGAAGGGCCTCCACGCCCCCCTTTGACGGGCCTCCACGCCCCCCGCTCATTCCCGTTCCACCACGCGCAGGCTGCCTGTTCGCCCCACCCCCGTGCGGTCGGCCCTCTCGCCTACCCTCGACTTCTACGCCATGCACCCTCCTGCTTTCCCACACGCGCTCGCCGTCTCGCCCACGGTTCGCCCCACCGATGCCTCAAGCCTGGGGGCGGCGATCCTAGGCACCACGCTCGCCCTGCTGCTCCTCTCGGGCTGCGACTTCGCCGACGATGACGACGCCGACCAGGGCGACTGGACCGAGGTGTCGTCCTTCGAGGGGGTGCCCCGCTCCAACGCCGTCGCGTTCTCGATCGGCGAGAAGGGCTACCTCGGCACCGGCTTCGACGGCGACGACCCGCTCGCGGACCTCTGGGAGTTCGACCCCGTGCTCAACTTCTGGACCCAGCGGGCGAGCCTGCCCGCCCCGCCCCGCAGCGCCGCCGTCGGCTTCGCCGTGAACGGCCGCGGCTACGTCGGCACGGGCTTCAACGACGACATCGAGGACGACGTCCTGGCAGACTTCTGGCGCTACGACCCCGCCGCGAACACCTGGACGCAGGTGGCCGACTTCGGCGGCGCGGCGCGCTTCGGGGCCGTCGCCTTCACACTCGGCGGCCGGGGCTACGTTGGCACCGGCAACGACGATGACAACGATCTCAAGGACTTCTGGGCCTACGACCCCGTCGCAGACGCGTGGACCCAGGTAGTAAGCCTCCCCGGCGACAAACGACTCGGCGCCTCGGCGTTCGTGCTCGACGGCCGTGCCTACGTCGGGACGGGCCGCAACAACGGCGTCCTGGAAGACGACTTCTGGGCCTACGACCCTGCCGCTAACCAGTGGACTCGCCTCGCCGACATTGACGAGGACGAGGACGGCGACGGGATCGCGCTGCCCCGCCTCAACGCGGTCGGCTTCGCTGTGGGCGGGCGCGGCTACCTGGCCACGGGCGAGCGCGGCGAGCTCTCGAGCGCCGTGTGGCAGTACGACCCGCTGACCGACACCTGGGAGGAGTTCTCGGCCTACGACGGCCTCCCCCGGTTCGACGCCGTGGCCTTCGTGGTGAACGACGTGGCCTACGTCGGCACGGGCACAACGGGCAGTTCCCGCTTCGACGACGTATGGGCCTTCGACCCCACCGTCGAGAACGACGACGACGATGACTAGCCCTCCGCAGCCACGTGGCGGGCCGGGCCGAGGTGGAGCTCTTGCCCGCGTGCTATCGCTGGCGGTAGCGATCACCGGTGCAGCCATGGTGGTGGCTGTGGGCGCTCCGTCGGAGGGCGGGTCCTCGGCGAGGTGGGCCGTGGTCCCCTTTCCCTCCGGGACGGGATGGGGCTACGCCATCCTCGCCGATGGGCGCACGCTCATCCGCCAACCCCACGTCCCCGCCGTGGAGGGGCTCCGCCCGTTTGCCTCCCGCGCCGAGGCGCTTCGGGTGGGCATCCATGTCCAGGCACGCCTCGCGGCGGGCCGTGCTCCCACCGTGTCCCGCGCCGACCTCGACAGCCTCCTCGCTCGCTCCCCGTCTGACGATGCCACTTCCGATCTGCTTCCCACTCCCTGACCTGGCCCCAAGCGCAACCGCTGCGGCGTCGCGTGTCGGCTCCACTGTCGGGCGGCGCGTCGCGCTGGCGGTTGCCCTCGTGGCCCTGCTGGCATCCTGCGACGCGGGCGCTGGGGTCGGCCTCGGCCTCATCAACGAGAACGGCGGCGTCTTTGTCACCGACACCCTGACGCTCCGCACCTCGACGGTCCTGCTCGACTCGATTGCTACGCAGGAGGCAGCCCTCCTGCTCGCTGGCACTTACCTCGACCCCGAGCTGGGACCGGTCGAGGCGCGCGGCTTCGTAGAGTTTGCGCCCGGCCCTGGGTTCCAGCCCGACGACGCGGCGGTCTACGACTCGCTCACGCTCCGCCTGGTCCTGGACTACAGCTACGGGGTCACCGACGTGCTCCAGACCCTCCAGGTCCATCGCGTCCTCGACCCCATCGAGCCGGACGACGACGACGACGTGCTCTACAACAGCGACGCGTTTGCGTTCGACCCGGTCCCCCTGGGGAGCCGCTCGTTCGTGCCCGACGAGATCGAGGACAACGAGCGGGTCGTGGAGATTCGCCTCGACGACGCGTTCGGGCGGTCGCTCTTCGAGGCGGCACAAAACGACGACGAGGTGCTCTCGGATGTCGATGCGTTCCAGGCCTTCCTCCGGGGCCTCGCGGTGGTGCCCGAAAGCGGCTCGGCGGTCCTAGGCTTCGAGGCGCTCGCGGGCGACAGTTCAGCCATCGACCTGCGGCTCCACTACCGCGACGACGCGGACAGCGGGGCCGAGCCCCAGGCCTACGCCTTTCGTCCCACCGCGCGCTATTTCTCGCAGATCGGCGGCGAGCGGCCCGCCCCCCTTGACCAGCTTACGGACACCGGACAGGCGCTCCCGACCTCGGTCACGGCCGACGTGGGCTACGTGGCCGCAGGCACCGGCCTCGCCTTCCGCGTCGACATCCCGGCGGCGTACCGGGTGTTCTTCGAGCAGGACGGGGTCATCTTCCTGAATGGGGCCACGCTGACGCTCTACCCCGTGGACGATACCTTCGCCGACGAGACCCCGCTTCTGGGCACACTGGAGGTCTACGTTGCCGACGAGGACAACGAGAACCTGGTCCCGCTTCTCAATGCCGATGACGCGCTGGTGAGCGGCCGTGCGCAGGTCGATGCCGAGTTCGGCGGCGCGCGCTACGAGTTCGACGTGACGCGCTTCGTGCAGGAGGAGATCGACGCGGGATTCGACACGGAGCGGGGCCTGGTCGTCCTGCCGCGCGCGTTCTCCTACGTGAACTCGGTGACCCGCACCGTGCTGGGCGGCGCCGGCGGCGAGTACCGCGCCGTGCTGCGCCTCGTCTACACCGCTGTCTAGCGGTAGGAGTGTCTAGCGGTAGGAGCTCAAGGCCGGTCGTATGAACGCTTGAGTACGTACACCCTGCCTCAGCGGGTAAGCGCACTCTGCGAGAGCCACCGCAGCCTGGGAGTTGCACGGGCATGAGCAAGACCCTACGTTGCGTGTGCACCTCTATTTAAGCCGCTCCGCTTGATGTCTGGCTAGCCCCTTGCCGCCGTGCCCGTCTCCGTGCCACTCGATTCGTTCCCTGACGCTGGGAGCACGCGGGAGATCTCGCTCGGCGACGACGAGGCTAACTCGCCCGACGACGTAGTCCGCAGCCTCCGGCAGACCACCGGCGCGGCGTCTCCAGCCTACTACTAGGAGCGACCTGGGTGAATGCCATGGAACGCAGCGTCTATTTCGAGGAGTGGGCCGAGCCCTTCCGGGAGGGCATGCTGCTCGACTCGGCCCCGTCCTGGCTCTCAGGCCGCGTCACCCGCTTCGACTCCGGCGTGCTCGATGGCGTCCCCACGGGCACGGCGACCCCCGCCCACCAGATCCTGCTCCTCGAACACGGGCCGCACCGCTGCGCCGACCGCGACGTTGAGGGACGTCGCACCTGCTTCGAGCAGGACCTCGTTCCTGGAGACATCTTGGTCGCCACTCCCGACTACCTCCTGGAGAACCACCGCACCTGGACGAGCAAGTCGGGGCAGTTCCTGAACGTGTTCATCGAGCCCGCGCTCATGGTGGCCGCGTGTGAGGCCGCCGGCATGGACTACGCCGACGTGGAGTGGATCGCACGTTTCCCGACGCCGGACCCGCTGCTCGGGCACCTCGCGCGCGCCATCGCTGCCGAGGCCGAAGCGGGCGAACCCGGCGGGCGCGCCTATGCCGAGACGCTCGTCCACGCGATGGCCGCACACCTGCTGCGGCACCACTCGGCGCAGGAGGGCCGCCCTGACCGCTTCCACGGGGGCCTGCCCGCGCACCGCCTCCGACGGGCCGTCGCCTTCATGCACGACCGCCTGGCCGATGCCGACCTCTCGCTCGACGCGTTGGCGAGCGCGGCGGGGCTCTCGCCGTTCCACTTTGCCCGCGCCTTCCGACAGACGACGGGCGAGACGCCGTTCGCGTTTGTGCGGCGGCTGCGCATGGAGCGAGCAGCCCGGCTCTTGGCGGAACAGCCTCACTGGTCCGTCTTGGCCGTGGCGCTGGCCGTCGGCTACCGCAGCCCGACAAGCTTCGCAGCGGCGTTCAAGGGACATTGGGGCGCGACGCCCTCGGCATACCGACGGGATCGGCGGGGCTAGGCGCTACCCAAGGCCGCCGCAATCGCAGAGAGATCGCGCAGCGAGCGAGAGGACGTAGGTGCGCAGGATGGACATGTTGCTGGCGTCTGTTCCGCTCATGCTGCCTCCAAACTCATGGCTACCTCCGTCAACATGGACGACATCCGCGCCAACCGCGACGCGGGCACCTCCTCCAAGGGCCGCGTGCTCGCCGTCGTCACCAGCCACGACACGCTCGGCGCCACCGGCTACCCGACCGGCTACTGGATCTCGGAACTCTCGCACCCCTACCTCGCGCTCACCCGCGCGGGCTACGAGGTCGATGTCGCCAGCCCGAAGGGCGGCGCCGCCCCGCTCGACGCGTGGAGCGACCCCAACAGCGAGGTCGCCCAGAACCCCGACGACTTCGTCTCGACGGGCTTCCTCCTCAACAACACGACCCGCGCTAAGGTCGAGGACACGATCCAACTCGCCGACGTAGATGCGGCGGACTACGTGGGCGTGTTCTTCGTCGGCGGCTACGGTGGGGCCTACGACCTCGCCGACGACCCTGACGTGCAGCGCATCGCCCGTGACGTGTGGGAAGGTAGCGGTGTGGTCGGCGCGATCTGCCACGGCGCGCCCGCCCTCATCAACGTCGTGCTCACCGACGGCACGCATCTCGTGGAAGGCCGCCGCCTGACCGGCTTCTCGAAGCCGGAGGACAGGGAGGTTGAAGAGACCGTCGGGACGCCGTTCCTGGCGGGGAGCTACACCGAGGACCACCTCCGCGCCAAGGGAGCCGTGTACGAGTACGGCGGGCTCTTCCAGCCCTTCGCCGTCACCTCCGATGACGGACGGCTCGTGACCGGCCAGCAGCAGTTCTCCGGCGAGGTTTTCGGCGAGGCGCTCGCGGTTGCCCTGGACCAGGTCACAGCGGAGGCCTGACTCGCGGCACGCCGCTACCGTGGTAAGCGGAAACTTGTCCTCGCCCGGTGGTACTCTACAGGCTCACCTCCGCTCGTAGCCCACCCCCTGACCCATGGCCGTCAAGCCCGTCATCCTCGCCGTCGACGACGACCCGCAGGTGCTCCGCGCCGTCGCGCGCGACCTCCGCAGGCGCTACGGCGAGACGCACCGCATCGTCCGCGCCGACTCGGGCCAGGCCGCCCTGGAGACCATCGAGGCGCTCACGGAGCGGGGCGACCCCATCGCGCTGCTGCTCTCTGACCAGCGGATGCCGCAGATGGACGGCGTCACCTTCCTCGAAGAGGCGCGCCGACACGTGCCCAAGGCCAAGCGCGCCCTCCTGACGGCCTACGCCGACACCGAGGCCGCCATCTCGGCGATCAACGAATCGCAGATCGACTACTACCTCCTCAAGCCCTGGGACCCGCCCGACCAGCGCCTCTATCCGGTCCTCGACGACCTCCTCGACGACTGGC
>JBCDFF010000074.1:0-13389 GCA_039178415.1 Bacteroidota bacterium
GGCAGGTTGTAGTCCACCTGCCGGAGCGCTTCGACCTGACCTACATCGACGCGGACGACACCCGGAAGCGGCCGGTGATGATCCACCGCGCGCCGTTCGGCAGCCTGGAGCGCTTCATCGGCGTGCTCATCGAGCACTGCGGCGGGCACTTCCCCGTGTGGCTCGCGCCCGTGCAGGTGAAGGTGCTCCCCGTCAGCGACGCCTTCAGCGACTACGCCCGCGAGGTCGCTGCTCAGGTACGCGCCGCCGGTTTCCGCGTGGAAACCGATCTCCGCAGTGAGAAGGTCGGCCGCAAGATCCGAGACGCCGAGGTCGAGAAGGTGCCCTACATGCTCGTCGTCGGCGGCAAGGAGGTCGAGGCGGGGAACGTCGCCGTGCGCCGCCAGGGCGAGGGCGACCGCGGGGCCGTGCCGACCGCCGAGTTCATCGCCGCGCTTCAGCAGGAGGTCGCTGGGCAGCTCGGCCGCGCGTAGGCGCTGGGGTTCTCAGTCGCTGAGCACGAACCGGGCGAACTGCGGGGCCTGGCCTTCCCGGGTCAGGCGAACGACGTAGCTCCCGGCAGGGTGGCGCGCCATGTTCAGCGCAGCCTCGTGCGTCCCGGGGCCCTGCCATCCGAGCGTGGCGCCTTCGACGCGGCGCCCGAGTAGGTCGTAGACGTCGAGCGCCACCGCCCCGGGTGCGTCGAGGCCGTACGCGACCTGCATCGTGGACTGAACTGGGTTGGGCCACACCGAGAGGCGCGTGCGTGCCTGCTGCGGCAGCGGATCGGCTGCGACTTCACTTACGACTTCGAAGCTCCCCGCACCCAGGCTCGTCCGCACCGAGTGGCCATCGTCAGCCGTGACAGCCCATCGGTAGCGTCCTTCGGCGAGATCCGGCTGGACCCAGCGGGACTCCGTGGTCTCGAACTGCCGATCGCTCCCGATGTCGGGGCTCAGGTAGAGCGTGTAGACCACGTTGTCATCCGTTGATGCTTCCCAGGTGAACGTGACAGGGTCTAGGTTCGACACCTGTGCGTCGTCTGCCGGGGCGAGGAGGCTAAACGGCGCGGGCGGCGCGTCTTCGCCGAGGCCCTCCACGAGCGTCAGCGTCTGGTTGGCACCGATGCCTTCCTACGTGTCCACCTAGCCGCTCGGCCACCGCACCGTGACCGACGCCGAGGCCGCCGTGCCGAGACCGAAGTGCGCAATCCGGCTCTCGCTCTGCGACATCATGCCGTCGCCGATCTGCACCTCACGCATCATCGCGAGATCGCCCGCGGCCACCTCGATGCGTGCTCCGACGCCGTCCCGGTTCGACGCGATGCCGCGGAGCCGTACGCGCAGCCAGCCGTTCGTGCCCCCGTCGTTGAGGAAGAGCCGGGCGCGAGCCTCTGGCGTGTAGAGGTCCACCCAGCCGTCGCCGCTGACGTCGCCCGCGGCCACGGGGATCGTGGCGATGCTCGACAGGTCAGCGGCAGCGGTGACGTCTGTGAAGGTGCCGTCGCCGCCGTTCTGGTAGAGACGCGAGGCGCTGGGGCTGTTGGCGACGAAGAGGTCCTGCCAGCCGTCGTTGTTGAAGTCCGCGACGGACACGTTCCATCCCGAGTCGGTACTCGGCCCCGCAACGCCGGCAGCCTCGGCCACATCGGTGAAGGTGCCGTCTCTGTTGTTACGATAGAGGCGGTTCTTTCCGGAGAGGCTACCCTGCGGCATGTTGACGACGAAGAGGTCTTGCCAGCCGTCGTTGTCAAAGTCGAGCCAGGCGACGCCCCACGTCGGGCGCTCGTCGGCAACGCCTACAGCGACCGAAGCTTCCTCGAACTGGCCGCCGTTGTTGCGGTAGAGGAGGTTTTCGGTGATGCCGAAGCAGAGCCCGATGTAGATGTCGCTGTCGCCGTCGCGGTCGTAGTCCGAGACGGCCATGCCGTACGTCCCCCGCTCCAGCACAGGCACGCCAGCCTGGACGAAGTTGAACCGCCCTGTGCCATCGCCCTTGTAGAGCAGGTCGAAGTCGAAGTCGTTGCCTACCAGCAGGTCGAGGCTGCCGTCGCGGTCGTAGTCAAAGAGCACCGAGCCTTGCGTGAGGAAGTTGCGGTTGGGGTCGATCCCCGTGCCGCGGAAGCTGATCCCGTTGCGGCCCAAGAACCTGACCAAGCGCTCCTCCGCAGGCCGGTACTCGTAGAAGTTGGGGGCGAACCCTTCCATGAGGAACAGGTCGGCCCGGCCGTCTTCGTTGACGTCCCCGACGAGGGCGCCCAATGGGAGGTCAAAGCCGAACGACTGGTACTCGAACCCCCCGTCGCGCTGAAGCAGCCATCCGCCTTCCCCCACGAGGTCGGCGCGGCCGTCGCCATCGAGGTCAGCAATGGAGGCCCCGAACGTCGGGACGCCGCCCGGATCCGGGAGAAGATCGTCAGCGCTGGTGAACGTCTGCGCCGTGAGGACGGGGGCCAGCGCAAGCGCCAGAATCGGAGTGACGAGGCGAAGCATGAGGGACGACCGCTGGTGACGAGGTACCGCCAACCTCGGGGACCCGTGCCAATTCTACAAGGACAAGAATCGGCCCCTGCCCCCGCCTTCACCCGTAGCGGCGGCGGTAGTCCTCGAAGTCGTCGTCGTCGTCGTCGCTGCCGAAGGTGCCGAGGCTGCCGAGCACCGAGCCCATGATGTCGGAGTAGGACGTCTGCTCGACGAGCGCGTCCTTGCCGACGAGCGAGTGCTGGTGCAGCGCCTCCAGGACGAACTCCATCGCGGAGGCGGTCTCGGCGGGCGTGGCCGGGTCGGAGTGCTTGCGGACGAAGTCGCGGAGGCCCTCCACGCGGTCGAGCGTCTGCGCGTAGGTCTCGAAGGCTAGCTCGGGCGCGAGGTCGACCGTGTTGCCCTTCGAGAACCAGCCGAGGATCTTGGCATAGGCGGCGCGGCCCTGGTCCCCCTCACCTTTGGCAGCGGGGTCGGGGAAGTAGCGCTTGAAGATGGCGGCCACGGCGCGGCCTACGAGCACACGCGCCACGTTCTGCGCGCCCTCCTGCTCGCCCTCGTAGACAAGCTCGACCTTGCCCGTGATCGCGGGCTCGACCTGGACGAGGTCACTGATGCGGAGCGTCGTCTCGGCCTCGCCGTTGAGCAGCGCGCGGCGCTCGGCGGCGGAGACGAGGTCTTCGAGCGCGGCCCGCGTCAGACGTGCGGAGACGCCCGACTTCTGGTCGATGTACTCGCTCTGGCGCGCCTCGACGGCGATCTGCTCGACGACCTCGCGGAAGTAATGCGGGACGCGCACCGTCGGGCCGCCGCGCTCCTGCCACGCCTCCTGCGCCGTGATGGCCACGCCAATCTCGATGGAGCGCGGGTAGTGCGTGAGGATCTGGCTGTCGATGCGGTCCTTGAGCGGCGTGATGATCGAGCCGCGGTTGGTGTAGTCCTCGGGGTTGGCCGTGAAGACCATCACCACGTCGAGTGGGATGCGGAGCTGGAAGCCGCGGATCTGGATGTCCGACTCCTCCATGATGTTGAGCAGGCCCACCTGGATGCGCGGCTGCAGGTCGGGCAGCTCGTTGATGGCGAAGATGCCGCGGTTGGTGCGCGGGATGATGCCGTAGTGGATGACGCGCTCGTCGGCGTAGGTGAGCTTCTGCGTGGCGGCCTTGATCGGGTCGATGTCGCCGACGAGGTCCGCGATGGTCGTGTCGGGCGTGGCGAGCTTCTCGCCGTAGCGCTCGGAGCGGTGGAGCCACTCGATGGCGGTGGCGTCGCCGCTCTCGATGAGCGCCTCGCGCGCCTGGCGGGAGATCGGCGCGAGCGGGTCGTCGTAGAGCTCGGTGCCCGCGACGTAGGGGATCCACTCGTCGAGCAGGCTCGGCAGCATGCGCACGATGCGGCTCTTGGCCTGGCCGCGCAGGCCGAGCAGGATGAAGTCGTGCCGGGCGAGGATGGCGTTCTGGAGCTGCGGGATGACGGTCCGCTCGAAGCCCAGGATACCTGGGAAGACGTCCTCGCCGGTGCGCAGCTTGCGGATGAGGTTGGCGCGCATCTCGTCCTTGACGGAGCGCGGCCGGTACCCGGCGGCCTTGAGGTCGCCAAGCATGGAAATACGAGGGGGGCGAGTGGCAGCCATAGAGCCGGAGAGACGGGCGAAGGAGAAGGGGCGACTCCCACGCGACCCCCACGGGCGCTGTTCCTGTCGCCGGGTCTGCGGTGCCGAAGACAGCCGCTCGCCTAGTCATCGGGGCCCGGCGCGGTTTACTCCCGGGAACCAATTCCTGCTCTCATCCCTTGGCTAGCCCCAAAGCCCCAGCGCAATTACCTTGGGGTCTTGGCGTCCTCAGACCCCGTTCCTCACCACTACCTATGCCCTTCCGTACAGCTCTTTTCGCCGTCGCCCTGGTGGGCACGGCCCTCGTGAGCGCCCCAGCGCTTGCCCAGCCTGCGATCTTCCAGTCGTACCAGGCGGCCGCCTCGGCGGCGCACCCGCACGACCACAGCCACGGGACCTATGAGGTCATCGGTCTGCCTGACGGCAGTGTGGTCTGCCGTCCGGCGGCGGGTGCCTCGCTCGAGCAGCTGCAGCGCACGCCCGCGAACAACCTCAACCTCACGCTCGTCTCGTCGACGAACACGTCGGCCAACCTTGGGGGGCTGCGCATCCTGCTGCGCGCCACCGACCAGCTGCTTGCTCGTCCCGACGCGCTGCTGGCCTTCCGCCGGGCCGCGGCCCTCTGGGAGCGCCGCATCACCAGCCCCATCACCGTCGTGATTGACGTGGACTACGGGCCCGAGCGGTTCGGCTCCGGCACCTACCCGGCGGGCGTGATTGCGAGCGCGACCTCGGCGCTCGGCACGGTCATCCTGCCTGGAGGCGGCACCCTCGGAACGCAGGGTCTGCGTCAGGCCCTCCTCGATGGCAGCACCGACGACCCGCAGCTCCAGCAGCTCTACACGTCCATCCCCGATCCGGTCCCTGCCACGACCGGAACACCGCTCGGGTCGGCGCTGCTGCCACTTCCCAACCGCCAAGCGCTCGGGTTCGCGCCGGCCGCTACAGACCCTGACCCGACCGTCAGCCCGTTCGGCCAGGTCGCCAACATCGGCTTCAACTCCGCCTTCAGCTACGACTTTGATCCGGCCAACGGTATCGGCGGCGGCCTCACCGACTTCGAGGCGGTGGTGGCGCACGAGATCGGGCACTCGCTCGGGTTCAACAGCGCCATTGGCTTCGGAGGCCCCCCCAACAACTTCTTTACGGCCTGGGACCTCTTCCGCGTCCGTCCTGACGCGGTCGAGCCGGGCGACTATGCCAGCTTCACCGTCGCCGAGCGCGTCCTGACGCCGGGCCCCCCGCCGAGCGAGGTGCTCGTGGTGGAAGGCGGCACAACCTACTTCGCCCCGGAGCAGGTCTTCTTCGACGGACTGGCTGAGCGCGCCACCTCCACCGCCACTGGCGGGCGCGAGGGCGGCGACGGCCAGCAGGCGTCGCACTGGCAGGACGACGGCCAGCGGCCGCCCTCCTTCGGTGAAGACCGCCGCATCGGCATCATGGACCCCACGATTCCTGGGGGCACCCGCGTACTCGTAGAGGACGCCGATCTACGCGTCTTCCAGGTCATTGGCTACCAGGTCAACTACGAGCCCGACATCACCACCGTCTCGATTGCGTTTGATGGCGCGACGCTCGACATCAGCTCGGCACCAGACCGGGTCACCGTCGGCGATGCGACGGTCGGAGAAACGGCCACCGCCGACTTCGTGATCTCTAACGAGGGCGACGTGCCCTTCGTCTACGAAGTCGAGGTCTTCGAGGAGTATGCCGTGCCCGTCGAGGCGGTGCCGACCCTCTCGGCGAGCGCGCCCAGCGAGATCGCTCCAGGTGCTGACGGGACGGTCTCGGTGACCTTCGGCTCGGACGATGCTGCGACCTTCGGCGGCCTGCTCCGCCTGCGTACCAACGCCCAGGACCGCCTCGTCATCGACATCCCGTTCGAGTTCACCACCGGAGGGGCCTCCCGACCGACCGTCTCCATCGACGACGACCTGCTCAACTACGGGACCATCGAGACGGCCGATCCGACACAGATCCAGACCGTCAACATCTCCAACGGGGGGGCCGTGCCGCTCACCTTCGAGGCGCGCATGACGCTGGCCGCCCGGGGCGGGGCCGCCCCGTCGTCCCTGGCCCACTTCATCGGAATCGAGCGCGCGGCGCAAGCGCAGAACCTCCTGCAGGCCGACTTCGACACCGACTTTGGCGGGTTCACCGCCAGCGGCGACGAAGCCGAAGACTGGGGGCGCGTAGACGTCGGCCCGGCCGCGCTGCCGGGGCACTCCGCGCCGTTCGCCGCCTACTTCGGACGGACCGACCCGCTCGGCTACCGAAACAACGCCGAGGGCCTGCTCCTCAGCCCCTCCATCGACGTCAGCGCCGTGCCCCCCGGCGACCTCGTCACCCTGTCGTTCTCGTACTACCTCCAGGTCGAAACCCGGGACATCGCCCGGGTGCTGGTCTCGTTCGACGACGGCGCCACGTTCACCGAGGTCGCTACCTCGGATGAGGGCATCCTCACCAACACGGACGAGTGGCAGACGATCCTCATCCCGCTCAACGGAGCCTCTGGGATCACCGAGCCCGTCCGCGTGGCCTTCGACTTCGACAGCAACATCTCGGGGACCGACGTAGGCTGGTTCATTGACGATGTCGAGGTGGCGGCGCTCGCGGGGGCCAACCCGTTCTACACGACGCCCCGCTCGGGGAGCGTGCTCGAGGCCGCACCGGTCGCCCTCGATGTGGTGATCGAGCCGTCGCTGCTAGCTCCGGCGCTCTACCGCGGCGACGTGACCCTGCTGACCAACGACATCTTCCAGCCTGAGCTGACCATCCTCGTGGGCTTCACCCTCAACCAGACGGTATCGAACGAGGACGGGGCCGCGCCAGCGGAGTTTGCGCTCTACGCAGGCTACCCCAACCCGTTTGACGCCCAGGCGACGCTGCGCTTCGACCTCCCGCAGGCTGCGGAGACGACCCTGATCGTCTACGACGTGCTCGGGCGCGAGGTGGCTCGTCTCGTTGACGCGGAGGAACTCGGCGCGGGCAGCCACACGGCCACGCTGGAGGCACGCGGGCTGGCCGCTGGGGCCTACCTGGTGCAGCTGAACGCCGGTGACAACACGGCCACGCAGCGTCTCCTCCTCGTCCGATGAGCGAGAGTCTGAAAAGTCGCACCCCGGCGGGGCTGTCCGCCGGGGTGCTCCTGCTCATCGGGGCCGTGGTCGTTCTGGCTGCGTGCTCGCCTGCCGACAACCTCGACAGAGCGCGCGCCACAGTGCCACCTCCCACCCCGACCTTCACGCTGCTCCCGATGGCCCCCAGCTACTTGGCCATCGCGACGTTCCGCGGCGAGGACCGCGTAGCCCTCGCCGACGGCGGTGTCGCCTTCGAGATCGGCGAGGCAACCTACGCGGCCCCGCTCGCCGACGGCCCGAGCAGCTACGAGGAGCCGGGCGGCACGACGGTCACCCAGGCGACCTACACGCTCAACCAGGACACCTGGACCGCGCTCACCTCGTCGCCCGCGGACTCGGTCACCGTGCAGATGCCGGTCGGCGACGCCACGCTGGCCTTCCCGTTCCAGCGCGGCGACGTGATGGAATAAGGAGTTACTCGCCCGCCTCCACGGGCGCTTGCAGGAGCAGCACGCCGACCTGCGGGCCTTTCAGCAGCACGGCGAACGTGAGCGTCCCGTCGGCGGCGCGGCGCACGTCGAGGTCGGTGGGGAAGAGCGCGAGCGGGTCCTGCTCGGCGGGTACGGCCCGGAACGCGTAGGCGCGCTGCAACCGGGCCACGCCGTCCTCCTTCGCATACGCGTCGACGCGGAGGACGCCGGGGCGCAGGTTGAGCACGTAGAGCGTGTCGCCGAGTGCACGGGCGGCAGCCGTCAGAAGCGGTGGCTCCCGGACCTCGCCGCGCATGAACCGCAGCGACGTGTTCAAGAGCGGCGAGTCGAAGCCGACGAGTGAGAGCGTGTCGAGCGTCGTGCCGGGAGCCGTCTCGGGCGTGAGCACGTCCACGACGGGGCGGTAGCCGGAGAGGCTGAGAATCTCATCGCCCCACGGGCGGACGTAGCCGATGTGCCTCCACCACGGCCCGCCGAGGCCATATCGTGCGCGCTCGTTTCCGTTGTCGTCCAGCACCGCGACGAACGTGCCCATCGTTTCGTCGTCCGTCCCCGCATCCCGGTCCACGCTCTTGAGCACGATGGTGCTGTCGGTCACGAGCGCCGTGGCGAAGCCCGCCGCGGGCAGGTCGAGGCTGCGCACCACCTGGCCGTCATACACAAAGTGCAGGCGCGTGTCTTGGCGACCGAGCACGGCCAGCGTGTCGCCGCGCAGCCCGGCCAGGAGCGGAAACGCGAACGCGTCGGGCGTCACGACGCGCGTCCGGTCGCCCGTCTGCACGTCGAACGAGGCGAGGTGGCCGTCTTCCTGGTCGAGGACGTGGAGCTCCGCGCCGTCCGCGCTGAACGCAAGCGTCATCGGATACTCTAGCTCCGGCTCGCCCGGCGGCGTGATGCGGCGCACCAGCGCGAGCGTGTCCACCGGCACGGCCGCCGCGACCTCCATCGAGAGCGAGTCGGCCGCCGTCACCCCGCGCGTCTGCTGCCGCTGCGAACCTGGCAAACACGAGGCGAGAAGTGGGAGGTAGGAAGTTAGAAATAGGAGGAGCAGGGCACGGCGCATGAATCGAGGTGCATGGGGGAACGAATCCAAGCGGCGCTCACACCCTGATGAGCGGGCGGAGGTTGCCAGGCTGCCCCCTTCTCACGTCAAACTTCCCACTTCAAACCGTCCTCACCCCGTGCGCGCGATGGCGAGCGTGAAGGTCTCCTCTGTGCCGTCGCGCAGTAGGCGTACGGCCACGGTCTCGCCCGCGCCGATGCTGCCGAAGAGGGCCTTCGCGTCCTCGGCGGTGCTCACCTGCTGCTCGGCGATGGCCACGATCACGTCGTAGGGTTGGATGCCCGCGCTCTCGGCGGGTGAGCCCGGGTCGACGCTCTCGACGATGAGGCCGCGCGCGGAGCTAAGGCCGAGCGCCCGCGCGATGCGCGCGTTCATGGCGCGCACGTTGAGGCCCGTGTAGAAGGAGCGGTCCACGAAGCCGTTGGCCTGCAACTCGTCCACGATGCCGCGTACGCGCGTGGCGGGGACGGCAAAGCCGAGGCCGACCGAGCCGCCCGACTGCGAGAAGATGAACGTGTTCACCCCGATTACCTCGCCGAGCGCGTTCACGAGCGGCCCGCCCGAGTTGCCCCGGTTGATGGCGGCGTCGGTCTGGATCATGTCGCGAAAGACGCGGCCCTGTTGCGGCGCGAAGTCGCGGCCCGTGGCGCTCACCACGCCCACGGTCACGGTCGGCTCGGCGGCCTCGAACAGCCCGAACGGGTTGCCGAGCGCGATGGCCCACTCGCCCACTACGATGTCGTCGTTCTGGCGGAACTGGAGGTAGGGCAGCGGCGACGGCGGCTCCACCTTCAGGAGCGCGATGTCGCTCTCGGGGTCCGAGCCGATGAGCGCCGCGTCGAGCTCGCCGCCGTCGGGGAAGGCGACGGTGATCTTGGTTGCGTTGCCGGCCACGTGGTCGTTCGTGACGATGTAGCCGTCGGGCGAGATCACGAAGCCGGAGCCGAGGCCCTGCACCTGCCGCTCGACGACGCGGTCGCGGCGGCGGCCGAAGAAGTACTCGAAGAACGGGTCGCCCGCGAACGGGTCGCGGTAGCGCACCTGCTGCACCTCGATCACGTTGACCGACACCACGGCCGGAGCCACCACCTCAACGGCGTTGACGATGGCCGTGCGGCGCGTGGCGCTGATGTTGGCGTCGGCGGTCTCGGCGAGTCGCTCGGCGCTGACCCGCTGCGGGGCGGGGTCCTGCGGCGCGTCCTGCGACTGCGCGGGCTGCTTGCACCCGACGAGCACGAGCGCGACGAGGATGAGGACGTGAACCTTCATGGACGGACGGCGCATCGGCGACGGATCGGGTGGAATAACGACAAGGCGGTTGGTACGGAGGCGTCGCCCGGCTGTTTCCCCGCCCGCATGGACCAGCACGCCCCTACGTCCGCGCATCCATCCTCCACGGCCATAAAGCGGTTCCCCATGCTCGTGGCCGACCTCGACCGTCTCCCTGCCACCGGCATCCTCTTAGGCGTGACCTTCGGGCAGGACCCGAGCGTGCTAGGGCTGTAGCGCACGGTTGCGGCTGGAGCACGGAGGAGGGGGTGCCTGCGGATGGCCCTTCGTTGTTTCCCGTAGGTCGGGCTTCTATCTTCGCGGCGTTTGCCTCCCTCCAACACCGCTCGCCCATGATCACGCGTCTTGCCCTCTGCTGCATGCTCCTGGCGGTCTCAACTTCAGTAGCCGCGCAGCCTGTGCCGGACGCCACTGCGCAGCGCCCCGTCGGGGCAGCGCTGGCTCCATCGGTGCGGTTTGTCGAGCTAGCGGGGACGCGTGTGCAGCAGGGCGGCGAGTTGGCCTGGACGCTCACGTTTGACGAGGCCAACGGCCCCGGCGAAGTCCAGGTGGGTCCCACGGCCCCAGCCCCGGGCGGTGAGGTGTGCACCCTCTCGAACGAGACACTGACGGCCACGACGAGCGGCCCCGTCCTGACGCGGACCGGCCCAGACGGCACGGTGCGGTGGAGGCACACGCTCCTCGCCGACGGCCAAGCGCTCGGCGCCTTCTACAGTGTGGTTGCCGCTGGCGACGCATGCGTGGCCGCCCTACGTCCCTCGTCGCTGCCGCGCTCCCGGTTTCTCATCGTCAGAGCCAACGGAGACGGGGTCGCGTGGTCGCGCGAGATAGACGCGGGAGCGTCTGATGCGTTTTCGAGGGCGGTCGGTGTCGCGGCGGACGAGGCTGGAAACGTGTGGCTAGCGACACAGCCCAGGCAAGAGCCCGGCACGCAGCCGGAAACGCTCATCGTCCGCCTCGACGCGAGCGGAACGCAGACCACGTCCGTCACCTACGGGGGGGGCGACGAAGACGTGTCCTTCGCAGGCCTAGCCCTGCTACCCGACGGCCGCGCAGCGATTTCCTACTACGCAAATTCGTTGGGCGACAGCGTATTTCTGATCGTCGATCCGGACGGTGACCTCACGTTGGTCGAGCCCGGTCTTTTCCTCTTTCCCTCCGCGCTGGCGATCCGTGGGGACGAGGTCGTGGTCGCTGGCTCTGACTTGGCAGGGGTACGTCGCGTCAAGCTAGCTCGTTTTGCGCTCGACGGGACGGTGCGTTGGGCGACAAGCCTGCCCACTGGGTTCTCGTCCGATCCGCTGACCGTTCGGCTTGCACTCGGCACAGAGGCGGCCTACATGGCCTGGGGGTCTGAGCGGGTCGTCGGGGTCCCGACGCGGGTGTCCAGACTGCGCCTGGACAATGGGGCCGAGGAATGGCAGCAAGCCATACCCACAGAGGATTTCCGTGTGATCGCGGGGCTCCTCGCCGACGCGTCAGGCGTCGTGATCTGGTCGAGCAGCCTCTCGTTCGGACCGAGCGTGCTCACGGCGTTCGACACCGAAGGCGAGGTGCGCTGGACCTTTTCCGACGTTGGCGTCCGAAGCGGGGGGTTCGGAAGGCCGGCCCTTGTTCCCTGTGCCGAGGGCGCGGCGTGTCTCGTAGCGCAGCGCTTCGACGTCCTCCCTGCCAACGCCTCGGACACGTGGACGATCGACGCCTTCGATGCCAGCGAGGAGCCGCGCTGGACGCAGACCCGCGTGGGAGCTCCAACCGCCCAGTACGAACTCCACGGCACGGCGCTCGCGCCCGAGGGCGGCAGCTATGTCTTCGGCACAACGCGTACGGAGGAAGGAGGACGTGACCTGATCGTGGCCCGCGTGACGCCCGGCGGCGCGATCGAGTGGGCCTCCGCAATCGACGGGGGCAGCACGGACGACAGCCCGCAAGCTTTTGGCTTTGGCATCAAGCCGTCCGGCTCCCTCAGCGTCTCGGCCACCGGAGACGTGCTGGTCTCCGGCACTGCCGTGGACGTGGGTGACGATGGCGAGCGCCGGGCGCGTGCGCTTGTGGCACGCCTGGCACCCGACGGGACCGCACGATGGGTCCGCCGCCTCGACCTCGCACCGGAATCGACAAACCAGTTTGCAGGGAGCGTGGTGGACGACGCAGCAGGCGGTGCCGCCTTTCCCGTCCTGGTCGATGACCTCGCCGCGTTGACCGTGGAAATCGTTCGCCTGGACCCCAACGGCGAAACTGGTTGGACGGCCTTGGTCACCGACGCTGAACCGTACCCGCTCGACTTCCACCGAACACCGAACGGCTATGCCCTGGCGAGCCTAGCCTTTCCACCCATAGCAACCCGCGTCTACCGTTTTTCTGAGACGGGCACGTTTGAAAGCACGACGTCCACGGCGTCGCGCCCCGAGTGCGGCGAGGTCGGCGGAGAGTTCGACGCAACGGCTGGTGCCGATGCATCGGGGACCATCCATGTGGCAGGTCGATCGATTGGAGGCGACGAACCGTGCCGAGGTCCTGCTGTGTTTCGCTTTCGTCCCGACGGCACCGTCGAGTTCACACGAGTGGGCACCATATCAGCCGAGATTGCTGAGATCCTGGTCCGCGACGACGGCACAACACTCGTGGGGTACAACGACTTCGACGACGAAGGGCGGCTCCTGCGCATCGCTCCAGATGGCACAGTCCTGTGGGACGAGAGCGTCACGGTGGAGGTGAGGGGCGTAGCGCTTGGACTAGGCGTCGGTGCGCTCGCCGTGGGGCCGGCGCGTGACGACGCAGCTCCTCTGGCGACCGCGTATGTCCCGGACGTGGGCGCGAGTGTAGTGCCTCTGGACAATCTAGGAGGCCTGGCTACGACGCCACGCACCGCGCTCGTCGCGGACGACGGGACCGGCTACGTCGGTCTGGACGCGGAGGCTTTCGGGATCGGGCTCGTCGGGCTCGCCCGCATCGACAACGCGCTTCCGGTAGCGGCCTCGCAGGACGAACTGCAGCCAGCGGCTCCGCTTCTGGCTCGGCTCGGCCCCAACCCGCTTCGCACAGGGGCTCCGCTCCGCCTCCTGCTCGGTGCCCCCGCCGACCTGGCGCTCTACGACCTCCTCGGCCGCCGCGTGGCCGCCTGGGACGCTGTGCCGCCGGGCGACTTCGAGACGGCGCTGCCCGCCCGCCTGGCAGCCGGGCTCTACATGCTGCGTGCCGAGGGCAAGGACACGGCTGCGACGCTGCGGGTCACGGTGCTGCGGTGATGACACTGCGGTGACGACGCTACGGTGACGACGCAGGCGACGGACACACAGGACATGCCGATGTGAGCTTGGCGTGAGGCGCGGCGCGGTAGTAGGCTGTACCCTTAAGGTGTCTCTTCTTGTTCGTCTCCTCTATGTCCACGCCC
>JBCDFF010000075.1:0-13383 GCA_039178415.1 Bacteroidota bacterium
GGACGAGGCTAACACCGCGCACGACATGGGGGACATGGACGACCACGCGGGGCATGACATGGGCGGCATGGTCATGAACGACAACCCCGACTTTGGGGGTACGCTGGCCATCATCGACACCCAGACGCATGCGATCGTGAAGGTGATCGAGCTCGGCCGTATGCCGTCGGGCATGAGCGCGGGCCTGCAGTGAGCGCGGTGTCACTTACACGTGCGCGGGCGGGCGGACGGGCGGACGGGCCGGGACGTGTGGTGGTGCCAGGACGTGTGTTGGTGCCGGGACGTGCGAGGGCGCAAGCCCAACAACACCGTACGGGGGCCCGCTGGCTACTCCTCGCCCTGGGGGCGCTGCTCGTATTGACCGGCTGCACCAGCACCGAACCCACCGTGCCCCAGACGCCCCGCGAAGCGCCCTCGGCTTCTCCGGAAGAACGCATCCCCACGTTCGTCCGACAGTCCGCCCCGTTCGAGATCCGCGACGCGTACGGCACACCCTACACGTACCCGACGTTGGGCGGCCTCAACGTTCCGCGTCCCCAACTCGTGGACGTCGATGGCGATGACGACCTGGACCTCTTTGTGCAGGAGTACGCCGGCGAGATCATGTTCTTTGAGAACACCGGGACGCCCGAAGTGCCTGCGTTCACGTTTCGCGAGGAGCGCTTCCAGGACCTCGATGTGGGCGAGTGGTACCGGTTTACGGACTTCGACGGCGACGGCGATCCCGACCTCCTGGCCGAGCGGCGGTACAGCTACGTCAAGGCCTACCTCAACGAGCCGTCGGGGGGCGAGGCTCGCTTCACGCTTGCCTCTGACACCCTCTACATGGCCGACGGCGCTCCCCTCTTCGCCGACCGCCAGAACATTCTCAACGTCACCGACCTCGACTGCGACAATCGGCTCGACTTGTTTCTGGGCCGCATTGATGGGACGGTGAGCCGCTTCGAGAGCATCGGCACGGACGACGAGGGGCTGCCCCGCTTTCAGCTGGTAACGGACCGATTTGAAGGGATCGAGATCATCGGCCAGTTTGGTGAAACGTCGGAGCCCGGCCAGCCGTCCGCCCCCGCTCCGCTGAGGCCCAACGTGCCGGGTGCCAACATCCCTGGCGGCGGGATGCCTCCGCGCGGCCCACATCCCGGCAGCCCCATGCTTGATGGCCCCGTGCCCGATGCGCCCTTGCCCGGGGGATCGATGCACGGCGCCAACACGCTGGCCTTTGCAGACGTGGACGGCGACGGCGACCCGGACCTCCTGTGGGGCGACTTCTTCGAGCCCAGCGTGCTCCTCATTGAGAACCGAGGCACGTGCGAGCGGCCCAACCTCCGCTCGGTGCCGCAGCCCTTCCCGCTCGAAGACCCGATTTCAACCACGGGCTACAACGCACCCACGCTGGGCGACCTCGACGCGGACGGCGACCTCGACATGGTGATTGGGGTCCTCGGCGGCGCGTTCAACGCCAACCGTTCGTCCGTCGAGAACCTACTCTACTACGAGCGCACCGACACAGGCTACCAGCTTCAAACCGAGCGCTTCCTCTCCATGCTCGATGTTGGCGACGAAAGCTCACCCGCGCTAGGCGACCTCGACGGCGACGGCGACCTTGACCTCTTGATTGCCAACAAGCTCGACCCCGTCAACACTGAGACGGCGAGCGTATTCTGGTTTGAGGACATCAGCCGTTCCGGCACTCCCGTGTTCCAGCTCGCAGACACCCTCACCGTCCCCGTCAGCTACCACTACGCCCCAGCCCTAGGCGACCTCGACGGCGACGGCGACCTCGACCTCGTGCTCGGCACGTGGAAGAACCGCCTCCAGCTCTACCGCAACGATCCCGCCGCAGGCGAAGGCGCAGCACGGTTCGTACTCGCTACGGAAGAGATTGCCCGGATCGAACGCGGCAGCAACACCGTTCCGGCCCTGGCCGACTTTGATGGCGACGGCGACCTCGACCTCGTCGTCGGCGAGTCATCCGGCGACCTGAACCTCCTCCGCAATGAGGGGACGCCGCAGGCCCCACGCTTCGTGGTCGTGGCCGACGCGTTTGGGGACTTCGATGCGGGGCGGCGCAGCGCGCCCACGTTCACGGACCTCGACGGCGACGGCGACCCGGACCTCGTCGTGGGCAGCGAGGCCGACGGCTTCCACGTGCTGATCAATGAGGGCCCACTCGCTACGCCTCAGTTCACGCTCGCTGGCACCCTCGATGTGCTCACGCCCGACCTCGCCACGCCTGCCTTCGCCGACCTTGACGGGGACGGTGACCTGGACCTCCTCACGGGCGGTAGCAGCGGTGGCGTCGTGTACTTCGAGCGGCGGTAGCTGGAACGTTCCCTATGGTGAGCCTTCCGAGGAGACTTGCGGCCTACAAGGATGGTTGGTCTGCCGTTAAAGCCAGGGGGGGCTCATTCCGCGCGCAGGCGCAGCTCGTAGAAGCCAACAGTCCCATCGGGGCGGCGTACTTCCACGAGGGCGTCTCCGCTGCCAACTTCGGCTAGCGCGAGCGCTTGCGCGGCCTGCTCCGCCGAACGGATACGGCGGGGGCGTCCGTCTTCGAGTTCGATGCTCGTAACGACCGTACCGATGGGCACCCCGCCGAGCGCAGCGGCTCCGCCTTCGGCGAGGTCATCCACGAACGCGCCGCTGCGGACGTTGTAGAGGTCGCGCTCGCGGCTCGTCAAGTCGCGAAACTCGATGCCCCACGCCTCCAGCGTCACGGACTCGGGTACACCATCGGGCTCGGGTGCCGGGCCGATCTCGGGGTGGCCTTCGGGCAGCGCAGGATGCCCGTCCGGGAGCGTAGGATGCCCCTCAGGAAGCTCGGGGCGGCCCTCGGGGAGCGAGGGCGGCTGGCTTGCCCGGTCATCGCCCAGGTCATTCATCCATGCCTGGAAGGCCGCGTCGTTGCGTCCGAATAGCTGCACGTCGAGGTCGAGCGAGCGGCCGCGCCGCCACACGTCGAGCGCGATCACGTCTCCGGGGCGGCGGCGAGCGATCTGGCTTTGGAACTGGTTGGGCGCGTCGAGCACCACCCCGTCGATGGCCGTCAGCACGTCGCCCCGGCGTAGCCCGGCTTGGTCGGCCGCCCCGCCGTTGGCGACCCCCGCGATGAGCACGCCAGCGATGCGGTCGAGCCCAACGGCCTCGGCGTCGGCCTCTGTGACCGGGCGGATCTCGACGCCGAGATAGCCGCGTTGCACCTGGCCGGTCGCGATGAGGTCTTGGGCAACGCGCACGGCGAGGTTGCTCGGGACGGCGAATCCGTAGCCTTCGTATGACCCGCTCTCGGTGGCGATCGCGGTGGCGATGCCTACGAGTTCGCCGCGTAGGTTCACGAGCGCCCCGCCCGAATTGCCGGGGTTGATCGCAGCGTCCGTCTGGATGAAATCCTCGATGCGGAAGTTGTCGGCGATGATGTCAACCTGACGCCCGAGCGCCGAGACGATGCCTGCTGTGACGGTCGAGCGGAGCCGGAACGGGTTGCCGACTGCGAGCACCCACTGGCCGACCTCCACGGCGTCGCTGTCGCCGAGGGCGATGACCGGGACGGGGTTGCCCTCGTCGTAGTCCTCGAGTTGGATGACCGCGAGGTCGGTCGAGGGATCGGTGCCCACCATCCGGGCATCGAATTCGCGGCCGTCGTCGAAGAGCACCTGGATGCGGTCGCCTTCGTCGACCACGTGGTGGTTGGTGAGCACGTAGCCCTCCTCCGACACAACCACGCCGGAGCCCGCCGAGCGGCGGAACGGTTCACGCTGGAACGGCTGGAAGCCTTCGCCCCGCCCCCGCGTCTCGACGCGGATGAAGACGACGGTGGGCGTGACGCGCCGCGCGACCGTCTGAAACAAGTCGTCCATCGCGTCAAGTTGGGGCAGGCGGGGCAGCGGCTCCTCGTAGGGCACCTGCCGGCCCAGCGTGACAACCTCCGGAGGCGGCGCGACGGCGACGACCGGGCGCGCGCCCTCGTCGGTGACGCCGGGCCACAGCCAGCGCGCAGCGAGCAGCCCCACCGCCAGGCCAGAGGCCACAAGGAGCAGTCCGATGAGCAGGCGGCGGGTCGTCATAGTGCGGGCGTCGATAGGCGAGCAAACGGGGGTGGCGTTCACCGTCGCTGCGGGCGGTTTGTTTCCCCGGGCGAAGATCCGGCGAGGAGCCTTCAGGCCCGAACCGTGCTCAGACGCCTGGGTATCGTCCGATGCTCTTCGACTCCCATCCGCCCCCACTCTCATGATTCAGCGCAGAACCGTCGGCATCATCGGCACCGGCCACGTCGGCATGGCTGCGGCCTACGCCCTCTTCCTCCAACGCCTCGCCAGCGACCTCGTCCTCGTCGACCTCGACCGCGAGAAAGCCGAGGGCGAGGCGATGGACCTCATGCACGGCCAGGCGCTCGTCGGCCGCGTGACGGTCCGCGCAGGCACCTACGCAGACCTCGCGGTCGCGCAGGTGATCGTGGTCACGGCCGGCGCCAGCCAGAAAGACCCGTCGGAGACCCGCCTCGATCTGCTGCGGCGCAACGCGCGCATCTTCGAGTCGATCGTGGCGAACCTCGATGCGCACGCGCCGAACGCGATCCTCGTCATCGCCACGAACCCCGTGGACGTGCTGACCGCCGTGACCATCGCCCAGTCGAGCCGCGACCCGGACCGGGTGTTTGGCACCGGCACCACGCTCGACTCGGCCCGCTTCCGCGCGCTCCTCGGGCAGCACTACCACGTGGACCCGCGCTCGGTGCACGGCTACATCCTCGGCGAGCACGGCGACTCCGAGGTGCCCGTCTGGAGCGGGGTCACCATTGGGACCGAGCCGATCTTGGATCGCACGGTGCTCGGCCAGCCGTGGGACCGCGCTGCCATGGACGCGCTCTTCCACGACGCCCGCCGCGCGGCGTATCACATCATCGCACGAAAAGGCTACACCAACACCGCCATCGGAACGGTCATCGCGCGCCTCGTCCGGGCCGTGCTCACCGACGAGCGCAGCGTCCACCCCGTCAGCGTGCCTCTCAACGATGCCTACGGCTTGGGCACCACCTGCCTCAGCATCCCGTGCGTCGTCGGGATCGGCGGCATCGAAGCGCATCTGCCCCCGACGCTCACCGACGATGAGCTAGCTGGCCTCGCCCATTCGGCCTCCGTTCTTCAGGAAAGCATGGACCAGTTGGCGATGTAAGCGTCGCGGTACGAAGTTGCGCCCGCACCGCCCTGCGTGACCGTTCCTCATCTCTGCACCGCCCGTCTCTTCCTTCCATGCGCCTCGCGTTCTTCGTCTCCGGGGGGGGCTCCAACATGCAAGCGATCCTCGACGCCATCGCGGTCGGGGCGCTCGATGCAATGCCTGCTGTCGTGGTGGCCGACCGGCCCAGCATCGGCGCACTCGACCGGGCGGAGCGCGCTGGGCTACCCACCGCCATCGTGCGGCCTCGGGACTATCGGCCGCAACCGGACGGGTTCAGTCCAAACGGGACGTTTGGGGCAGCGCTGATGGAGGTGTTACAGGGCTACCGCATCGATGTGGTTGCGCTGGCAGGCTACCTCCGGCATATCCCGCCTGTCGTCGTGCGTGCGTATCGTCACCGCATGCTCAACGTGCACCCGTCGCTGCTGCCTGCCTTTGGTGGGCCTGGCATGTACGGCCCACGCGTCCATCAGGCCGTCCTCGAGCACGGTGCGAGGTGGAGCGGGGCCACCGTGCACTTTGTCGACGAGGACTACGACACGGGCCCGATCATCCTCCAAGAGCCCGTCCCGGTCGAGCCGGATGACACGGCGCGGACGCTCGCTGCACGGGTCCTGGAAGCTGAGCACCGGCTCTATCCCGAAGCGCTGCGCCTGCTCGTTTCCGGCCAGCTTCGCATCGAGGGCCGCCGCGTGGTCCTCACGCATCCGGCGTCGTAGCCTCCTCCCCGACCGCCGTCGCTCTTTCGGATCTTTGGGCTCACGCCCTGCCCAACCCCCGACGTTCTGCCTCGTGATCGCAACCAAGGACCTCCCCACGCCTGACGACCGCTACCCGATCCGCCGGGCGCTGCTCTCTGTGAGCGACAAGACCGGCCTCGCTGCCTTCGGCCGACGCCTCGCAGCGCTCGGCGTCGAGCTCGTGTCCACGGGTGGCACGGCCCGCGTGCTTCGGGAGGCTGGCCTCAATGTGATGGACGTAGCCGACCTCACGGGGTCGCCTGAGATGCTCGGCGGGCGCGTGAAGACGCTGCACCCAGCCGTGCACGGCGGCATCCTCCATCGTCGCACCGATCCGGACGACCTCGCGCAGCTTGACACGCATGGCCTCGCGCCCATCGATCTCGTCGTGGTCAACCTCTACCCGTTTGGCGAGGCCGTCGCGCTCGACACGGTGACAGATGCCTCGGCGGTGGAGAACATCGACATCGGCGGGCCGACGATGGTGCGGGCCGCTGCCAAAAACTTCTTCTTCGTTGGCGTGGTGACTGACCCGGACGACTACGCGTTCATCGCCGACGAGCTCGAAGTGCACGGCGGCACGCTCTCGATGACCACGCGGCGGCGGCTCGCGCACTGTGCCTTCGCTCACACGGCGGCCTACGACGCTGCCATCGCCACCTACTTCGAACACACAAGTCTCGGCGCCGCGCAACGCGACGTGGAGGACGCGCCGGACGACGCGCTGATCGACCTGCTCGACGAGGTGCCCCTGCTGCTCGAAGCGCCCATCGCTCCGCTGCGCTACGGAGAAAATCCGCACCAGGTCGCAGCCCTCGTTGGCGACGCCTCGGCGTTCTACACGAAGCTGCATGGCAAAGACCTCTCGTACAACAACCTGCTCGACCTCGACGCCGCCCTCCGTCTCATCGATGAGTTTGAGGACGACGAGCCCACCGTCGCCATCCTGAAGCACACCAACCCGTGCGGTGTTGGCCAGGCTGCGTCTCTGGAAGCGGCCTACCGGAAGGCGTTCGCGACGGACCGACAGAGCCCATTCGGCGGGATCGTCGTGGTGAACCGCCCTCTCGACCGGGCCACGGCTGAGGCCATCGACGCGGTCTTCACTGAACTCATCATCGCTCCGGGGTTCGAAGAGGGGGTGCTGGGCTTCCTCCAGAAAAAGAAGAACCGGCGGCTCATCGAGCGACGCGCCCGCGCGGGTACCGACGCGGTGGGCGACCTACGCGCGGTGGTCGGCGGGCTGCTCGTTCAAGGCCGCGACGCCGCCCTGGGTACGCCGGCCGACTGGACGGTGGCCACGCAGCGCGGACCGAGCGAGGACGAGTGGAGCGATCTCGCGTTCGCGTGGAAGGTCTGCAAGCACGTCAAGTCCAACGCCATCGTCTACGCGCGAGACGGGGCCACGCTCGGCATCGGAGCCGGGCAGATGAGCCGCATCGATGCCAGCGAGATCGCCGTGGCGAAAGGCGCGAAGTCTGAGCTCGACTTCGCTGGCTGCGTGGTGGCCTCGGACGCCTTTTTTCCTTTCGCCGACGGCCTGATCGCGGCAGCCGAGGCCGGAGCCGTTGCTGCGATCCAGCCCGGCGGCTCCCGCCGCGACGCCGAGGTGATCGACGCCGCCAACGCGCGCCACATGGCGATGGTGTTCACGGGCCAGCGGCATTTCCGGCACTAAGGCCGCCCTTCGCCTTCCGGCTGCGTCGACATTGCTAGGTTTACGCCGTACACCACCGCGTCGGTATATTCACGTTCGCTTCTCGGTAGCGCTTCCGTCCCACTTTCAACCTCTGCTCTCGCATGAAAATCCCGTCGCTAGTCCTCCGCCAGCTCTACACGTTCGGCAGCCTGCAAAACCACAACGGTGGCGTGCGCTTCAGCCTCAAAAACCGGCTCTCCGATGTCCAGCTCGTGGGCCTGGGTGAGGTCGCGATTAATGGGGAGCCCGTCCCCTCCCAGAACCTCCGCCTCACCCTCGACGACGGCACATCGATGGAGCCGGGCGACCTGACGAGCAGCAGCCCCCTCGTTTTCCCGCTCAAGCAGACGGTGCACATCGAGGCGGACGGCGTGGAGTTGGACGAAGGCGTGCACCGCCTCGCCATCGCGTTCGACGCGGATGGGTTTGGGCGGCTCGCCTTCAAAGTCAAAGACTCCATCAAGGAAGCGCCCGTCGATCGCGTCAAGATCCCGCGCGACCGCGACGACGACTATTCGGAGGCCGCCATTCGGACGCGCCAGAAGTTCATCGAGGAGTACACGGGCGAGACCTACGAGCACATTTACACGTGCAGCTACGACCCGCACATCACCGCGGGGAACTGCGAGCACTTTATCGGCAACGCGCAGGTGCCCCTCGGTATCGCGGGCCCCCTCAACGTGCACGGCGAGTACGCCCAGGGCGACTTCCTTATCCCGATGGCGACCGCCGAGGGGACGCTCGTCGCGTCCTACAACCGCGGCATGCGCGTGCTCAACGAGTCTGGCGGCGTGAAGTGCACCGTTTCCGACGACTGCATGCAGCGGGCCCCCGTGTTTGTCTTCGAGAGCGCCCGCGAAGCCCGCGACTTCCGCACCTGGCTCGACGACCACTTCGAGACCATCGCCGAACACGCCGAGGCGACCACCTCCGTAGGCAAGCTGCTCTACATCGACACGTACCTCTCCAACAAGTTTGCCTTCTGCCGCTTCAACTTCTCCACGGGGGACGCGGCCGGGCAAAACATGGTGGGTCGCGCCACCTTCGCCGCGTGCTCGTGGATCCTCGACACCCACGACCAGATCCGGCGGTTCTACCTGGAGAGCAACTTCGCCACGGACAAAAAGGCGAGCCAGGTCAACATCATGCGCACGCGCGGCAAGCGCGTCACGGCCGAGTGCACGATTAAGGGCGATGTCCTGCGTCAGATCATGCGCGTGGAGCCGAAGCAGTTGGCCTACCACTGGGGCCTGGCTGGCGGCATCGGCGCGCTGCTATCGGGGGCCAACAACAATGGCCTCCACTCCCCCAACGGTATCACCGCGATGTTCATCGCGACGGGCCAAGACGTGGCGAACGTCTCAGAGAGCTCTGCCGCCCTGCTCTACGTGGAGCACACCCCCGATGATGACCTCTACATCTCGATCACGATCCCGAGCCTGATCGTGGCCACCTATGGGGGCGGCGTCAACCTGGCCACCCAGGAGGAGTGCCTCAAGATCCTCGGATGCGTCGGGCGCGGCAAGGTGCGCAAGCTCGCCGAGATCATCGCAGGCGTCGTGCTCGCGGGCGAGATCAGCCTCGCCAGCGCGATCTCCTCGAACGACTGGGTCAGCAGCCACGAGCAGTACGGCCGCAACCGCTAAGCTGCGCCGATGGCGACCTCACGCTGACCGCTACGTCGCCATCGACTCGATTCTGCAACGCGGCAGGGCCTACGCTCTGCCGCGTTCTTTTTCGTCCGGGTGTAACGGAGTTGTCTTGGTGTTGATCGCCGTGTACTTTCGCCTCTAGTCCACCCACCTACCCCCCAGCGATGCTACGCCGCTTCCTGTACTTCATCCTCCTACTCTTGGTGTGGGGCCCTCCGCAACAAGCACATGCTCAAGAAAATGGTGTCGACCTCGCGCGTTTTTTCCAGAGCGAGGTTGGCAACGACAACGAGTGGCATTTCGAGCACTACAGTCGCAATGGACTATTCTCCTTTGTCGTAGACCGAGCCGTACGTCGCGAACAGATCAGTGGCCAGGTATGGACCGTACTCCGCCGCAGCGTGTACAACCTCGACGGGCAGCTACGCACTGAAGGCGAAGTCGCTGGTCGCTACTACGAAACGTTGGGCCGGTGGATCACCAAGGTCATCGGCGATGTCAACCCGGGGACTTTTTGCTTTGGGATCGCGGGCTACGACCCCGCCGACCCCGATGTAGCCTCCATCGAAATCGGGGGGCAGCAGTACGACGACGTGGTTCAGTCTCGCATGCGCGGCGGCGGAGGTGGAGGCGGCGGGAGTTGGGGCTTTGACGACCATTACGGACTCGACATCGGCCCACTCGAATGTGAGTACTCCGAGAGAAACCCTACGCCTGTGGGCATGTCGTTTTCGTTGTCCCGCTACGTCCTCGTGTACGCTGAGGTGAACGGGGTGACATACGGCCGTGCTGCGGTGGCCTCCGAACCTGACGACGCGCCCCAACTGTCCAGCATCATGCTGTCGGTGTATCCCACCCTGGTGACTAGCGCTGCCCAGGCGCAGGTCACGAGCGCGGTACCCGGCCCGATCCGCCTGGAAGTCTTCGATGTGGCAGGGCGACGTGTGTGGCTACAGCCCAACGCGACCGACTTGGGGCCCGGCCACACCACCCGCTTTGGCGAAGACCTGCGCCCGGGTAGCTACTTCGTGCGCGCGATCGACGCTGAAGGCAACGTGGCCACCTCGCGGTTCACGAAGCTGTAGGGCGTGGGAGTTGCCAGCTTCACTTCGGTCGTGCTCACATTGATCGGTCGGAGCATGATGTCCTACCAATTCGGCTTCCAAACGCGCTTTTTGTGTCATGCTGGACTTGATTCAGCATGACACTGCTGGAAGCGCACAGCCAGATCTGGTTTCACCGAGGCACACCAGAGCTCGACCGCAGAGGCGCAACCCCTATCGTCCCTCCTCCATCACGCTGCGGGCGAGCCGGTACGCCATAAAGCCCGTCACGCCGTAGATGATCGCGTAGAGCGTGTTGTCGAAGTTATCGAGCACGGCGTCGTAGACGAGCGCCAGGACGCCGGCCGCCAACCCACCGGCGATGGCGAAGATGAGGACATACGCGATCCAGAGACCGAAGGCGCGACCAGCGTTGAGCTTGGACATGGGCAGAGGAAGAGCTTGGTAAGAGAGGGAGCGGCGCGAAGCCTGCCCCCGAAGCTACTGTACCCGGCCCGAACACATCGCTACAGAATCTCCAGATCGCCAATCAGGTTGTTCTGCGGCGTCCCGAAGCGGCCCTCACGCGTGCCGTTCTCGAGGCTGAGCACGCCGCGCGGGCAGACCGCCGAGCACACGCCGCAGCCGACGCAGCTTGCACGCACAATGTTCTGGCCGCGCTGGGCATACCACCGCACGTCGATGCCCATCTCGCAGTAGGTGGAGCAGTTGCCGCAGGAGATGCACTGGCTGCCGTTCGTGGTGATGCGGAAGCGCGAGAAGAACCGCTGCTGCAAGCCGAGGATTGCTGCCATCGGGCAGCCGAACCGGCACCACACGCGGCTGCCAAACACCGGGTAGAAGCCCACCCCGATCACGCCTGCGAAGAGGAGGCCGATGAAGAAGACGTACCACTTCTTGACGCCGCCTGCGATGTCGCCCAGGATGCCCCACTGTGCATGGGCCCAGAGCGTGAGCGTCGTGAGGATGATGAACGCGAGCACGCCGTGGATCATCCACCGCTCAATTTTCCACGCGCGCTGGCTCTTGTCCGAGAGGTGCCGGTACGGGTCGCCTGCCGTCTCGGCGAGCCCGCCGCACCCGCAGACCCAGGAGCAGTACCACCGCTTCCCGAAGAAATACGTCAGGAGCGGCGTCCCGATGAAGATCATCGCCGCGCCGAAGATCAGCGCGGCCATCGGCATCCAGCCGAAGGTGTCAGGCCATAGCCCGTCGTAGTCGAGCGGCCAGAAGTAGTGCAGGTAGAGTTCGGGCTGATCGAGCAGCACGAACAGGTAGGGCAGCGAGTAGCCGAAGACGAGTTGACAAAACATCACGCTCATCGTCCGGATGCGCTGGTAGCGGACGTGCCGGTACTTGAGGATCGCTCGCACGCCCATCGTTAGCACGGCCAGCGTGTAGAACGACCCGTACATCACCCACTGCCGCGAGCCCTCGTAGTAGTTCAGCGCGTTCGAAATAGGGTCGAACACGGCGATGAGGCCCGTGAGGTACTGCGGAAACCAGTAGACGAGGACGTAGAGCCCGGTAAGTAGGATGCCCCAGAGCCAGCCGACATGGCCGCGCGCCTGCTGGGCGCTGAACATGATCCCGTGGTTGTGAATGCCTGCATGCCCACGTCCGTACGTGAGCCATGCGTAGGCAATGCCGCCGCCGCCAAATCCGAGGACGACCAGGGGCAGCAGCAGCCCGTTGAAGCCGTCTTCGCTCGCCCAGGCAACGAGGCACGCGAGCGCTCCGACGGCGACGGCGGCCAGCGCCCCCTTCTGCCCGCGCGACGGGTGGTAGGCCGGGTTGCCCGTCAGGGCGAGCGACGGGTCGTAGGTCGGCACCTGATCGAACGAGGGGCGGTCGGCGCTGAGTTGGTAGGGAGCGCCGCTAGCGCCCGCGACTGTGGGGGGCGGTGCGGTGAGAATCTGCGTGGACATAAAGGGGCTAGGTTTGCGCGCTTCGTGGGGTCATGTCAGCCGTGGGCAACGCGCCGCCCGAACCGGCATCGGGTTCGTAGCTGGGATCAGGCCCCTGCGAGGACGGCCAGGCGCTGCCGCCAGCCGCGCTTGCGCTGGAGGACGAGGTCGCGCCCCGTCTGCCGGTTGTACTGCGCCACCAGCTCGGCTTCGTGCTGCGCCGTGAATTCCGGGTCGAAGTTGGCCGCGCCGAGATTCAGGAGCACGGTTTCGAGGTCAGTCTGTTGCTCCACCCAGTGCGTGCAGACGTCGTGTCGATAGCGAATGCCCATCACGTTGACCGCCACCACGCGTGGGTGCGGTGCTCCGTCTCCGGAGATCGCTCCGTCCATTGCGTAGTTGATCCGGATTGCTTTCTCCAGCGTCGGGTGTTGCCAATAGAGCGTGCCCTGGGTCTCGGGCAGGTTCGTCTCCAGATCGCCGTAGACCTGCCATTCGAGGTCGAAGAACTTCGCCGAGTTGAAAAACACACCGGGGCGGTAGGGGCGCGGCCTGTCGCAGATGCCGAAGGCGGCCGTGGCCCCGTGCACGCGGCCGGCGTACCACAGCGGTTCGAGCGGCCGGCGACCCGGTGGCGGGGTGCGGTGTTGCGCGCAGTCGCCCGCCGCGAACACGTCGGGGTCGCTGGTGCGGAACTGCGCGTCGACGAGGACGCCTCGGTCCGTCTCGATGCCGGAGCCGTCGAGGAAGGCGATGTTGGGCGCGACGCCGATGGCGATGCCGACCCACTGCGCTTCGATCTCGTCGCCGCGGTTCGTGCGTACGCCCCGCACACGCCCGGCGTCGTCCGTGAGTACCTCCTCCAACTCGGTCTTCAGCCGCAGGTCGATGCCGTGATCGACTATGTGCTCGTTGACCATCCTGCCCTCCTCTTCAGGAAACGCGGCGGGGAGGTACCACGCGCTGCGCACAAGCAGCGTGACGCCGATCTGCCGCGTGTGCAGCATCTCGGCGAGTTCGACCCCAATGAGGCCGCCGCCGACGACGACGCCGTGCCGGATGCCCTCCGTGTCCGTCTCCATCCGGTCGAGGTCCTGGAGGTTGTAGAACCCTTGAACGCCCGCGGCGTCTTCGCCGGGCCAC
>JBCDFF010000076.1:0-13331 GCA_039178415.1 Bacteroidota bacterium
GAGGGCGAGCAGCGCCCGCCGGATGCTGGCCTAGGCCCCTTCGACACGGCCAACCTCGTTCGTCTCGGACGGCTTCTGCCCGACGCCCTCTGGTGGCCGGTCGCGCTGCGCCTGACGTGGTGGGAGGCCGACCGCCCGGTGGCGCTGTTGATGGGGGGCGCTCCCCATGATTCGCCCGACGACCAAGAGCGGACCCGAATGGACGGCCTCCTGACACAGCTCCGCGCCGTACGACCGGCCGCTGAGGGCGTGACCCTCGACGGCGCGCCAGCGGCTTCACGCGTGCTGCTCGAAGGCAAGCGGTCGCCGGGTGAGCGGTGGGACCTCACGGCTCTAGCCCCCTTCCTCGACCGCTTCAGCTAGACGCCCGCCCATCGCGTCATGCCCCCTGCCCGTGCCAGCCTCACCATTTCTTCGGACCGCGCCCTGCCTCCGTCCCGGGGCTGCGCCCTAAACTTGTCCCGCGGGTACCTTACCCGTCCGTCCCACGACTAGCACGCCTTCCGCCGCCATGCCCACGCTGCTGGTGCTCCTGCTTGCGATGCTCGCGCCCACGCCATCCGTGTGCTGCGTTGACGAGGAGCTTCCTGTTTCCATCGCTGTGCTCTCGTTCGCTACCTACTCGGACTCCCTCGCTACGTTCTACGGCTCGCGCGACGTCGCCGCGATGGAGCGGCTCTACGGCAGCGCGGCGACGCTCGAACAGCAACTCCTCGCGCGGTATCGCCTCTACCCGGTGACACAGGACGACGCGTACTTGCGTGATCTCCCTGACGGAGACGAGGCGCGTTCTGCCCGCGAGCTCGCCCTGCTCTCGGCCCTCTGGGCGTACCGCGTCTCCGACGCCCCCCCGTGGAAGATTCCGTCATACGGGCGCCGCTCGGAGGCGCTCCTCGACCGCGCACGCGCACTCGACGCCGACGACCCCTACGTGCTGCTCGTCGACGGGCAGGCGCTGCTCTACAAGCCCTCCATCTTCGGCGGCGACGTAAACGCTGCGCTGAACCGCTTCACGCACCTCCGGCGCGTGCTTCCGCAGCATCCGCATACCGGCATCGCGCGGGTCGAGGCCGACGTCTGGGCGTGGTATGCCATGCATAAACTCGGCCACGACGCCGCGGAGCCTCTGCGGGCGCAGCTCCTCTCGGAGCAGCCTCCCGTGCTCTTCCGGCAGTTTCTCACCGACCCCCCGTGAGCACGCCCCTCGCCTGGCACAACGTTGCCTTTCTCGCAGCGCTGGCCGTGCACGTGGCGATGGTCGGCGTGCTTGCTCACAACCTCGTCTACTTGCGTCAATCCCGGACGGGGCGCGGTGCAAAGCAACGTCGCGCTAGCGCGCCACCCGCTGTGACCGTGCTCGTGCCAGCCCGCAACGAGGACGTAAACCTACGCCGCCTCCTCCCGTCGTTGGCAGCGCAGCGCTATCCGGATCTCTCGGTCGTCGTCGTAGATGATGCCTCCGAGGATGGGACGTGGGACGTGCTTCAGGCCGCCGTGCCTGCGTTTGCCGATGCCGGGCATACCTTGCACGCCATACGAGGACACGGCCCACCAGCGGGGTGGCTCGGAAAGCCGCACGCGCTCTACCAGGCCACCCGGCACGCGCGGGGCGACTTGTTCGTCTTCCTCGATGCCGACACGGACTTGCTCGACCCGGCGGCGCTCCATCGCCTCGTTGAGCGCTTTGACACGTGCGCGCTTGCTTCTGGGGCAGACGATACGGTCATGTCTGGCCTGCCACGCTATCGCGACCGGAGGGGTGCGGCCCTGCTGACGAGCCTCGTCCCGTTTTCGATCCTGAGCGCGCTTCCCCTGGCGCTCGTCCCGCGCACAAGCGCCCCATCCGTTGGCGCGCTGAACGGGCAAGTCTGGGCCATCCGTGCCGACGCGTATCGCCGTTTAGAGCCGCATGCTACCCACCGAGACGACATCCTCGAAGACGTGCAGATCGGCCGCACCGTCAAACGGGAGGGGCTCTGTCTGCACTTCGTGGACCTTGCCGACTGCGTGTCCGTGCGGATGTACGGGTCGCTGAAGGAGGCATGGCACGGCTTCCGCAAGAATGCCTACCTGCTCGCCGGAGGGCACCCCGTGACGTTTACCCCGCTGTGGCTATGCTACGCGCTGCTCTTCGTCATCGCCCCATGGACGGCGCTGGCGTTTGGGTTTCCCTGGCTGCTCGTGAGCCTGTTCGTTCTGAAAGGGACCTGCGACCTGGCCCGCAGACTACCCGCGTGGCTGCCTGGTGTGGTGCCACTCGTCTTTCTCCTCGGCAGCACGATCCAGTTCGACTCGGCCCTGAGCCACTGGACGGGCCGGGTCGCCTGGAAGGGGCGCCAGATCGATACGGACCGTTCGTAGCAGGTCAGCCGGGACGATGGCGGGCGGGGCGAGGGAGATCGGGGCAAGCGCGCCCTACAGTGATTGCGCCAGTCGTACGGCTCCTGTGGCCGCGTCGGCCTCCGCTTCTTGAAGCGCTACGACGCCAGGCACAAGGTCCTCGACGGCGCTCCACACCAGCGTCTTGTAGCTGGGGAACCGGAACATCCCGCCGTGGAAGACGAGGGGGATGGGCGGCGAGGCGCGCCCCCCCCGCTGTTCTCTGAGCCACGCTAAAAGCGGTGGAAGGTGGCACGCCAGCGCGTACGCCCCGTCTTCCAGTATCCGCTTCGCCACCACATCACCGTGGCGAGCCTCGTCCACCAAGACGCGCGCGAGGGTGGCCACCTCCGCTTTCGTGACTCGCCCTACCCAAGCTGGCAGGTCACGCGGCGTGTCGGACGAAGTCTCCGCAAGTAACGCCCCGAGTAGCGTCGTGACGGGTCCGCGCCCATCGACCGCGCGCAGGGCGGCACGCAGGGCGGCGCGGCCGATGCTGTAGGCACTCCCCTCGTCACCGAGAACGGTGCCCCAGCCGCCGCAGCGATGGATCGTCGCGTCGGCCGCTTTCGCGTAGGCGATGGAGCCGGTCCCTGCCAGCAGCAGCAGCCCGGGTCGCTCGCCGAGCGCACCGTGCACCGCCAGGTGTCCATCGGTCACGACGGCCACCCGCTGCGCCAAGCCCGCCGCCTCCAGCGCCTCCTGCACGACTGCACGAGGGGAGACCTGGCCAGCACCAGCGAGGCCTACGCACAGCGCTGTGACCGGGAGAGCCAGCCCAGCGTCCACAACGACGCCGCGCACAATGCGTGCGACCACCCTCGCGCTCGCCGCCGGCTCAGCGGCATCAACGAGGCTTGCCGGGCCCGTAACACGACGTAGCTCCGCCCCCGTGTCATCGGCAAGCACCACGGTCGTCCGGGTCCCACCGCCATCGACGCCGACGAAATAGCTCATGAGCTTCTGGCTAGTGGTGGCAGTGACTCCAGGTGCACGCTGGCGGCGGTTGCGGAAGTCGGTTCGACGGGCGTGTCAGGGCGTGGCGACGGTCCCGAAAGGCGTGCACAAGGAGTTGGGCTATAGCCTCTAGTTTGGCCATAGCCTCTACGCCTAGAGGGGCGGCCGACGACGCATTCCGGCCTCGTCATGCGCGCGCCTCACGAACCAGTCCGTCGCCGCGTACGAGGGCGGGTGGGAGCGAAATGGGCAAGCGCCCCGTGATCGCGGCGTCGCCCAGAAGGGCGCGGGCGGCGGCCTTCTGGCATACGGGGTCGCCTCCCCAAGCCAGGAGATAGGCGATCTCGTCTGGGAGAGCGCTTAGGACATAGGGACTCCCAAACGAGATTGCCACGACTGTCCTGGGACGGGATACGGACGCAGCCGCGGCAAGCTCGCCCAGGAAGTCCGTGAAGCGGGTGGTAGCCTGGACTGACCCTTTGAAGTTGCGAGGCGATAGGTAGAGGGACACGATGACGGCCGTGGCCTCAGCGGCGTGGCCTCGGATCTCGGCAAACTCCGCGTCGCCGGCGCGCCCGTCGATGCGCGACGAAGTGACGGCATGCCGCGTGGCTAGGTGGGCGTCGAATGCGTGGCCGGCCGGCAGGTCTTCAGTATCTGCGTAGGTGACGGAGAGCACGCGTTGGCGATCGACCGGTAGCGGGACCGCGCGTCGTGCGTCGCGGGCGAGTGTGACCGAGCGCGTCGCCACATTGGCGGCCAGGTCGTAGTGCCTGCGCGTGGCCACGACCGTGTCCACGGCGTCGAGCGACACCTGGGGCGGCCGGGTGTGCAGGCCAGCCCGCGCCTTCGCCGCAAGCACCCGCCGCGCCGACGCCTCGACCCGCTCCTGCGACAGACGCCCCGTTTGAACAGCGGTGAGGATCGCGTCACGGACGGCGCGCACATCGTGCGGGTAGGTCAAGACGTCGGCTCCGGCCTCGACCGCGCGGATCGCGAGTTCGTCGGGGCCGAACGCCTGGGTCGCGCCGCCCATGTTGAGCGCGTCGGTGACGATGAGCCCTTCGAATCCCATCCGTTCTCGCAAGACCTCGGTGAGCCAGAACCGAGAGCAGGTCGCGGGCGGCGCGTCCGGCCCCTCCACGCCGGTCACCGCGATGTGCGCGGTCATGACGGCGTCCACGCCTGCGTCGATCACGGCCTGGAACGGCGGCAGCTCGACGGCCTCCAGCCGCTCCATCCCGTGCGCGATCGTCGGCATGACGAGGTGTGTGTCCAGCGCGGTGTCGCCATGCCCTGGGAAGTGCTTGCCGCACGTGAGCAGGCCCTCGCTGTGGGCACCGCGTACATACGCCGCCGCGAGGCGCCCGACCGTGGCGGGCTCCTCCCCAAACGAACGCGTGCTGATGATCGGGTTGGCCGGGTTCACGTTCACGTCGGCGACGGGGCCGAAGGTCATGTGCACTCCGACGGCCCTGGCCTCGCGCGCGAGCGCCGTTGCCATCGCCTCAACCGCGGTCTCCGCGTCCTTCGAGATCGCCCCGAGTCCCATCATGGGAGGAAAGAGCGTGCCCCCTCCGAGCGGCAGCACGTAGGGCAGCGCATAGTTCCGAGCGAGACGCATGCCGGTGCCGTTTTCCATGTCGGAAGCGACGAGCAGCGGCACGTTGGCGAGCGTCTGGGCAGCATTGGTGAGCGCGGCGTAGCTGTGAGGCGTGCCGACCGAAACGAGCAGGCCCCCGACGCCCTCCTCACGGACCCAACGCGCGAGGCACTCGAACGCTTTGGAGTCGCGCGCCGTGAAGCCGCCGAGGAGCCACGGCATGAGGAGTTGCCCTACCTGCTCAGGCAGGGTGAGGCGGCGAAGCGTGGCGTCAACCCAGGTGCGGGCGTCGTCGTCTAGCGGAGCAAGCATCGGAAACCGTCAGAGGTGCGTGCATCACCAAGGTAGCAGCAGAATCATCTACGCCACCCCGAGGTCGCGCGTCGCATGGCAGAACACCTCTCGGCATCATTCAGCGCCGGCCATGCTACCGGTCTTCTTCCCAAACGTTGCTGGCACACGGATCAGCGCCGCGACGAGGAAGCTGGGGATCGTGGCGATCAGCACCCACACGAAGAACTCCTCGTACCCGATGAGCTCCTGCAGCCACCCGCTGAACATGCCCGGGATCATCATCCCGAGCGCCATGAGGCCCGTGCCGATGGCGTAGTGCGCGGTCTTGTGCGCGCCCTCGGCGACGTAGATCAGGTAGAGCAAGAACGCCGTGAACCCGAAGCCATACCCAAACTGCTCGACGCCGACGGCTGCATTGATGACGAGGAAGCTGTCGGGCCGCGCGACGGCCAGGAAGAGATAGACGGCGTTCGGGAGGTTAATCGCGATCACCATCGGCCAGAACCAGCGCTTGAGGCCGTCGCGCGCAGCGAGGACCCCTCCGACGATGCCACCCAGGGTGAGACAGAGCAGTCCCACCGTCCCGTAGACGAAGCCCACCTCGCCGGTCGTGAGCGCGAGGCCGCCCGCTTCGGCGCTGTCGAGCAGGAAGGGACCCGCGAGCTTGACGAGTTGCGCCTCGGCGAAACGGTAGAATAGCAAGAACGCGACCGCGAGACTGATCTCGGGCTTCAGGAAAAACGAGACGATCGTCTCCGCAAACGGGGTGCTCGCAAAGGGCAGCCTGGCGAAGAGGGCCCCCCATGGCGCTCGGCCGCGTGGACGCAGTAGCCCGTAGACCACCATCGGCACGATGAGCGCGAACAGCAGCGGGATGAACACAGCGAGAAAGCCGAGGTACTGCACCAGCCCCGCCGCACCGCTGCTCTCGCTCGCGGGGCGGTCCGAGGCTGGACGCGGGAGCACGGCCTGGTGCCAGCACCACAGCGCCAGGAAGAGCCCCGTCAGCACGAAGAACGTGATGGACCAGGCGAGCGGCAGGTTGCCCGAGAGGACCTCGATGGTGCCCGTGGCGGGCCTGTCGAGCTTGGGGTCGAGCTGGACGACGACGTGGGCGGGGGTGTCCCAGTTTTCGGCGGTGAACTCCAGCCGGGCACCCTCGACCAGCTTGATGTTCGCATCGCCGGTCTGCCGGAGATTGACGACCGCCGTCTCTCCGTCAGGCAGCGGTGCCGAGAGCGTCAAGCCGAGCACCGCCACGTTGCCTGCTGCGGCGTCTCCGGTGACCTCGTCAGGGCCGAAGTAGGTGGTGATGAGCGACTCCAGGGGCAACACGACCGTCCGCTGCCACCACGTCGGGGCCCCGGCCTCGCCTGCCTCGTTGGTTCCTCGCGCAGACTCGTCCGCGTAGAAGCCCGCCGCCACGTTCGACGCCTTCGCCGCTGCGATAACGGCCGCCGCGGAGTCCGGAGGCAGGGGCGTGATCTGGAGCGAAAGCGCGTCCGTCGTCGGGACGAGTTGGACGGCGTCGCTGCCCGCCTGCGGGGGCGTGTAGGGCGTCACAACCGCAGCGCTCGTAGTAGCCTCCACGCCGACCTCGACGGGCGGGAGGCCGGTCGCGCCTTCGAGAACGCCTGCCAGGATGATGAGCAGCCCCTGCCCCGTGATCATCGCCGCGCGGTAGAACGTGCTGCGGATGCCGATGAACCAGGCTTGGTCGCCCTCGTCGAGCGCGAGCAAGTAGAAGCCATCGGCCGCGATGTCGTGCGTCGCGGAGGCGAAGGCAAGCAGCCAGAGGAACGCCAGCGTGTACTGGAAGAAGGCGTCCATCGGCAGCGTGAGCGCCACACCCGCGAGCCCTGCCCCGATGAAGAGCTGCATTAGGACCGTCCAGAAGCGCTTCGTCTTGAGCACGTCCACGAGCGGGCTCCAAAAGGGCTTGATGACCCACGGGAGGGAGAGCCACGACGTGTAGAACGCGATCTCGGTGTTCGAGATACCGAGCCGCTTGTACATGATGACCGACACGACCATCACGACGATGTAGGGCAGGCCCTCGGCGTAGTAGAGGCTCGGCACCCACCACCACGGACTGCGGCGCTTGCCCGCCGAGGCCGCGTCGGCATCCGCTACGGGAGAAGGCGCATCAAACTCAGTCGACATCGATGGCGTGGGGGACGATCCGTGAACGGGGACACGCGAAGTCAGCCGCGCAAGGTACTCGATCTCTAGACACCCCTCACCGTTTCCGACGCACGGACGACGAGCACCCCGCCAGGGTTAGTCGAGCTTCGCCTTGAGCCACCGGTAGGTCTCCCTCTGCGCATCGACCGGAGCCTGGTCGCCCTTCGGGACGAAACGGTTGCGCTGCGCGGCATCGAGAACGCGGGCCTTTTCGGTATCCTGCCGCTGGAACTCCAAGAGCGTCCGCAGTTCGGCCTGGCAGTCGGCGTCCAGAATCGGGAAGGCGACCTCGACGCGGCGGCTGAGATTCCGGTGCATCCAGTCCGCGGACGACAGGTAGAGCCTGCGCTCGCCGCCGTGGAAGAAGTCGTAGACGCGCGCGTGTTCGAGGTAGCGCCCCACGATGCTTCGCGCCTGGACGTGCTCGCTGAGGCCGGGCACGCCGGGGCGCGCTACGCAGAGGCCTCGGCAGATCAGTTCGACGTCCACGCCTGCTTGGCTGGCCTCGTAGAGCCGCTCGACCATCGCGGCGTCTTCGAGCGCGTTCATCTTCAGCACCATGTGTCCGCGTCGCCCTGCTCGCGCCTCCGCAATCTCGTCGGCGATGAGCGCTTCGAAGCCCGACCGCAGCGTCGTGGGGGCGACGAGCACATGGTCGTAGGTCGGCGAGGCGTAGCCGCGTTCGTGCATCAAGAAGCCGAAGACCTTGCGCACGTCGTCGGTGAGGCGAGGATCGGCGGTGAGGAGCCCGTGGTCGGCGTAGACGCGGGCCGTCTTCTCGTTGAGGTTGCCCGTCCCGAGGTAGGCATAGTGCCGCGTGGCTCCCTGCTCGCGCCGGGCCGCCAGCATCAGCTTAGCGTGCACCTTCAAGCCCGGGTAGGAATAGCGCACCGTCGCCCCGGCGGCCTCCAGGGCCGCGGCCCATTTGAGGTTGGGTGCCTCGTCGAAGCGCGCCATGATCTCGATGCAGGCGTGGACGCGCTTGCCCTGCTCGGCGGCACGCAGGAGGGCCTGCACCATCGCGGAGTCGTCGGCAGCGCGGTAGAGCGTGATCCAGAGATCGGTCACATCGGGGTCGGCCGCCGCTTCCTCCACGAAGCGTACCACCGGCTGGAACGACTGGTACGGCGGGTGGATCAGGTGATCGCGCTCGCGCACGGCCGCCAGAATCGACGGCGCCGCGGAGAGCGTAGGGTGTGCTAGCGGCGACTGTGGTGGAAACCGGAGGTCGTCGCGCCCGAACCGCGGGAAGTCGGCGAAGTCGGAGAGGTTGTGTGTCCGCCCTCCCGGCACGAGGTCTTCGTCCTCCAGCCCAAAGCACGTCTTGAGAGCGGCGAGCAGCCCGAACGGTGCCTGGGCGTCGTAGAGGAACCGCGACGGGATGCCCCGGTCGCGCTGCGCGAGCGCCTCCTCGACTTGCTGGCGAAACACCGCCTCGTCTTCGTCGAAGGCGTCGTGGCTGTCCCGGTAGATCAGTTCGGCATCCCGGGAGAGCTTGATCGCGTAGGCTGCCCCTGCTTCGAACCCGGGGAACAGGTCTGGGAGGACCGTCCGCACGGCGTCGTCGAGGAAGAGGACAGGGTGCGGTGCTCGTGCCAACGCGCTGTCGGCGGCGGGATCAGTCGGCAAGACTACGAACCGGTTTAGCGGCGGGCTTGGGACGTCCACGAGCCCGTAGCTCGGGCCGGACTGCCCCCCCGGCCGGGACCGGCCTTCGTCTTTGCGCGGCCAGAGCTCCACGACGAGGTAGAGCCGGTTGTTGAGTAGGAACGGCGCGGCGGCGGGCCCAGTCGGCTCCGCACCATCGCCACCGACGGGGTGCAGAGGTAGCACGACCGGCGAAAGCTGCGACCGGACGTGTTCGGCGACGTACGCTTCCACAAAGGCGCGCTGTCGCTCAGAGAGGTGCCGCTCGGACAACAGGGCGATGCCTTCCGCTTCGAGTGCGGGCAGCAGCGCCCCGCGCAGGATCCGCCCGAAGCGGTCCTGCTGCTCGGTCACCCGTGCGTAGATCGCCCGCAGCACACGGGCGGGGTCGTCGCCCTCGTGCCCGCGCCCTGCCGAGGCGCCGAGCCGCAGCCGCGTACGCAGTGACGCGACGCGCACCCGGAAGAACTCGTCCAGGTTGGACGACCACACCGCGAGGAAAAACAGCCGATCGAAGAGCGGGGTGCGCGCGTCTTCGGCTTCCTGCAGCACGCGGGCGTTGAACTGGAGCCACGAAAGCTCGCGGTCGAATACGCGCAGCGGCGTCTGGGTGTCGGACATACGGGGCAGAGAGCATGCGAGGGAGACCCGAACCAATGCGCTGTCTCCCCTTTGAGTTTGGCCGACCAGGTTACGCTTTCGTCAAGCTCGGCGCATCTCCCCACCGCCGCGGCACCTCTTCACGCTGCGCATTTCCCCAGAACGACGCTTGACTTGTGCCACGGCTGGCCGATACTCGCGAGCAATGGGGCTTTCCCCCTGAGCCTCCTCATTTTTCCCTGGCATGCTGGATATTTTTTGTACCCCGTAGGCACGCCAGACTGCCACGATTCCCCACGCACACACCTTCCCCCATGCGCACGCTTCTGTTGTTTGCCTTGATGGCCCCCATCACGGCATTCGCCCAGGCCGATTTTCTGCAACCCGCTTCGATGGCCCGCACCGCGCTGTCGGCCGAGCAAGCCAGCACCCTCGACGTGCTAGCTGCAGAGCCGACCGTCGCCTCGCAAACGCTAGTTTATGTGGACACGGCCGTACTTCGCTCGGCTGCCAACATGCGCTCACGGGTGCCGGGCTTCCTCGACGCGGCGTATGCCCTCGACCGGATTGAAGAGCGGACCGCAGGCGACTACTCCTGGTTTGGCACCGGTGCCGACGAGCTTCGCACCACGGCAGTCCTCGTTGTGCGAGGAGACCGCGTTACGGGCACGCTACGGACGCCGGAGGGCCTCTTTAGCCTCCGCGCTTTGGGCGGCGGGCTCCACACCCTCCTCCGCATCGACGAGGGCGCGTTCCCTCCCGATCACGGCGAGGACTACGCGTCGATCGTAGAGCACTCAGACCATGCGCACGCCGACCATGACCCGGAAGGCACCCCGCACGTCCACCGGTCTGCGCCGGCTACCTCGGAGCGCCGTGACGCAGCAGGCGCACTCACTTCGCGCAGCGTTGCGCCGACGCTCGGCGTCGTCGTGGGCTACACGCCGTCGGCGAAGAACCAGGTCGGCGGCACCGCCAACATCGAAGCGATCGCCCAGCTCGCCGTGGACGAGACGAACGCAGCCTTCGCAGCCTCGGGGATCCTCGCTCGCCTCTCGCTCAACCACGTCTACGAGACGGCCGACGACAACTCGACCAGCTTCAGCCAGGACCTCAACGACTTCACCTTCGAGGGCGGCAGCAATCCCAAGTTCGACGGCATCGAAGCCCTTCGCGACACCTACGACGGCGACTTTGCCGTGCTGCTACGCGCAAGCGGCGGCTCTTGCGGCGTCGCGTGGCTGACGGCATCCGTGAGCCGCGCCTTCAGCGTCACCGCGCAGAACTGCGCCACGGGCAACTACACCTTCGGCCACGAGATCGGGCACAACATCGGGATGCGCCACAACAAGGAGGAGGACCCGAACCTCGCGCCGTATGCCTACGCGCACGGCCTGCTCAACGTCGCTGACGACTGGCGGACCATCCTCTCCTACAACAGCGGCTCGTGCCCCGGCGGTTTCTGCTCCCGTCTCCAGCGCTTCTCGACGCCGAGCGAGACGTTTGGCGGCGTAGCGCTCGGGGATGAGACCCGGAGCAACAACGCCCGCGTTCTGAACCAGCGCGCCGACGAGATGGCGAGCTTCAAAGGCAGCGCAGTCTCGTCTACGCTCAACACCAGCGGCCCCATCACGGTCAGCCTCGACGCGGGGGCAAGCACGACGGAGACCCTGACCATCTCCAACGGCGGGGCGGGCAGCCTCTACTGGGAAGCCGGGACCAGCCAGGCCGACGGTGCCGGCTCGGGCAGCGGCACCTATACCTACGTCACGAGCGACGACCCGAGCCTCACCTACAGCTTCATCGACATCGCAACGACCGGGACCCCTGTGCCCTTTGCGACAAGCTCGTGCTTCGAAAACTATCCCACCGACGACGAGAGCTTCGCCAACCTCACCCTCCCCTTCAGCTTCCCGTTCTTCGGATCGGCACAGTCGACGGTGCGCGTGAGCAACAACGGCTACGTCTCGTTCAACTCGAGCCTCGATAGCTGTACGCGTACCTCCAGCGCCTTCCCCTCGGTCAACGAACCCGATGGCCTGATCGCGCCCTACTGGGACGACCTCCTCACCTTCGCGCCGTTCGGGGGCGAGACCTACTCGGAAGACCTGGGCGATGGCCGCTTCGTCATCCAGTGGTCGAGCACCTACCGCTGGGCGACTGCCCAGACGAACACCTTCCAGATGGTGCTCTACCAGGACGGGCGCATCCTCTTCCAGTACCAGAGCATGGAGGGCGTCAGCAACGACTTCACGGGCACGACGGTCGGCCTGGAAAACCTCGACGGCACCAAGGCGGTGCTGCTCGACTACAGGGAGGGAGGCTTCGTGGACGACAACTTCGCCGTGGAGTTCACCCCCGCCACGTCGTGGCTTTCGGTGGATCGCAGCTACGGCGTCACTGAGAGCGGCGCGCCCTCGGCGCTCGACGTGACGATTGACGGCACCAACTTCGTGGCGGGCCAGACCTACACCGGCTGGGTGACGCTCATCTCGAGCGACACGGGCAACACCTACGACACGGTGCCTGTGACGGTGAACGTGAACGGCGGCGCGAGCTACCCGCAGGCAGTCCTCGACCTCCGCGGCACTACGCTGACGGGCAACGGGCTCGGCGAACTCGACCGCGTAGGCACCTGGGCTGACCTCTCTGGCAACAGCTTCGATGCCACGGCCGTCAAGGCACGTCGCCAGCCGGTCCTGCGGGATCCCGTGGCGCCGCTGGCCGACCAGCCCGCCGTCTTCTTCAACACCAAGACGTTCCTGACGCTTCCGGCCGCCGACTCGCTGATCGACCTCGGCCCCTACCCTGAGAAGACCACGACGCTCGTCATCCGCACCTCCGCCGACGTGAACGCGCGGCAAGTCATCTTTGAGCAAGGCTCAGACGAGCGCGGGCAGATCGCCTACATCCACAACGGCACGCTCTGGGTCGGCGCGTGGAACCTGCGCGGTGCCGTGTGGGGGCCGCTCTGGCTCTCGACGCCCGTGTCTGTGCAGACGCCCCACGTGCTCACGTTCACGCTCGACAGCAACGCCGGAACGTTCGCCGGGTGGCTCGACGGCGTGGCCATGGGCTCGCAGAGCGGGGCCGGTCAGCTCCAACGCGCTCGCGGCGAGTTCTCGACGATCGGCGGCGTGGGGGGCACCTCGCGGTTCTCCGACATCGGTGGCGGTACCACCGGCAGCCGCTACCGGGGCTTCGTGGCCGAGCTACGCCAGTGGAACGCCGCCCTCTCGACGGCCGAGCGCGGAGCGATGGAGGGCGAGCTCTTCAGCACCTATGGGATTAGCGGGCCACCCTTCACCCAAGCTCCGGTGGCGGCGAGCGCTGCCGTGCCCGAAGGCGTCCGTGTGGAGGCGTTCCCGAACCCGACGCGTGGAGCTACCACCGTGCGCTTCGGGCTGGACGCTGCTAGCGCGGTGCGCGTGGTCGTGTACGACGCGCTGGGCCGTGAAGTCGCGGTCCTGGCCGACGGGATGCACGAAGCCGGCTGGCATGCCGCCCAGCTAGAGGGCCACGCCCTTGCCAGCGGGCTCTACGTGTTGCGCGTTGAGACCGGGGCGACCGTTGTGACGAAGCGCCTCTCGGTGCTGCGCTAGGCTCCACCGCGCCAAGCATACTGCGCCCCCGTCGGCTGAGGCTGACGGGGGCGCGTTGTTGTCGA
>JBCDFF010000077.1:0-13312 GCA_039178415.1 Bacteroidota bacterium
CCGAGGCGCTGCCCCGGCGTCCAGTTGTCCGGGTGGCCCTTCCAGATGCGCGCCAACCGCACGATCACGAGGTGCGTGAGCAGGATCGTGAGCGCGCTCGCGACCACACTGACCAGGTTCACCGCCAGCGCGATGTGCCGCGTGTCCATGAACAGGTCCAGGATCGGCGCGAACACCATCGAGAAGAACCGGCCCACGAGCATGTAGAACGGCGCGCCGGGTGGGTGCGACACCTGCAGCCCGTGCGCGATGGCGATGAACTCGCCCGAGTCCCAGAACGACGCCGTCGGGGCGACGGTGAGCAGGTAGAGCACGAGCGCGACGAGGAAGACGCCTGCGGCGACGAGCCGGTCGATGAGCTTGCCAGACATAGCGGGGGCGAGGAGTTCGGACACCGGGGGATGCGGGCGCGGCGACGAGCGCGCCTCCAGAGCGGAGCAGGCCTAAACAGCACAGCGCGTCGAAGATAACCGACGCCTGCGCCCTCGAAACGCAATTCCGCGTGGAGGTCGTGCCCGCGCCACACGAACGCCGTGTGAAGGGCGACGGAGAAGGGCGGAAGTTCGAAGGGAGAAGAACGGCCTGAGCCTCCCACCGTGACCTCAGCGAGCAGGGGCGAGATCCGATCCGCACGCGGCGGTATGCCCAGACGCGGCGGTACACCCGAACGCGGCGGTACACCCGGACGCAGTGGGAGCATCGCCCGGAGTCGGCCGCTCAGGGTGCTGTCGACCACCATACGCGATGCGCGGACGCGCGCAGTGTCTCGGCGGCAGCCACGGCAGCTACGTCGTCCTCGAACGCGCCGAAAACGGCTGCGCCAGAGCCAGTCATCGCAGCATAGCCTGCGCCGGCGTCGAGCAGCGCTTGCTTGGCCGCGGCGATGGCCGGTGACCGGGCGAGGATCGGGGCCTCGAAGTCGTTCGTGAGGTTCCGCCGCCAGCCGTCGAGATCGTTTGAACGCACGAGGTCGGCGAGGTCAGGGCGATGCGCCCCGGAGGGCGTAACGAGGCCGTATGCATGCGCGGTCGCCACCTGCACGTCGGGCATGGCCACCACGAGCGAAAAGGGGCACCGGTAGGGCGCGTCGCCCTCTCCGAACGGAGCGAGCGTGGTGCCCGTCTCCGTGGCGAGCATGGGAGCGTCGTAGAGAAAAAACGGGACGTCCGCGCCTAGCTTCGCCGCAAGCGGGTGGAGGTCGGCGGTCGTCGCGCCAAGGTCCCAGAGGTCGTTGAGCAGCCTCAGTGCGTGCGCCGCGTCGGAGGAGCCACCGCCGAGGCCCGCGCCGAAGGGGATCGCCTTCGTGAGGTGCAGGCGCGCGCCGAGCGTCCACGGGTCGAACGCGTGATCGGACGCCCAGGCCTGCAGGGCGTGCGCCGCGCGAACGACGAGGTTGCGCCCGTCGGTGGGCAGTGCGGGCTCGGAGCAGGTCAGCGTGACGGTGCCGCTGTCGGCACGCTCCGCCGTGAGGGTGTCGCACCAGCCGATGGGAAGCAGCACCGTCTCGATGTCATGGTAGCCGTCAGCGCGGCGACGCAGCACGTGCAGCCCGAGGTTGAGCTTGGCAGGAGGGTGGCAGGCGAGCACGGAGGCGAAGGGGGGCAGGTGGGACGCCGAAAGATCGGGAATCGCAAACGTGAGGGGATAGGGGGGAGGAGCAGAAGAGGCCGCCGAAACATGGTCCAGCGAGGCGCAATCGCTTGACAGGCGTGGTGCGGCGGCATCGTTCACCGCCGCCCCGTTCACCGCCGCCCCGCCACACGCGAAGACCGGGGGAGGAATCGCCGTCGCCCTTGACGCAGCCGTCGCGCCCGCGCACCTTCTCGACCCTCGACCCTCGACCCTCGACCCTCGACCCTCGACCCCCGCGTGCGCCGCTACGACTACCTCATTGTGGGCGCTGGCCTGACCGGCAGCGTGCTCGCCGAGCGGCTGGCGTCGCAGCTCGGCAAGCGCGTGCTCGTCATCGACCGACGCGCGCACCTCGGGGGTAACGTCTACGACGAGGACGACGAGCACGGCGTACGCGTCCACCGCTACGGCCCGCACCTCTTCCACACCAACAGCGAGACAGTCGTCCGCTACCTCTCGCAGTTCACGGCGTGGCATCCCTACGAACACCGCGTCCTTGGCCGCATCGCCGACCACAGCGGCGTCGAACGGCTCGTCCCGGTGCCGTTCAACCTCACCACGCTGCACGCGCTCTATCCCCAGCGCCAGGCAGAGCGCCTCGAAGCGCGCCTCCTGGCAACGTACGGTGCCGACGCCAACGTGCCGATCCTGAAGCTGCGCGACACCGCCGATGCCGACCTGCAGGGGCTGGCCGAGTTCGTCTACGAGCGCGTCTTCTATGGCTACACGCTCAAGCACTGGGGGTGCCCGCCCGAGGCGCTCGGCGCGCACGTGACGGCGCGCGTTCCCGTCCGCCTCAGCCACGACGACCGCTACTTTCTCGACCACCACCAGGCGCTCCCACGTGACGGCTACACGGCCCTCGTCGCGCGCATCCTCGACCACCCCAGCATCGATCTGGAAACCGGCGTTGCCTTTGAAGACGCCCGCGACACGGTGCGCTTCGACCGCCTGATTTACACCGGCCCCATCGACGCGTTTTTCGACGACGCCCACGGGTCGCTTCCCTACCGGAGTCTCCGGTTTCAGTTCGAGCACATCCCGGCTAGCGCCTTGACAGGCGAGCAGGGGGCACGCGGATTTGCCCAGCCTGCCGCGCAGGTCAACCACCCTTCGCTGGACGTGCCCTTCACCCGGGTCACCGAGTTCAAGCACGCCACGGGCCAGCGTGTCGAGGGCACGACCGTCGCCCGCGAGTTTCCGGAGGCCTACGAACGGGGCACGAACGAACCCTACTACCCCGTTCCTGCGGCGGCTAACCGCACGCGGTACCTGAAGTACGCGGCAGAGGCAGCGTGCCTCCCGTCTGTGACCTTCGCAGGGCGTCTTGCTGACTATAAGTATTACAACATGGACCAAGCCGTCGCCCGGGCCCTGGCCCTGTTCGAGCGGACCCTTGTGGGAGACCGCAGGCCGTGACGCTAGGCGGCTCCATGGGTTTTCTGCGGACGGTTTGCGCCCCACAAAGTCGGACGGTAGATTCCCGCCCTTGCTCCCCCACCACCCTTCTGAGGTCACTCCGATCGCTTATGAAAGTGTTCGTTCACCGTAGCCGCCGTCGTGTGCGGTGGATCGCGATGGCGTTGATTGGTCTGGCGGTGGGCCTCGTAGGTCTCGAAGCGCGGGCGCAAGGCATCGAAGGAAACCTTCGGGACCAACTGGCGCAGCAGGTAGCCGCACGGGCGGCCGGGGGAGCGGCTCCGGTCGCGCTCGAAGGGGCCATCGACCCCGCGGCGTATGTCGTCGGTCCCGGCGACGTCTTCACGGCGACCGTCGGCGGCGGCATTCCTGTGGTGCAGACCGCCACCGTGTCCGCCGACGGGCTGCTCGTGTTCCCTGACCTCGGCGCGTTCAATGTGGACGGCAAGGCGCTAGCCACTGTCCAGGCCGAGGTGCGCGAGGCGTTGCAGCGAGCCTACCGCAACGTGCCGACGAACGTCACGCTGAGCACCCCGCGTCAGTTCTTCGTGCATGTCTCCGGGGCAGTCCCCGAGCCAGGGCGGTGGCTCGTAGGGCCTATCGCGCGCGTGGAGGACGCTCTCAAGGCTGCGCTCGACAACCTGTCGCCGCTGGCGCTGCGCAACCAGGCGGGGCTGCGCGAGGGGACGACCTTCATTCAGGTGCCGGCCAACATGACTGCCGAGATCGAGACGGCGCCGGTCGAGGACGAGCGGTTTGGGAGTTCGCTGCTGGAGTCGCCGGACGACGCGCTGCCCGCTCTGCGCAACGTGCTCGTTGTGCACCGCGACGGCACCCGGAGCCGCGTCGACCTGATGCGCTACTACGCCACCGGCGACACGCGTCACAACCCGTACCTCCGCGACGGCGACGCCGTCCACCTCTCCCTGTTTGCTCCCAACGTGGAGGGTGTGCATGTCGATGGGGATCTCATCGAGAGCCAGGTCCACGATCATCGTGCTGGCGACACCGTGCGTGACCTCGCCGAAGTGGCGCTCGGCCCGGGCGCGCTCGATCAGGTGCAGGCCATCCGCCTCACCCAACTCGACGACCAGGGGCGGCCTGAAACCGTCACCCTCGACGCGTCCACGCTGCATCCCAGCGCGGAGAGCCCGCGTGTGCAGCGCCGGGCGCAGGTCTACTTCGTGTCCCAGGACATCACCGCAGGGAGCGCTGACGCGGTCGGCGCGCTGCTCTACCCGGGCACCTACCCGATCCGGATCGGCCAGACAAGCGTGCAAGACCTGCTAGCCATGGCAGGAGGGTTCCACCCTGAGGCGATGCCGCGCCTCGCGGTCCTGGAGCGTGCCCCTGAGACCGATCCCGCGATGCTCTACACCCTCACCGAGACCGCGCGGCTCGGCGCGCTCGGCTACTTCAGCCTCGAAACTCTCGCGAGTGACCTCTTCCAGTTTCAGCGCATTCCGCTCAGCGCCGAGATGCTCACCGAGGACGCCGCGCCGCTCCTGCTGCGCGACGGAGATCGACTCCTCGTGCCCTCGGGCGACGCTGCGGTGCAGGTGCTCGGTGCCGTACGACGGCCTGGATTCGTTCCGTTCGTGACGGGGGCAGCGGCCTCCTACTACGTCGAGAGTGCGGGCGGTGCCGGCGAGGAAGCGCGCGAGGTCTACGTGATCAATGGGGCCTCGGGCGAGGTGGTGAGCGCGCGCGAGGCGACGATCCTACCCGGCGACCGCGTCTTCGTCGATCGCGACCCGCGACCGGCGACGGAGGCCCAGCAGCAGCTCGCCATCCAACTCGAACAGCTTGACCGACAGGAGACGCGCGACCGGCGCAGCTTCGCCTTGCAAGTCGTGCAGACGACGCTCGCCGCCGTGTCCACCGTTGCGACGATCCTCCTCGTCATCAACAACACCAACAACTGAATCGAGGGGGCACCCTGCGAGAGTCCGTCCGTGCGATTCACGGGGCTGCTCGCAACGTCGTCGGACCGGCGTGCTGACACCCTCTGGTTTGCCTACTGAATCGTCTCTGAACTGCCATGGCCCTCCAGACAGAACGCAGGCCACGAGTACATGACCGGCCGGAGTACGGCGAGTCCTTAGATCTGCCGCTAGCGCCGGATTCCGCATCCGCCTGGCACGCGCTGGGCGTTCTATGGGGCCACCGGCGCTTCTTGGTGGCTGCCGTTGTGCTGGCTGCCGTCTCCAGCGTGGTCGTCAGTCTCCTGCTTCCCAAGTGGTACGAGGGAAGCACGCGTGTGCTGTTGCCTTCGTCGCCCCTGGGGGGCGGGCTCACCTCGCTCATCGGTGACCTCTCGCCCATCGCGTCGTCGCTGATTGGGGGCGGAAGCGGGGACTACAGCCGCTACCTCGCCATTCTCACCAGCGACCGGGTCGTCAGCAACACCATCGAGGAATTCGATCTGATCCGGGTCTACGAGAACGAGGGGAAGACGTACGCTAACTACCTGACGGCGAGGGAGTTTGGCCAACGCGTCGACTTTGTCGTGGATCTGGAGTACGAATTCCTCTCGGTCAACGTGCTAGACCGGAGTCCTGAGCGAGCGGCTGCCATGGCCAACTTTCTCGTGGCTCAGCTCAACGAGATCAACAGCGAGCTCGAGACGGAGGACGCGGCGCGCTACCGCTCGTTTATCGAGAACCGCTACGACGAAGCGGTGGCTGAGATGGACTCCCTGCGAAACTCCATGCAGGAGTTCCAGGAAGAGACGGGCATGATCGAACTGCCGACGATGGCGGAGGCCTTTCTGGAGAGCTTCGCGGCACAGCGCGCCGAGGCTATTCGGAGTGAGATCGAGTATGAGGCGTTGCGTCAGCAGTACGGTGCAGACAACCCGCAGGTCGTGGCGGCCCAGGAGATTGTCGCGGCATCCCGTCGCAAAGAGGCTGCACTGCTCGGCGGTGCTGACCGGATTATGCCCGTGGCTATGGACGACCTCCCGGCCGCAGCCAACGAGTATGCTCGGATCTACCAGGATCTCCTCATCCAAGCGAAGATTCTCGAAGTGACCCGTCCGCTCTACGAGCAGGCTCGCTTTCAAGAAGAGCGGAGCAAGGTGGCGGTCCAGGTCCTCGACCAGGCCTACCCGCCGGAGCGCAAGGCAAAGCCGAAGCGGGCGCTCGTCGTGATTGCCATGACGTTCTCGGTCTTCCTGCTGGCCGTGTGTTTTCTGCTGGTTCGCGACTGGGTGCGCAGGCACGGGGATCACATTCAGCGCCGCATCCAAGCTGCGAGTTGATTCCCATTCTCCTCCCTACCCATGGCTGAAAATCCGAGCTTGCCTCGCTCGGAGCGCGTGCTCTGGGCTGGCTTCACCGGTGGGATCGCGCTGCTAGCCCTTGCCTGTGCGATCGATCCAGACCTGGTCTACGTGGCCTGGACGGTCCCCCTCATCGCCCTGGGAGCCACGCAACTCGTACGCCACCCTCTCGTGTTTTTCGGGGCGGTCATCGTGTCGTTCGGCATGTCTGCCAGCTTCGAGGAGGGTATTCAGCCGACCGAGGTCGTGTTTGGCCTTCTGTACCTCTCGTACATGGGCTACTGGGTCACGACCCAACTGCCGAGGCGGCTGGACGAAGGCATGCGGTTCGACCTGATCGATAAGACGGTCCTAGCGTTCCTGGCACTCGTGCCGGTGGCCGCCGTGCTGGGCATCGCGTTCGGGGCGTCCCCGGCGATGGCCTTCAGCGAAGCGTTCAATTTCAGCCTGCTCTCGCTCTACTTCCCGGTCAGAGACCTATGCGATCGAGACCGGCGGGGCGTTTACCTGATCCTGTCCGCGTTCGCGTTTTTTGCGCTCGCAGCCGTCGTGCGCAATGTGATCACGCTCAGCGCAGCCTTCAACGACGCCAGCTATGCCTGGGAGATCGCCAACGGCAGGGTACCGGTCAATGAGGCGCAGCTGTTCGCGGGCGCCGTCACGTGCGTCATTGCTTCTGTGACCGTGACGACGTTGAGATACCGCATCCTGATGGCATCGCTGGGAGGCGTTTTCACCGTTGGGCTGCTCCTCACCGGGTACCGGGCCTACTACGCGGCCTTCGTGCTGGCGCTGCTGCTCGTGTTCCTCCTAGCTAACCGGGAGCGAAAGCGGTTTCTGCTAGGCTCCTCGGCACTCCTGCTTGTGCTGGGAAGCGCCGCGGCGTACCTCCTGTTCGGGGAAGCCTTCTTCCTGCTCGTGTTCGGGCTAGCCAACCGCTTCCTCAGCATCGGCACGGCGGCCTCTGCAGACATCTCGTTTCTCAACCGCTTCTTCGAGACGAGAGCGATCTGGGAGCGGATCATGGTGAACCCCATCGCAGGGTATGGGCTTGGCGTTGAGTACGGGTTCTACGATGCCATCCTCAAGGCAACGTGGGTGAAGACGTTCGCGCACAACAGCTACCTGATGCTCTGGCACAAGTTTGGGCTGATTGGTTTCTTGCTCTTCGTGGGGATTTGGCCGCTCGCCCTGTGGCGTGCGTGGAGCGTGTATCGCTCACCGATGTCGTCCACAATCTGGCAAACTGGTGCCTTCGTAGCGCTCGTGATGATCGTAGCCGCGATGCCAGCGCACCTCACGATGGCGTCCTTCACGACGATGGACACGATCCTGCTCGTGGCCCTGCTCACCGGGATGGCGAGCGGACTGTTTCTGCGACATGAGCGCGCAGCCGCCGTGAGAAGGCGGTACGGACAGCGCTAAGCATCATGCAGAGCGGGGAGCCAGTAGGAGACCGTGGGGCGCAGGCCAGGGGGGGACCAACGTCGACGCCCAGCCTACGGAAAAATGCGTGGTGGGTGGCGCTCGGGCAGGTCGTCGTGAAGCCGCTGTGGTTCATGTTCATCACGGCCGCGTGCATGCGGTATCTCGGCCCGGCATCCTACGGAATCTTCTCCGCGACGCTTGCCCTGGCAACGCTCGCTGCAACGGTGAGCGACCTCGGCACTACTAACTTCACGACGCGCGCCCTGGCGCGCGACCAGTCGCAGCGCTCAGCCCTGCTCACCAACACCCTCGTGGCGCGGGTGGGACTGGCCCTGCTCGCAGGCATCGGGGTGGTCATAGCTGCCTGGGTGTTGGGCTACTCCAGGTCGTTCTGGTTCTCGCTCGGCGCAGCGTGCCTGTATGGGCTTGCGTTCCAGCTCACGGAGTACTGCCGCGCCTTCTACCGCGCGGCCGAAGTGCTCCGCGACGAGGCCCTGCTCAGTATCGCCGAGAAGCTCATCGTGATCACGGGCGGGTTGGCGCTGCTGCTGACGACGCGCCAGCCAGGGCCGACCCTGCTGGGCATGGCGCTGGGCATGTGCTTGGTGTTTGCCCTGAATCTGGGGTGGGTCCATGTGCGCTATGCCCGCATCGCTCCGTCCACGCTAGACGTCCGCTTCCTGGTCCACACGTTGCGCGCAGCGTGGCCCATCGGACTCGTGCTCGTGTTCAGCGCCGTGCCACTGAGCGCAGGACCCGTCCTCACGGAAGCCTTGCTCGGCGAGGAGGCCGCCGGGCTCTACGGCAGCGCACAGCGCATCCTAGAAGCGCTCCAATCGCTCTCGTTCGTGTTCGTGGTCACCACGTTCGCTCGGCTCTCGGGACTGTTCCATGCCGGGCGGGTGGAGGAATATCGCTACCTAGTTCGACGCTCCCTGCTTCTCCTCATGGTGCTGTCGGTCACGATCGCTGCGCTGCTCAGCGTCTCTGCCCCGTGGCTGATTGGTCTCATCGACCAGGGGCGCTTCGAGGAGACCGGGGACCTGCTCAGAAGTATGAGCTGGCTCTTCCCCCTCATGGCGAGCACCTACGTGCTCATGTTTGCGCTCATGTCGGCCGATGACCACAACGTGGCAGCATGGCTGACGGGGGCGGCGGCCGTGGCCAGCGTCCTTCTCATGGCCGAGCTGTTGCCTCGGCTGGGGCTGATAGGACCCGCCGTGTCCCTGTTCATCGTATACGGACTCGTGACGGCGGTTGCGCTTTGGCATGTGGAAAGGCGGGTCCGCGAGAAGCAGGCCCCGGAAGCCTTCCCCACGCAGGCCTGAGCGGGCGCGGTATCCGAGAGGGGAAGAGCCTACCAGCGGTGTTCCTAGACAGCGCGACCGCGTCGCTAGACCGCCGTTCCATGGATGTGGAACGCCCGCGCGTCTGCAAGGCGGGCTTGGAAGAACGCACGCTCTCGAACGTAAATGCGATTGTCTCCGAACGTGTCAGGCTCCGGTGTCAGTAGGCGCGACAACGGATCGTAGCTGCAGGGCACCAGGCCGTGTGCTCGCAAGAGTTGGTCGACGGAGGCGTCACTGAACCCATAGGCCGAGCCGCTGCCATTCATCTCGATGACGATGGCGAGTGGGTGCGCCTGCCCCAGCAGTTGAGGAGCCCCTTCGAGCACCTTCGTTTCCCAACCCTCCACGTCGATTTTAAGGCAGGTCGGGGTCCGCCCATCGAGGAGCCCATCGAGGGTTCGCACGGCAACCTCCACGCTTGGCTCCCCAGGGTGGACCCCCTGCACAACGCGGTTCATCGCATCATCCTCCGTAGAGAAGCGCAGCCTCCCGTTTTCTGCGCCCATGCCCACGTTGTGAAGCTCGACGCGACCCTGCAGGTGATTCAGGGCGACGTTGGTGCGCAGCGCTCCAAACGTTGCAGGGACGGGTTCTATGCTCACGCAGCGCGCGCTCGCAACGCCGCCAGCCAACACAGTAAAGGAGCCCGCGTTTGCCCCGACGTCGACAAAGAGGTCGTCCTCACGGAGCGTATGGAGAACGAAGCCCATTTCCTCGAACTCGTAGAGCCCGGCGTAATAGTTGACCGTCAGCCCGACCATGCCGGGTCGAACCACCATCCGAGTGCCCTCCACGAAGTCAAGGACCGCAGCCTCGCCGAGCACACGGCTTCCAATCTGCCACGAGGCAATGCGCCCGACCGTCTTCCACTTGTTGCGCCGCCCCAACGGGTGTTCGAAGATGATGTGGCGGTAGCTAGTGAGCGCCTGGACGAGAGAGGGCATAGACGGAACGGTGACGGCAAGACACGCATGGGTGGGGGAGGGCAGGGTCCCTCAGGAGGGGGACGAAACTACACTTGGAAGAGACGTGGGTTGGAGGGGGCGACCACATCGGCGCACCGCTCAAATCGAGGGCGCACCGCTGGTGCCCCGCAGCCTTGTCTGATGCGGAGGGTTCTTTGCATGATCGTCAAGGGAACACGCCCTCCTCGCGGCTGGCACCTGCTAGTTTGCATCCGCTGCTCCCTCAGCGTCGCCCCACGTCGATGCGCGAGGTAGGCGCTGTAGGCCGTGAGCGTGCGTAGTCCAGTACGCTACTATCCCCCCTCCTTCTGTTCCATGCGTTCCGTCCGCCGCGTTTGCGTCCACTGGCCGCGCTTTGGGCCGCTCCAACTCAACCGCCTGCGTGCCGCGCACGAGGTGCTCGGCGCTGCAGGCATCGACGTTGTGGCGCTGGAGACGGCAACGACGAGCGACACCTACGCCTGGCGCATCGAGGACGGGGCGACGCCGTACGAGCGCGTGACCATCTTCCAGGGCGAATCCTACGACGCCATTGCACCCGCGCGGATGCACCGCGCCATGACCGAAGCGCTCGACTGCATCCAGCCCGACGCCGTCCACATCCACAGCTACAGCACGCCCGATGCCCGCGCCGCCCTCGCGTGGTGCCGCAACAACCGCCGCGTCGCCGTCTGCATGGCGGAGAGCAAGGAGACCGACGCCGCGCGTGTCGCCTGGAAAGAGGCTGTCAAGCGCGTCCTCGTGAGCCAGTTCGACGCCGCGCAGGCCTCGGGCTCACCCGGCGCGCGCTACGCGGCCAAGCTCGGCATCGACCCCGCGCGCATCTTCATCGGCTACAGCGTCGTGGACAACGCGTACTTCCGGGAAGCGTCCGCGCGCGTCCGCGCCAACCCGGCTCCAGCCCGTACGCTGCCCGGCCTCGGCGACCCAACGCCCTACTTCTTCGCCTCCGGTCGTTTCATGGCTCGTAAGGACTGGCCCACGCTCTTGCGTGCCTACGGACGCTACCGCGCACGGGCCGGTCGAGAGGGCGTCGCGCCGTGGCGGCTGGTGCTGCTGGGAGATGGCACCCTGCGGCCCGAGATCGAGGCGCTGATCCAGGACGAGCAGATCGAGGCGGTGAGCCTGGCCGGGTGGCGGCAGATCGAAGACCTGCCCGCCTACTACGCCCTCGCCTCCACGCTCGTCCACACCGCCACTGTGGACCAATGGGGCCTCGTGGTCAATGAGGCGATGGCCTGCGGGCTGCCGGTGCTCGTGTCCACGGGGACAGGGTGCTCCGAAGACCTCGTAGACAACGGGGGCAACGGGTTCACGTTTGCCCCGGGTGATGTGGCGACGCTCGCCGACCGAATGCACCACCTCGCGCACGAGGCCGACTTGGAGGCGATGCGTGCGCGCTCGGAGGCGCTCATCGCCGCCTGGCCGTTGGAACGCTTCGGGACGAGCCTGCTGCAGGCCGTGCGCGCCGGGGAGGCGTCCGCAGACCGTGGGCTCTCCGGGCCAGCCCGCGCGCTCATCACGGCGCTTCGCGTCGCGGCCCGCTCCCCGCGATCGTTCCACGCGGTGCAGGACTGAGCGACGCTGGGGCGGCGAGCGCTCAGCCGGTGCCCGTCGATCCGAAGCCGCCCGCTCCGCGCTCGGTGGCCGTGAGGTCGTCGGTAGGCTCGAACCGCACCTGCTCATACCGCGCCACGACGAGTTGGGCGATGCGCTCGCCGCGGGTGACCACGAACGGCTGCGGGCCATGGTTGATGAGGAGCACGTTCACCTCACCGCGGTAGTCGGCGTCGATGGTGCCTGGGCTGTTGAGCACCGTCACGCCGTGCTTGAAGGCGAGCCCGGAGCGCGGGCGTACCTGGCCCTCCGTGCCGTGCGGAAGTGCGATCTGCAGGCCTGTTGGTACTAGCGCGAACGCGCCCGGTGCAAGCGTCATCGGTGCGTCCTCGGGGACGGCGGCGCGGAGGTCGAGGCCCGCGCTGTCCCGCGTGGCATGGGCGGGGAGCGCGAGGCCCTCGCCGTGGGGGAGAATCTGGACGGGGACCGGGGTGGGGGACGGCATCGGGAGCGGTGCAAGACAGCGGGGCGGTGGAGGACCAACCTCGCACCGCCCCGGAACAGCGTCAAGCGAACAGCGCGTCAAGCGCTACTCGATGTCGCCCATCAGACGCTTCACAAAGGGGCTCACCAGCAGCGCGATCACGCCGCCGCCGCCCACAAACATCGCCACGGAGCTGAAGAGCTCGCTCGCCGGCAAGTTTTCGAGCTGGCCCGCCACGAGCCCTGCGATCAGGTTGCCCAACGCCGCTGCCACGAACCAGACGCCCATCATCTGCCCAACACGGTTCCTGGGGGCCAGCTTCGTCATCGACGAGAGGCCGACGGGGCTCAGGCACAACTCGCCACACGTATGGAAGAAGTAGGTCACGACGAGCCACGATGGCGACACGGGTGACTCGGGCGTGGCGTTCGCCGAGCCCCACGCGAGCACGAAGAAGCCGACCGACAGCCCGAGGAGGCCCATCCCGAACTTGACCGGGATGCTCGGGTTGGCGTTGCGCTTCGAGAGCCACACCCAGAGGCTCCCGAAGATCGGCGCGAAGATGACGATGAAGAGCGGGTTGATGAGCTGGAGCGTACTCGCCGGAATGATCGTGCCGAAGATGTCGCGGTCGGTGAGGTCGCGCGCGAACAGGTTGAGCGACGTGCTGGCCTGCTCGAAGCCGCTCCAGAAGAGCGCCGCCAGCACGAAGAGCCACGCGATTACGCCGAGCCGCTTCTTCTCCTCCGCCGAGTGTCCGCCGAAGAAGACGATGTAGGCGAAGAACACCGCCACGAGCGCCACCACGACGCCGCCGAGGCTCGCCGCGATCTGCTCCAGCGAGAGCGCGACGACGCCCGAGGCCATCAGCGCGCCGAAAAGGCCCAGCGCGATCACCGCCGCCGCCGAGGCGAGGTAGAACGACCGCTCGCGCTGCGAGAGCGTGTTCGGCGGGGTGTCTGTGGGGCCGTCGCCCACGCCGTCGAGGTGCTTCGCCCCGAGGCGATACTGGACCAGCCCGAGCAGCATCCCGAAGCCCGCGAGCGAGAAGCCCAGGTGCCAGTTGCCGGCGTACGTGAAGTCGCCGATGCTGAAGCCCTCCCCGACGATGCCGCAGAGCAGCGGCCCCGCCATCGCGCCGATGTTGATGCCCATGTAGAAGATCGAGAAGCCCGCGTCGCGGCGGGCCCCGCCC
>JBCDFF010000078.1:0-13311 GCA_039178415.1 Bacteroidota bacterium
CGAGGCCTCGCTTCGCGTAGGCTTTGAAGAGCCCGTCTTCGAGCAAGGGGCGCTCCTGTGCGATCGCGGATACGGGCACCACGGTGAGCGCAAGGAGCACGCAGACGAGCGGAGGCAGCAGGTACGGACGGCAGCGCATGGGCAGCAGGCAGGACGAGGCCGGGATGGTACAGGAGGTCTGGGAGGCTGTTCCTAGTCTGGGCACGACGGGTCGACTGGGCGCGACAGGTCGACACAACAACGCCGCCCCCGGGCCCTACCGATCGGCTCAGCCGATCAGCACAGGGAGGGCGGCGCGGAAGGCCGATGGAGGCGCGGTGGCGAGAGGGGTCGCCGCCACGCGTGCTCGGTCCTCCGAGCGGGGGTGCTAGTCAAGGGCGTCCTGGACCACCGAGCGCGCCTGCAGGGGCGTCACGGACACGGTTTCAAGATCGAGGTCGCGAACTAGCGTCTCGTAGGTCGGCACCGTGGTGGCGTTTGCCAGCACGCTGCGCTGGCCTGCCGAGAGCAGCACAATCTTGAGGTCGAGCGCTCCTTGCTCGCTCCACTCCAGCGGGGACGACGCAAACAGCTCGACCGTGAACCGCTCGACCTCGTACGAATAGCTGTACGTGATCGTGAAGTCGACCTCGTTGTCTCCGTCGTCGTCGTTCTCCCCGGTCGTCATGGGGAGCGCGACCCACGTCACGCCTGCATCGTCATCGCGCAAGAAGGCACCGTCGACGTAGGCGAGCACCACGCCGAACTCGACGATGTCCTCGGTGAGTTCATCGACGGGGAAGATGGCGCGGGCGCTCTGGCTGCCCTCGTCCACGAAGAGATCGCTGCCGTCGAAGGTGGCCGTGAAGACCTGGATGTCGGCGTTGTCGCCGTCGCGCCCGGGGGGGCCTGGCGGGCCGACCTCGCTGTTGACAGAATAGTCGCAGCCCACGACGAGGGCCATCACGGGCAGCAGGAGCAGGAATCGAAACGGGCGTAGCACAGGCATGGGAGTCAGGGTCAGAAGGCCTACGGGTCAGGCGGCTCGCTGGTGGGTCAGCCGCTCAGCCACTCGCCGAGGTAACACGCTCTCAGCACGCGCTCGGAGAGCATCCCCTGCTCACAACGCCCGCTGATTCATCCTGGCGCTGGTTTGTCTACCACGTGCCGTCACCGGCTACGGTGCTCGACGTCGCCGCTGACGTGGCCGATCAGCGCATCGGTCGCGAGCCCGAGGAACAACCCGTGGTCGAGGACGCCGGGCAGGTCGAGTAGCGCCCGGTCGAGCGCGGCGGGGTCGGCGAGGCCGTATTCAAACGTCGCGTCGAGGACCCAGAGCCCCTGGTCGGTCACGACGGGGCCGTCTTTCTGCTGCCCGGCGCGGAGCCGCACCGTGGCCCCGAAGCGTTCGAGCGCCTGCGTGACGGGGGCGACTGCCATCGGCACCACCTCGATGGGCACCGGCATCTTCGTACCGAGCCGCTCCACCTCCTTCGAGGGGTCGATGAGCACCACGAAGCGCTCCGCGAGCGCGGCTACGACCTTCTCGCGGGTGTGCGCCGCCCCGCGCCCCTTGATGAGGTTGAGGGCAGGATCGACCTCGTCGGCCCCGTCGAGGGCAAGGTCGAGGGCGAGACCGTTGGGACCGTCGAGGTCGTCGAGCGTGGCGAGCGGGACGCCGTGCTGGCGCGCCAGCCGCTCCGCCGCGAACGAAGTCGGCGTACCTACGATGCTGAGGCCGTCCTGACGCACGCGCCGACCAAGCTCGGCGATCGCGAAGGCGGTCGTGGACCCGGTGCCCAGGCCCACGCGCATGCCGTCCTCGACGAGGGCGGCGGCGGCTTCGCCAGCGATACGTTTTGCTTCTGCAGACATGGGCGAGGTGCGAGGTGCGAGGTGCGAGGTGCGAGGTGCGAGGTGCGAGAAGGTGCCAGCGGGGAGCCGGTGGTGTCAAGCGGACTGCGCGAAGCCGGTGGGAAGAGCGATCGGCCTGCGAAACGGACCCCGCGCCTCCCCGTTTCTCATGCCCCCGTCCTTCTGTCTCGATTGCTTGCTCCATGCTTCGCGCCTGCTTCACTCTCGCGCTCGCCGCTGCACTCGTGGCGTGCCAACAGGACGCCCCCTCGGACGACTCCGGCCTGGGCGTCCTCGATGATCTGTCCGGCGCGTCCTTCGCGCTCGTCGACCAGGACAGCGCGGCCGTCGACTTCCCCGGCGACTTCGCGGGCGAGCCGATCCTGCTCGGCTTCATCTACACCTTCTGCCCGGACATCTGCCCCGCCACGACGGCCAACATGAAGGAGATTCGCCGGCAACTCGGCAACCCGCCAGACGTGACGTTCGCCACGGTCACCTTCGACCCGGAGCGCGACACGCCGGGCGTGCTCAAAGACTACGCGCGCGTCTATGGCTTAGAGGACACGGACTGGACGTTCCTCACGGGCACCCCCGACGAGATCAGCCGCCTCATGGAGCGCATGCGCGTCCGGGTCGAGCGCTCCGACTCCACCGTCAACGACGACGGCTCGGTGTTCTACTTCGTGAACCACACGGACCAGATCTCGCTCATCGACGAGAGCGAACGGCTGCGTTTCAGCTACGGCGGCAGCAACACGCCGCCTGAGATCATCGTCGAGGACACGAACGCGCTTCGTTGAGGCCCAGGAGCCCGTAGCTTTGCCCCCCTCAAGCCCCCATCGACCCCCTGCTCTACCCATGCGTTACGCCCTTATCGTCCTGGCTATCGTCTTTGCTGCCTGCACCCCACCCGAGGCACCACCAGCCGAGCCAGCCACGCCCCCCGTCGAAGACGCGCCGCTGACGGTCGAGAACGCCTGGGCACGCCCTGCGGCTGCGGGCGGCAACTCAGCGCTTTACGTCACGCTCGTGGGCGGCTCGGCGGCCGATACGCTCGTGAGCGCGGAAAGCGCCGCCGTCAACGTCGTCGAGATCCACGAATCGTTTGAGACCGAGACCGGCACGATGGGCATGCGTCCTGTCGAGGTGCTGGCGGTGCCTGCAGGCGAGACGGTGGCACTCGAGCCGGGCGGCTTCCACGTCATGCTGATCGATGCGACGGCGGACCTCATCGTCGGGGAGCGCGTGGCGGCCGTGCTCACTTTTTCGCAAACGGGCCCCGTCTCGGTGATGGCCCAGATCTCAGAGACCGCGCCGGACGGGATGATGGCTGGCGAGACGACGGCCGACGACCTGGACTACGACGGCACGGACCAAGGCGACGATGTGGCGGAATAGCGCTCCGTCTAGCTCCGCCCGGTGATGGACTGGCTGCTCGCTGGACTCGCGTTTGGCTTTGTGGGCAGCGTTCACTGCATCGGTATGTGCGGGCCGCTCGCGCTGGCCTTGCCGGGCGCTTCGGCGGCGCGCGTTCGGTTTCTGACGGGTCGGCTCCTCTACAACCTCGGCCGCGCGTCTACCTACGCGGCCCTTGGGGCGTTGCTCGGCGCGCTCGGCGCGGTGGTCGCGTTTGCGGGGTGGCAGCGGTGGCTCGCGTTCGGCCTCGGCGTGGCGCTCGTACTGCTCGCGTTCGTGCCGGTGCTGCGGCGCGCGTTGGGGGGCGTCGAAAGCATGACGGCGCGCTGGCTGGGGCCGCTCCTGGCGCGGGTAGGGCCGCTCTACCAGCACGGTGGCCTGGCGGCGCTCTTCGCGGTGGGCCTCGTGAACGGACTGCTGCCGTGTGGCTTCGTCTATGCCGCGCTCGCCACGGCGACGGCCTCGGGGACCATGGCGAGCGGTGCGGGCTTCATGGCGGCATTCGGACTCGGGACGTTGCCCGCGATGCTGGCGCTCAGCGTGGCGGGGCGCCGCATGAGCACCCGCTGGCGCACCCGTCTCGCCCGGTGGGCCCCGCTCGGATTGGCCGTGGTAGGCGTGCTGTTGATCCTACGGGGGCTCTCGCTCGGTCTGTTTCTGAGCCCCGACGTGCGCATGGCGCTTTTCACGCCCGAGGTATGCCGCTTCCTGCCGCTCGTGGACCCACCGTAAGGTACATTGTCTCGCGCACGCTCGCCCACGGCATTTCATCGTTGGCCTACGGGATACCATAGCGCGTCTTGAGCGCGTTCGTCAGCGTGACGATCTCGTTGGGGTTGCCCCCGCTGAGGTACGTGTTGTGCTTCACCACGTCGGCGAAGGTCACGGCCGCGTGGGCCGTCTCCCCCGCCGTCGAGACCCGGTCGTGGAAGCGCGTCGTCCCCGCGATGCCGCCTGGTCATCCGCACACCCGCCAACGCGACGCGCTCCTTCCCTGCCGTCTTCCCGCTCAACTCCTTCGTTGAACGTCTACCTGCTCGGCTGCGGCGTCGCGAACTGATGCCGCTGAGCCTGCATCTCGGCCCCTTGGACTATCCCTCGGCTTGCTCGCGCATCCGCTCGGCCTGCTCCTCCAGCCGCAACGCTTCGATGATCGGGTCCAGGTTACCGCCAAGGATGTTCTGCAGCGCGTGGTTTTTGTTGTCTCCGTCGAGGCGGTGGTCCGTAACGCGGCCCTGCGGCCAATTGTAGGTGCGGATCTTGGCGGAGCGGTCGCCCGACCCGACCATCTCCTTGCGGGCGGCGGCGCGCTCGGCCTCAGCCTTTTCGCGCTCCATCTGGTAGACGCGGCTACGCAGCACCCGCATCGCCTTGTCCTTGTTTTTGTGCTGGCTCTTCTCGTCCTGGATGGACACGACGACGCCGGACGGGATGTGCGTGATGCGCACAGCCGAGTCGGTCGTGTTGACGCTCTGCCCGCCCGGCCCCGACGAGCGGTAGTAGTCGATGCGAAGGTCGTTGTTGTGGATCTCGACGTCCACGTCCTCGGCTTCGGGCAGCACGGCCACGGTGGCTGCCGAGGTGTGGATGCGTCCCTGGCTCTCGGTGGCGGGGACCCGCTGCACGCGGTGGACGCCGCTCTCGAACTTGAGCAACCCGAACGCCTGCGCCCCCCGCACGGTGAAGATGAGTTCCTTGAACCCGCCCTGGGTCCCGCCCGTCGCGTCCATCAGCTCGATTCGCCACCCGTGAGACTCGGCATACTTCTCGTAGATCTTGAACAGGTCGCCTGCGAATAGCGCCGCCTCGTCGCCGCCCGTCCCCGCGCGGATCTCGACGATGGCGTCCTTGGCATCGGCCGGGTCCTTGGGGATGAGGAGTTGGCGGAGCGTCTCCTCCGCCTCGGGCAGCTTCGCCTCGACCTCTTCGAGCTCCATCGCTGCCATCTCGGCGAGCTCGCCGTCGCCCTGGGCGAGTTCCACGAGGTCGGCACGCTCCTGCTGCAACCCCTCGTAGGCGTCAATCGCTGCGACGATCTCGCGCAGGTCGGAGAGCTCGCGCCCGAGTTCGGCGAGTTGCTTGGGGTCGGTGGCTACTTCCGGCTGGGCCATGAGGCGGTTCACCTCGGCGTAGCGGGCTTTGAGGTCGGCGAGGGTGTCGGGATTCAGCATCAGGTCGGGGAATCGGTCAAGGCCGTGCAAGGTACGACGCCTCCTTCCTGCCCCACCCGCCGGCCGGGGTGAGACGGTGGACGCCGGGATTGAGACGAGCGCCGCCGCGCCAGTGCGCTGCGCGTTCAGCAGGGGCGTGGCGACGCATTTATGTTCCCTTGCGCCGGGGTATTTCGATCCCGCCCAACGCGGAACACGGATCGCAGGCGTGCCGACGGTCGTCCGCCGCACAGGACGGCGTCTCACCCTACAGACTCGGCCCGTGCCCGACTCGCTCATCCCCACCGCCCTCATTGCTGCTTGGCTGTTGCTCTGCGGCACGGTCGCGGCCAGCCTCGACTTCGTGGCGACGCGCCCCGTCGAGGTCGCCGTTGAGGACTTCCGGCAGAGCGGGATGACGGACGAGCAGGTGCTCAGCGAGGCGGCGCAAGCCGCCTACGGGGAGGAAGCCAACTGGTGGTGGGTGCGCTCCGGGCCCGTGCGCCTTGTCTTCGACGAGGCACGCGCCTACGACATCGACCCCGCACTCGTGACCTCAATCCGGCACAGTGCACCTGACCTCGTCATCCACCTGCCTGCCCCTGCACGATAGCCGCCACGGCGACACCACCATATTAAACTGGCGGGCCTCGGCCAGCTCCTGATACCGCGCGGCTGCGGTGTCGGCTCGAGCGCTCGCCACCGGGAGGCGGTCTGGGTGTGCGGGACCGCCTCCCACCCTTTTGGGCCTGCCCGGTATTGCCAACCCCCGACCTCCTGGCACAGCGGAGATTCAGCCAAGGCGTAGACATTTCGTTCGCGCGTGCGGAAGTTGCGGCCCGTGCTATCCTCACCCGGGCCCATGGCCGCTGCGCCTATCCCGCTCGCTGCGGGCACCATCCTGATCGCGGAGCCTGCGCTGCGCGACGCCAACTTCCGCCGAACGGTGGTGCTGCTCTGCGAGCACACGCCGGACGGCAGCTTCGGGCTGATCCTTAACCGACCGACGGGCCTGCAGCTCTCAGACGTGCTCGACGCCCCACTCGGCTTCGACGCCGACCTGCTGCAGGGCGGCCCCGTGCAGCTCGACACGCTTCACTTCCTGCACCCCTATGGGACCGCCATCGACGGGGCGCTGCCGATCCTCAACGGCGTGTGGTGGGGTGGAGACTTTGAAGAGGCGGTCGCGGAGGTCCAGTCCGCCCGGGTAGACCCCGACGCGTTCCGGTTCTTTGCGGGCTATGCGGGCTGGGGGCCCGACCAACTCGCCGAGGAAGTCGCCCAAGACGGTTGGGTCGTACGCCCGGGTCATGCCCGGTTTGTCTACGATAGTGACGCTCAACTCTGGCGCGAGCTCGTCCTTGCCCTCGGAGGCGAATATCGGCTGCTGGCCAACTTTCCCGACGACCCCTCGCTCAACTGAGGCCCGTCGGCTATCGACGAGCCCGCAACGGCGGCACCTCCTATGCGGCCCGGTTCCGGCGCGCGGCCATGTCGCCGAGTCGGTCCACGAGCGAGCGGAATTCGTTGTGCTTGTCGTAGAACCCGTCCGCCCCGGCGTCGAGGCATTTGCGGCGGTAGAACTCGCTGCCGTGGTTGGTGAGCATGAGGACGGTGCTGTCCACGGCGTCGCTGCGCAGCTGACGAAGCACCCAGATGCCACTACGGTCCGGCATGTTGATGTCCAGCACGATCACGTCCGGGCGCAGGTCGTGGGCGAAGCGGTAGGCCGTGGTCGCTGTCTCCGCCTCGGCGACCACTTCCAACTGAGACACGTCTCGCAGCGTCTCAACGAGAGCTCGGCGAACTTCGCGGGAGTCGTCGGCAAGCAGGACGCGAAGGCGTTCACCCGCGCTCTCGGAAGATGGCACGGAGCGCCCCAGCACGGTGCCTTGATTTGCTTTGCTTATCGACATTCCAACAGCCTCGGTGCGTACAGCACTACGTCTTCGACAAGAGAGCGGGGCGTACACGGTGGCCGCCCGCGTTTTGTAGTGGAGTTAACACATTACGGAGGAACGGAGCGGTACACCATCAGCGCGCATGCCTGATTATCGCGCACGGACCTAGGAAGAATCTGTCAGACAGATGCACACTATCGGTGTAGTCATCTCTCCGACGCGCACCCGCCAGAAGGGTGCGTTCGTCGGCCACGCACCGCGCGTGCTGTCAGGACTAAAGTCCTTAGTCAACCAAGCCGTTCTTGATAGCGTAGCGCGTAAGCTCCGCGTTGCTCTTCATCCCCATCTTCTGGAGCATGCGGGAGCGGTAGGTGCTGATCGTCTTCACGCTCAGCGTCAGCTCCTCGGCGATCTCGCTGACCTGCTTGCCGGAGGCAATGCGGCAGAGCACCTGGTATTCGCGGTCCGAAAGCCCTTCGTGCAACGCCTGCCCCGGCTCACTGTCGAGGTGCGTCAGCAGCGTCTCCGCGAGCGCTGGCGTGACGTAGCGCCCTCCGGCGGCCACGCGTCGTATCGCCTTCACGAGGTCACTGAGGGCGCTCTCCTTGGTGAGGTAGCCCGAGGCCCCCGCCCGCAGCACCCGGACCGCATACTGGTCCTCAGGATGGGCCGAGAGGACGAGGATGGCCAGCTTGGGATACTCGCCCTTGACGTGCTTGATGAGGTCGAGGCCGCTCACGCCGGGCATGCTCAGGTCGAGCACGGCCACGTCGCACTCGGCCTTGCGGAGCAGTTCGATCAACGCGTTGCCGTCGGCCGCCTCGCCGCTCACGCTCAGGTCGATCGCTTCGTTGATGATGTCGACCAGGCCACGCCGTACGATGGCGTGGTCGTCGGCGATGTGGACGCGGATCATAGTAGAGGAGGCACGGGGGAAGTGAACGGCTGGGCGATGATAACGCCTGGACAGATCAGTACGCAGGTCCGCCTTGGAGGAGCGAGAGGCTACCGCTGGGAACGACGGCTTCCAGGGGCACCTCCGCAACGAGGGTCGTCCCTTCTCCCTCGACCCCGTCGAGGGAAAGCTGGCCGCCCAGGATCCGTGCGCGCTCGCGCATGCCCAGCACGCCGAGCGAGCGCGTTTCCGGGTTCGAGACCATCCCCACTCCATCGTCGCGGACGGTCAGCCGGAGGCGCCCGTTGTACTGGAGCAGCAGGATGTCCACCGACGACGCGCGCGCATGCCGCGCCACGTTGGTGAGCGCTTCCTGCAGGATGCGGAAGAGGGCCGTGGCCACATCCGTGGGGATCGTCGACTCGTCGATGCCGGGCGGCGTGGAGAAGCGGACGGGCATGTCGGTCTGCACGCTGAACTGCTCGGCTTGCCACTCCATCGCGCTCACGAGCCCGAAGTCGTCGAGCACCCCGGGCCGCAGCCGGGTCGCGATCTGGCGGACGTGCTTGATGGTCTCGTCGATGAGGGCTTCGGTGTCGGCGACCCGGCTGGCAATCTCGGGGTCGTCCTCGGGGAGCCGACGGGCGAGCCAGCCCACGCGCAGCCGGAGCGCCGTGAGCGCCTGGCCTAGCACGTCGTGGACTTCGCGCGAGATGCGTCGGCGCTCCTCCTCGCGGATCGACTGGAGGTGCCCCGCCAGTTCACGGAGCGCGTGCCTCGACTCTTCGAGTTCTGTCCGTGCCGCCAGGCGGTCCGTGACGTCGGTCGCCACGCCGATCACGCGGGTGACCTCGCCCCTCGCGTCACGGAGCGGCGTGTAGGTCGTCTCGAAAGCGTGGCCCCCGAAATCGATGAGCACGCTCACGCGGTCCCCCGCCAGCGCCGAGCGGATGGCCCGCACAATGCGGGGGTGCGTGCTCGCGTAGAGGTCCAGCGCAGACTGACCGACCAACTCACCCGACGTGAGCCCGATGCCTTCGAGGCCCCGCCCCTCGACCTGCACGAACACGCCGCGGCGATCAAGCGCAAAGAACACGATGGGCGCGTTTTGCGCGACCTGGGTCAGCAGTTCGGAGCGCAGCAGGAGTTCGGTGGCGGACCGGTCCCGCTCGGCTTGCGCCTCCACGAGATCGGTCGTGTCGCGGACGAGGACGAGGTAGTCTCGCTCGGAGATGGCGACGCACACGGCCTCTCGGTGGCGCGTATGCCCGTGGACCTCCGCCTGGTAGAACACCCGCTGCCGTTGGCCTGTGACTAGGCTCTGCCGGCACGCGTCGAGGACCCGATGCATGGTTTCTGTCCCGAGCGTCTGGTCGAGGTCGATCCGCCGTGCCGCACCTGGGGATACCTCGGTCACGAACTCATCGGGGATGTGCACGTCTCGCACGTTGCCCTCGTCGTCGATCCGCGCGATGACGTCTGGCACGGCTTGCACGAGAGAACGGAAGCGGGCGGCGATGGGGGCTTGCGCGCCGGACCGGGCCACGCCGAACCGGTAGCTCGCTTGGAGCGAGGCCGCGCTGAAGGTGTCGGCGTCGAGCACATCGGTGACGCCGTGGGCCGCGAGCACCGGATAGTCCGTGTCGTCGCGCACCAGGACGAGCACGGCGCTGCGCCGCCCAACCTCGGCCAGCCGCTTCGGCGCTGGCAGCGCGGGCGCTTCCACCACCACCACCCAGTCGGAGTCGGTCGCCAGCCGAGCTTCCGCATCGGACCAGCGGGCCACGGCGTGCACCTCCGTCACGCGAGCTAGGGCCTCCTCCACCCGGTCCCGACAGGATGCTGTAGGTCCAACAAAGAGGACGGCCGGAGGCGTTGGGTCGCTCATGCCTGAACGATTTGGACGAGTGGGATATGTCAGGAAGATAGGCGGTCCAGCCTTCAGGAATCTCCCCGGCGTGCAGCGATGTTTCCCCGAGCCCGCGCCCATTCGCTCAGCGGCGCATTCGCTCAATGACGCGTCGCAGCCGTTCCACTGTTGCCTCAATCTCTGCCGCCGTCGTCCCTCGCCCCAGCGAGAAGCGAACGGTGGCCTGGGCTTCCTGCTCAGGCACGCCGAGCGCGCGCAGGACGTGGCTGGGCTCCACGGCCCCACTCGTGCACGCCGAGCCACTCGACACGAGCACGCCGGCAAGGTCGAGGCTCAGCAGCAGCATCTCACCGTCGAGGGCGTCGTCCCCCTTCGGCCGAAACGACACATTGAGCACGTGCGGGGCGACCTCGGCCTCCTCGTCCGCATACGGCTCCACCGGCGAATTGAACCGGATCCGGCCTTCGAACGCCGCCGCGAGCTCGGAGGCGAGCATCCGATGCAACCCCGCAAGTCGTGCCCGCTCCTCGCTCCGTCGCTCCGCAGCTAGATCGAGCGCCTTCGCCAACCCGACCACGGCGGCCACATTCTCGGTCCCGCCCCGGCGCCGGCGCTCCTGCGCCCCGCCCACCACCATCGGCACGATCGGCGTCCCCGCGCGAACGTAGAGGGCCCCCACCCCTTTCGGCCCGTAGACCTTGTGCCCGGAGAGCGAGAGGAGATCGACGCCGAGCCGGTCCACGTTGAGCTCGTACAGGGCTGCGGCCTGGACCGCGTCGGTGTGGACATACGCGCCCCGTGCCCGCGCAACCTCAGCGATCTCGGCCAGCGGGGCCACCGTACCGACTTCGTTGTTGACGAGCATGACCGACACGAGTCCAGCTGGTGTCCCCGAGGCGTCCAGGCTTGCCAGCGCCTCCTCGACTTGGCAAGCGGTGACTGCGCCGTGCTGCGGCGGCCGAAGCACCGTGACAGGGTGCCCTGCTTCGTGGAGGGCCTCGGCGGGCTGCAGCACCGCCTCGTGTTCGACGGCCGTGGTGACCAGCGCAGGACGCTCGGGCAGCGCCGCTAGCACGCCGCGTAGCGCTGCGTTGTTGGCTTCGGTGGCACCGCTCGTGAAGATCACCTCGGCCGGTTCGCTGCCGAGATGGCGGGCCACGGCTTCGCGGGCCCGTTCTACCGCCACACGCGCTCGCCTCCCGAGTTGGTGCACCGACGACGCGTTGCCGTAGTCTTCGCGCAGGTAGGGCAGCATCGCGTCGAGCACGGCCGGGTCGAGCGGCGTGGTCGCGGCGTGGTCGAGGTAGATCACGGGGTCGTCTGGGCGTAGCTTGGTGGGCGCATGAAAAGCCGTCGGAGGCACACCCCCGCCCGAACGCAACCCAGGCGGCCTCGTTCGAGCCCGCCCCCGTTTTCACCTGTCCCTGCTCCCACGTACCCCATGGACAAGCTCGTCATCGAAGGCGGCCGTGCGATGCGCGGCGTTCTCCCCGTCAGCGGCTCGAAGAACACGGCGCTCCCCCTCATGGCGGCAGCGCTCCTCGCCGAGGGGAAGACTACGCTGCACAACATCCCGGTCTTGCAGGACGTGTGGACCTTCTCGAACGTGCTCCGGGTCTCCGGCGCCGAGGTGGAGTTCGACCCCGACGACGACCCCACCACCCCGGAGTCGCTCACCATTGACGCGACGCGCATCACGCACCCCGAGGCGCCGTACGATTTGGTCAAGAAGATGCGGGCGTCGTTCTACATGCTCGGCGCGCTGCTCGGGCGGTGCGGCAAGGCGCGCGTGTCGCTGCCCGGCGGCTGCGCGTGGGGCCCCCGCCCCGTCGATCTGCACATGAAGGGCATGGAGGCACTCGGCGCGACGCTGACCCTCGACAAGGGCTACGTCGTCGCGGAAGCGCCGGGCGGGCGGCTGCGCGGTGCGGAGATCAGCTTCGAGCCCTCGAGCGTGGGTGCGACGATCAACGTGATGCTTGCCGCCGTGCGCGCCGAGGGCACGACCGTGCTCCACAACGCGGCCGCGGAGCCGGACGTGGTCGTGTTCGGGCAGATGCTCCAGGCGATGGGCGCGCAGATCGAGGGCCTCGGCACGACGACCGTCACCATCGAGGGCGTGGAGACCCTCCATCCCGTCGAGTTCTCGAACTGCCCCGACCGCATCGAACTCGGCACCTATATGCTGCTCGCCGGGATGACGGCCCCCGAGGGCGAGTCGGTCACGCTCACCAACGCCAACCCCGAGCACCTTGGCGACGCCTTCCTCGACGCCTTCCGCGCCACGGGCATCCCGTTCGACGTGGACGGCGACACGATTACGGTCACGGGGCCGTCGTCCATCCACCCCGTTTCCATCGAGACGGCTCCCTACCCCGGCTTCCCGACCGACCTCCAGGCACAGTGGACCGTACTGATGACGCAAGCCGCGGGCAACAGCGAGGTGGTGGACACGATCTACACCGACCGCTTCAAGCACGTCCCGGAGCTACGCCGCCTCGGCGCGAACGCGTTCGTGATCGGCAACAAGGTCGTGATCGAGGGCGGCACGCCGCTCAGCGGCGCGGTCGTGATGAGCACCGACCTCCGGGCAAGCGTCTCGCTCGTCATGGCCGGCCTCATCGCCGAGGGCACCACCGACGTGCTGCGCGTCTACCACCTCGACCGCGGCTACGAGCGCCTCGAAGAGAAGCTCCAAGCCGTCGGGCTCGCCGCCACCCGCGAGGACTACGACGAGAACGCCGTGGAGGCGGAGCTGGCGTGAGCTGAAAGTCGGAAGTGCGTGTTGCGTGTTGCGTGTTGCGTGTTGCGTGGAAGCGAACGGGCTTCAGAAGCTGTCGCAAACGAATTCGGCCCCGTATTCCTGCCCGCCCCATCTAACTGCCGCACGGCAACACCGTAACACGGCGTCACCCATCCTCCTCCTCACCCTGCGTTGTTCAGGAAGATGAACAGTGCAATGAGCAAGACGACGAGGAGGATCACGAGTCCGATCTTGACCTTGCTGTAGGGCCGGTCGCCGGTCACCTCGCCGGTGCGGGCGTTGACGAGAAAGCGGTACGTCTTGCCGTCGAAGCGGTAGGCGCTGATCCAGAGCGGGAGCAGGACGTGCTTGAACGTCACATCGTGGTAGCGCGTGTCCTTCTGCGTGATGCGCTGCTCGTCCCCGCCGATGTCGCGGCGGATCGTCGCGTCGATGGTAGGCTGCATGCGGTCGGCGGCGATGCCGAAGCCGTCGTCGAG
>JBCDFF010000079.1:0-13152 GCA_039178415.1 Bacteroidota bacterium
CGCGCGCAGGTGGGCCGCTTGGCCGAAGCGGTGCAGCGTGTCACGGGCGAGGCGGTGTCGCTGGCCTGTGTCGACCAGGGGTACACGGGGGAGGAGGCGCGGAAAGCAGCCTCGGCGCACGGTATCGCGCTCGAGGTGGTCACGCGGCCGGCGGGGAGCAAGGGGTTCGTGCTGTTGCCTCGGCGGTGGGTGGTGGAGCGCTCGTTCGGGTGGGCAGCGCGGTTCCGTCGATTGGCGCGGGACTACGAGCGGCTGCCGGAGACGCTGGCGGGGCTCCACTACGCGGTGTTTGCGTGCCTGATGCTGCAGCGGGTGGCTCCGCTGCTCGCCTCAGGTCCATAACAAGCTCTAGCCCGCCAGCCTTGCTGAGCCACATCCCTAGCGCCCCGCCAGCAGCCCCGTCGGCTCCACGTCGATGTGGAAGGTGTGCGTTGCCCCGGGCTGCACCTCGGCGATGACGAGGCGCACCGTCTCGCCGTCGCCGGCGAGGACGGCCTCGGGCGCCGGGGTGCCGACGAGTTCGGGGATCACCGTGATGTCGGCGGCGAGGTGGCCGAGCGTCACCGTGACGCCGACCTGCCGCGCCGTCGCGGTGCCGTTGTTGGCGAGGCGCACGTGCACGCGCTGTGGCCCGACGGCGTCGACTTCGAGCGTGAGGCGGTCGCGGGTGCGCCACCAGTCGGCAATCTCGCTCGCGGTCGCAAACCACACCGCGCCGTCCGACTCGAACGCGTCGACGGCGGCTTCTAGCATCGCCTGCGCACGCCAGCCGCGAAGGTCTTCGCCGGAGAACGTCAGCATCGCCAGCCCGCCAGCGTCCACAACGCGGGCAGCGTCCTCGCGGACGAACTGCGCCTGAAGGCTCGCATCGGGCAGGCGACGCAGTGTGGCGCGGGGGCTACGCGACGAGCGCGGCAGCCGGACGAGCGGCTCACCCTCGGTAGCCTCCCTGTCGGGGCGCACGAGCGACGGCACCGCGCGATTGGCCACTGAGTCGAGGGCGACATAGCCGAAGCCGCCCCCGGCAAACGCCGCATACGGATCGAATCCAGGAGCCGACGCGGGGTCATGCGCGAGGCGCGCGCCCTGGGCGAGCGTGACGGTCTCGGCGAGGCGCGCACGCTGGTCACGGAGCGCCGTCGGCGTGAGACCATCGGGGCGATGCGGGCCGAGGAGCGCAACCTCGCCGTGGGCGTCGAGGCGGCGGTAGAGATCGGCGTGGGCGGGAGCCGCGTCGGCGGCGAGGAAGTAGGTCGCCGGGACGCCGCGCGGTTCGAGGACGGCGCGCATCGCGTCCAGGCCACGCGGGTCGGTGTCGGCGCTACCCGCGAGGACGGCGGCGGCGCGGTAGGGCGCGGGCCAATCGGTCACCCACGCGACGGGGCGGCGCGCGAGCCACGCGAACGTGTTGTCGAAAAGCCGAGCGAGCACGCGCTGGTCGACGGGGCCGACGCCCATCGCGGCGAGTTCATGGCCGAGGAACACGAAACGGCCCGCCCCGAAGCGGCCGTAGAGCAGTCCTGCGCTCGCAGCGCGTGCCTCGCCAGGAAGCCGATCGTCGGACGTGTGGTCATACCACGAGCCTGCCACCTGCGAGCGCGCCTCGGCAGGCTGAGCCAGGACGGGTGCGTCGAAGCTGCCGGTGCGGAGCTGGTAGCCCGCCGGGACGCCCGCCGTGAGCGGGGTGCCGCCGCGCAGCGTGAAGCGCCGGAACGACGCCGCGAGTTCGTCGGCCGCCGTCGGGTCGCCGCCGAGCCAGGTGTAGTAGGCGACCGCCGTGCGTCCGCCGCGCACAGGCTCGGCCGTAGCGAAGGCGGCGGCAGGTTGCTGCGTGTCGAGCGGCCCGACCCACGTGTAGCCGCCGAGGGCCGCGAAGTCCGCCGCGTCGAGGTGGGCGTTCTGCTGCGCCTGGGTGGGCGTGATCTCGCCGGGGTCGACGGCGTAGTCGGGGCGATAGAGGCCCGGCGGGACGGTGCCGGGAAACGTGTCGCGCGAGACGCGCCACGCCGCGCCGCCGGGCTCCACGAAGCCCGAGAACTGCGCGCCCGCGATCTCGTCGAGGACGGTGTGGCCGCGCCAGGAGCCATCGGGGCGGTAGACGCCGGGCGTCCACGTCGCCAGGACGGCCCCGCCGTTGCGGAGGAAGTCTTTGAGCGCGTCGATCTGCACGTCCGAGAGGGCCTGCGCGGCAGGCAGCACGAGGATGTCGTAGTCGGCGAGCGCGCTCGGGTCGGTCGCGCCCGCTTCGAGGTCGGCGTCGGTGAGCTCGCCGAAGGAGACTTGGCGGTTGAGCAAGTAGGCGCGCCATGTCCGCACCGTCGCCGAGAGCCACTCGGCATCGACGCCAAGGCCCTCGACGGCCCGCGCGCGGTTGACCTGCGCCGTGTAGCCGCTGTGCAGCAGCCCAACGCGTCCGCGCTGCGTGTCGCCCTGCACGGCTGCCGACCACGGCAGCGCGCCGAAGCTCGTTTGGAGCAGCACGAGGTAGATCCACACCGCGCCGCCGAGCAGCGCCAGCGTGAAGCCGAGCACACCCGCGAGATGGAGACGCTGTCGCCAGGTGGGCGGTGGTGCAGCGGTGGTGTGGTGTGGCGGTGTAGGCGGCGCGTCGAACATGCTCACGTCCAGCACATGCTTAGTCCCACGACGACCGGTCGTCGCGGGGAGGTGGCGCCGCGTCGGGGGCGTCCAGGTCGAAGAGGCTGTCGAGTTCGTCGGCGAGGCGGAGCAGTTCTTGGTAGTCGCCCTCCTTCGTCCGGTCGTCCTGCGCGGGAGTTGATGGCCTAGGGCTCGCTGCTGCAGGGGGCTTCGCCGACGGGGGGGCGGGAGCCGACGACTTTGGTGCCGGGCGCAGCGGGGCCGACGGCTGCGGCATCGTGCGCGGCGGCGTTGAACGAGGCGGTGCCGGATGCTGTGGTGGTGGACGCTGGGGGGCTGGAGCCGCGGGCTGCTCGCGCTGCACCGGTTCTGGGCGACGCTCTGGGCGGCGCGGCGCGGCTACCGATCGTTGGGGAGGAGTCGGTGGCGTGCTCGGCGGAGCCGCAGGCAGCGGGAGCGGAGACAGACCGGGCGGCAGCGTTGGCTCAGGAAGTTCTTCCCCGAAGAAGTCGGCGAGGTCGCCCGCGCGCAGCGGCGTCACGTCCTCGAAGGTCGCGTCTTCCCACGTCGGCTCGGGCGGCGGTGCAGCGGGTGCTGAGGGCGACGTGGGGGCGGACCAGCCTTCGGAGGACGAGGACTGCGCAGGTGAGGCGTCGTGGGCCGCGGGCGGCAGCGCGTTCGGTACGCTTTGCTGCTGGAGTCCGGCCGCGGCGAGGCGGAGGAGTTCCTGCAACTGGGCGACCTGCGGGTTCTCGCCCTGGGCTCCCCCGGCGGGCGCGGTCAGCAGCAGCGGCTGCGGAGGCGCAGCAGGCGGCGGAGCCGGAGCACCACGTCCCTGTCGCTCGCGCACCTTGTAGAGCACGTACGCCGCCACCGCCAGGATCAGCGTCGCAAGCGTGCCGACCAGGATGATCGTGGATAGAATCGGGAGCAGCTCCATCGGAGGGGGCAGGAGGAGGAAGGCGGTCGTCGTCTAGTGTCGGCGCGTGGTCACGAGCGCTTAAGCGCTCGGTATGGAGGTGTGGACGTGTGAACGTGGTGCCATAGAGCCCGTACGAGAGATCACCTTCATACGTCCATACTTGCACACCTTCATACTGGCCATCAGGCCGTCCCGATGCGCTTGAGCTTGCCCCAGCCCATACCGAAGCCGAGCAGCTCTTCGACGGTGGCCGCGCACTTGCACACGTCGATGGTGAGGACGAAGAACAGGCGGTAGATCACCGTCAGCGGGACGAGGCGGAGGTCTTCGCGCTCGGTCGCAACGCAGTAGAGCGCTGCGGCGAGGTCGAGAATGGTGAGCGAGAGCCACCAGAAGGCGAGGTACTGCGAGTAGCCCACGACGGCCGCCGCCACGAAGAAGAGGTGGGCGAAGACGTTCATCGCGGGCCAGATCAGGCTCTCGAAGGCCATCGACCAGAGGACGAGCGTGCCGCCGAAGTTGACCGTCGGGTTGAAGACGAGGTCGCGGTGCTTGCGGATGGCCTGGAGGATGCCGCGCGTCCAGCGGTAGCGCTGCTTGAGGAGGTCGGTGAGCCGGTTCGGGGCCTCGGTCCAGGAGACAGCCCCGGGCTCGTAGACCACGCGCCAGCCCGCGCGGAGGATCTGGAGCGTGATGTCGCAGTCCTCGGCGAAGGTGTCGGAGGCATACCACCCCGCCTCGACGATCGCGGCCTTGCGAAAGAGCCCGACCGGGCCGGGGATGATGTTGACGAGGCGCGCCGCGCTCTGCGCCGCCCGCACCATGTTGAGCCCTTCGATGTACTCGAGCGCCTGGAGCTTCGTCCAGAGCGTGTCGCGGTTCTTGACCTTCACGTTGCCCGCGACGGCCCCGATCGCGGGGTCGCGGAGGTGGCGGATGGCCCGCCGCAGTGTCTCAGGCGAGAGTTGCGAGTCGCCGTCGACGCAGAGCACGAAGTCGTGCTGGCTGACCGCGATGCCCGCGTTGAGCGCTGTCGCCTTGCCGCCGTTGGGCTTCGAGACGAGCCGCACCTCGGCGCGCCCGCCGTGCGCGTTCTCGTAGACGCCCACGAGCCGCTCGGCCACCGTGCCCGTGTGGTCGCGCGAGCCGTCGTCCACGACGATCACCTCGAAGCGCGGGTAGTCCTGGTCGATGAGGCTGAGGATGGTCCGTTCGATGAGCACGTCCTCGTTGTAGGCGGGGACGATGATCGAGACGGGCGGCAGAAACGCGCGCGCCAGCGCCTCGGGGTTGGCTCTAGCCTCGGCCTCCTCGCGCACGTAGGCCGCTTCGAGCGCGGTGTACTTCGCGTTGTAGACGTAGGAGAGCGCGAGCACGCCGAAGTAGCGCACGAGCAGCACGCACAGGAACAGCAGCAGCGCCACCGTGGAGGCGTAGACGAATAGCCCGCGCCAGCCAAACTCGACCGTGTGGCCCCAGCCGAAGGGGTCGGTCATGCTCACCCACACGATGCCGGCGAGTGCCGCGCTGAGTGCCGTCAGCCCCGCGATGCGCCGCCGGTAGTGCCGCCCGTCGCGAGGCCGCGGCCCGTGTGGCTGCATCGGCACCGGCGGCACGAACGTCTGCCGAACGACGGGTGCAACGGTGCCTGGCGCGACCACGTCGTCCTTCCGCGCAGGCAGCGAGGAGGGCGTGGTGGTCGGCTGTCGGCTATCGGCTGCTGGCATGGAGCGCGGTCCTCCATTTCTCTTTCCCGCCCGCACAGGGGAAGACTGAGGAGGTGAGTTTGAACTAGAGAATCACACGACGCCTACTCCCTCCACATAGTCATCCCCGCGCACGCGGGGACCCACGAGGGCATCTGGATAGGTGGAGTCAAGAAGGGAGAACGGAGTCGGCACGGCGTTACACCTACTGGCTTTGCCAGCATCACCACTAGCGCTTGGAGTCACGACCGCTTCAGTCGTGTGGGTCCCCGCATTCGCGGGGATGACGTTGCTGATAAGTTGAGTGACCATCCTGGCTGAGAGCCATCAGCCGCCAGCCCCTATAGCGCCACGTAGAGCGCGCCGCTGATGAGCACGCTCGTGTAGCGCCCGTCGATGTCCTCGAACACGCGGGCCGAGTTAGAGAAGCGGCCGTTGAGCCCGAGGCCGATGGTGCGGGCGATCTGGAAGACCACGTCGGCCTCCAGGCGCGTCGTGAGGAAGCCGGTGGCCGGAGCCGTCGTGCCCAGGGCGGCGAGCGTGCGCACGTAGGTCCCGCCGCGCGGGTTGCGCTCCCACTCGATGTAGCCTTCGAGCTCCTGGTAAGCCTCGTCGCTCGGCGTGAAGAAGTACGACCGCTCCTCGTCATAGACGAGCCGGAAGTAGCGCGGGCCGATCCAGACGCCGCCGGCGGGCGTGCGGAAGAGCCGCAGCCCGGCCTGCCCTTGCAGCGAGGAGCCGCCGAAGACGCGGCGGTCGCTCGACGTGAGCAGCGGGTCGGTGTCGGAGACGCGGAGCAGCGCGGCCTGGCCGCTGGCGCGGATGAGCGAGTCCACGAGCGCTGTCGCCCCCCGCACGTCGATGCGGGAGAAGCGGCTCTCGAAGTCGGGCGCGCCCGTCGCCCACAGGTCGAAGGCGCTCTCCTGCGTGCGGTAGCCTGCGGAGAGCTGAAGCACGCCCGGGGCCTGGAAGAGCGCACGCGTGTCGAAGAAGTTCGCGGTGCGTTCGAAGCCGGTGTAGGTCAGCACGCCACCCTGCACGGTGAGCCGCCGGGTGTAGCCCTCACCGAAGCGCGCCTGCCGGGGGCGAGGGCCGAGGTCGAGGATGGCCCCGCCGTTGACTTCGTTGGCGCGGTAGGCGAGGATCTGCGCGGCCTGCCCGACGGGCGGCGGCGCGAAGCGGGTGCCGCGGAACTGGTGCGTCTTCAGGCCCGCCATGAGCACGAGCGGCAGGCGCACGCCCGGCAGCGTGAACTGCGCCGAGACGCCCTGCGCCGAGCGACGATACTCCGAGCCGTCGCCGCCCGCCGCGACGATCTCGGCGCTCGGGACGACGAGCAGCGAGAACTGCCCCGGGTTGGCGAACCCGCCCACGCCCTGGACGCGGTCGAGCAGCGCGAGGCGCTCCGCCACCACGGGGCGCGCCGAGGGGTCGAGCTGAATGGCTCCCGCGTAGGCGACCTGCGCGTCTTCGAACTGCCCGGCTTCGCGGTAGGCGTCGCCCATGAGCAGGCGGGCGTCCACCCGGTCGGGGCGGCGGGCCGAGGCGATGCGGGCGGCTTCTGCGGCCCCAGCGTAGTCGCCAGAGTCGTAGCGGTAGCGGGCGATGAGCACCTGCTCGTCGTCGCCATACTGTTGGCGCTGGAGCGCCTCGAGCGCGGCGATGGCGCTCGCGTAGTCGCCCGCGTTGACGAACGCGGCGGCCTGCTCGCGGACGGCCTGGCGCGGCGTCTCGCCGGTCTGCTGGAAGTAGCTGCCGTAGGCGCTCGCGGCCTGCTGATACTGCCCCGCGCGGTAGAGGTCGCGCGCGCCTTCGAGGGCGAGCTGCTGCTCGCGCTGGCGCAGCGCGTCGCGGCGGAGCGCGATCTCGGCGGGCGAGGTGCCGGTGGCCTCGGCCTGGCGGAGGTACTGCTCCGCGCGCGCGAAGTCGTTCTGCGCGATGTAGTACGTCGCGGCGGCGAGGAGCAGCCCGGCGTCGTTGCGGTTCGTGACGAGCGCGTTGTCGAGGGCCTGCGAGGCCTGCGGCTCGAAGACGCCCGCCCGGGCCACCGCGTAGGCATACATCGACACGGCCTGCGGATCGTCCGGCGCGAGGCGATAGAGCGTGCGCGCCTGTTCGAGCGCCATGCTGTGCTGCTCGGCCATCGTCAGGAAGCGCACGTAGTCCACGCGCAGCGCGGTGTCGGCGGGGTTGGCCGCCAGGAGTTGCTCGTAGAGGCCGAGCACCGGAGCCGGGTCGGCGAGCGCACCCGTCCGAGCCAGCACGAAATAGGGAGCGAGGAGCGCCCGCTTCAACGGCTCATCGTCCGGGTTCGCAGCCCGCTCCATTTCAAGGGCCGCGATCTGGCGCTCGGCCATCGCGATCTGATCGGCCTGAAGGCGGAGCACCTGCGCCTCGTGCGCCTGCTGGTCGACGACGAACGGCTCCGCGCCCGCGAGGACGAGGTCGGCCTCGGGATAGCGCCCGGCCTGGATGAGTTCGTCAGCGAGGGCGTAGCGCGTGGCGAGGTCAGCGGGGTCCACCTTCAGCCGGAAGGTGTAGCGGTCGATGGCGTAGACGGCATCCGACGTGCCCAGGCCGATGTCGACGTCCTCGAAGCGGAGCTTCCACTCCTCGGTGTCGCTGTGGCGCGGCTCGAGCTCGCGGAGCTGGTCGAAGGCCTCGGCATAGCGCTCCAGGCGGAGCAGCTCGTCGACGAGCGTGAAGCGCGTGGCGTCGTCCTCGGGGTTGCGCTCCAGGCGGCGCGTGAGGTCGTCCACGCGGTAGCGCGGGCCGTCGGAACCGGCGGCGCGGGCGTAGAGCCGGTCAAAGGCGGCCGTCCCAGCCTGGCTGGCGCGGATCGGGTCGAGCACGCGCTGCGCCTCAGCGGTGCGGCCCTCGGCGAGGTAGAGCTCGGCGAGGTCGAAGCGCTTGGCTGTCTGATTCGGGTTGCGCGCGAGGTCGCGTTCGAGCGCGGCGATGGCGTCGCCCGCCTGGTCGAGCTCGACCAGGCCGCGGCGGGCGTCGCGGTTGTTCGGGTCGAGGGCGAGCGCCTGGTCGAAGGAGGCACGTGCCCGGGCGCGGTCGCCCTGCCAGAGGCGGAAGTAGCCCAGCCGCATGTGCAGGTCGGCGTTCGACGGGTAGAGCCGGAGGTACTCCTCGGCGATGCCAGCGCCCTTGTCCGCCTGCCCGAGCGCGGCGATGGCGACGAGGTAGCGCGTGACGACGTCCGGCGTGCCCTGTGCGCGGGCGAGGTAGAACTCGTACTGCGCGGCGGCCTCGGCGTAGCGCTCGGCGTTGGTGAGCGCCTCGGCATACTGGAGGCGGTAGGCGAGGTTGCCCGGCGCGCCCTCGACCTGCTGCCGGAACACGTCGAGCTGCGAGCCGCCGCCCGTGCCTGTCGTCGGGCCGGTGCCGACGCGGACGCGCTGGAGGCCCACCTCGGCCTCGGCGTCGCCCGGGCGCAGCGCGAGCACGCGTTCGTAGTCGGCGGCGGCCTCGGCGTTCTGGCGGCGCGCCTCGTAGGCTTGGGCGCGTAGGAGCCGGGCAGCCGCGTCGTCCGGCGTGCGGATGAGGAGGTCGGTCAGCAGACGGATCGCCTCGCCGTAGCGCCCGGCGTCGTAGGCGGCCCGGGCAGCGGGAAGGCCCGTGCTCTGCGCGAGCGCCGCCGGCGCGGTCAGCACCGTAGGCGTCGCGGCGAGCGCGGTCAGGAGAAAAACGAGTCGGAGTCGCATGGGCGGGAGGGATGCACCCGGTAGGGAACGAGGCGGTCACGGCCTCTGGAGTCAGCTCAGGGGACCCGAGCGAGTGGGTCGATGTCGGCCTAGTCGGTGTCGAAGGCGAACGCCATCAGATCGCGCGCGTTGGCGAAGGGCGCACCGTTGGGAATCGTCACGGCGGCGATGGCCGTGAAGACGGCGTCGGAAGCCCCGCCGGACAGCTGAAGCTGCGCCTTGATCGCCCCGTAGATGCCTGCCGCGGCCGACTGCGTGCGCTCGGGCAAAAGCGCGAGCAGCCGCTTGCGGTCCGGTTCCGTGTAGATCGGGTCGCGCTTGTCGATGGCGTTGCGGACGGCGTCCTCCACGAGCGGGAACGCCTCGGCGAAGGGGTTCGCCGGGTCCATCCGCATGGCGAGGGCGAGGAAGGGCTGCCCGCTCCGCGCGTGGGCGTCGAACGCGCCCTGCACCACCCGCGAGAAGCGCCCGCGCGGCGACTGGTCGAAGGTGTGCTGCGCCAACGAGGCGAACGCGGGCATCGCCACTGGCGCGGAGGAAAACGGGTCCCGCGTGGGCCTAGGCTGCGGCTCCGTGTCGAACTCCGGTGCCCCCGTGAAGTCGAAGGACGGCGGACCGGTCAGGCTCTGCCCCAGGCCATCGCCGCCGCCGGGGGCGGGCACCGCCGCCGGGGACGCAGGGGGGGGGCGAAACGTGGGGCCGCTTTCCAAGCTGACGCTGCCCCCATTGAAGGTCTGTGCCCCTTGCGCGGCGTTCCAGGAGTCCATCAGCACGCCGCCCTCGAGTTCGAACTCGGAGGGCTTGAGGTGCGGATTGACAGGGAACGTGACCGAGGCTAGGTTGAGCGCACTGATTTTGGGAGGAGGGGAAGGCATCATGGAAGAATCCAGTTCGGTCGGAGGGGCCACAGGGGCCGGTGGGGTCGAGGAAGGCAAGGCCTGCAGCGCCTGGTCAGAAGCGGTGGCGAGGGCCTCGGGACGCGGCGGACCGTTCTCCGAAGCCCAGGGGACGGCCGCCGAGGGGGGCGCGGCCACGGGCAGCGGCGCGGGCGGCGGCGAGGTCGTCTCTGCAGAGGCGGCGGGACTCGTCGGATGCCCAAAGATGTCAGCGAGGGACGCGTTCAACTCCGCCACCGACGGCATCGGGGCGTCGGGCGTCGAAGGGGCAGGGGGGAGCTTGGACGGGACCGGCTCCGAAGCTGGGGGCTCCGAAGCTGGGGCCTCCAGAGCTCGGGCCGAGGCCGGACGTTCCGGCGCTCCGTCGTCCGGCGCTCCGTCGTCCGCCGATCCGTCGTCCGGCGATCCTGAGGCGAGCTGCTGCCCGCTGATGACCTGTCGGCCGACCTTGCCCTGCGGCGCGTAGCCGTCGCCATAGCCGTCTCCGTGCGGAAGCACGGTCTTGGACGCTTCCTCCTCGGCGGGGGGGACTCCGGTGGCTCCCGGTGCCCACCTCCCCGTTGCAGGGGCGAGCGCGATGTTGGTGCCCGGTCGCAAGCGTAGCGTGCGGGCGCTGCGGCGGTTCACCTCGGTGCCGTCTACCTCGACATGGACGGAGCCAGCCACGGCGTCGCAGAGCCGCTGGGTGATCGCTGCGGAGCGGTCGTTGGCCGGTGCCCCGAGGCCAAGCACGAGCACGGTGGGCAGCGGGTGGAGAGCGCCGACGAGGCGCTGCACGCCGTCGTCGAGGGCACCGAGGTCCTGAAAGGCAAGGAAGGGGGTGAAGTCCTCCACGATGAGCAGCGCTGCGCCAGACTGTTGGGCAAGCTGTGCGAGGCTGGTGAGGCCTTCGGCAGGATCTGCGCCTACAGGGAGTGTAGGGGGGCGCAGCAGGCGGAGCTGCTGCTGCTGGGCCGCAGCCCGGATGTCGAAGCCCAGGTCGTCCGCAGCCGCCGCCAGCGCAGCAGGGGGCGTGCTCGTCACATAGACGCATACCGCCGCGGCTTCGGTGACAGACCGGGCGGTGCTCAACAGCACGGCAAGGCCGCTCTGCGCGCGTCCGGTGACCACGTAGGTCTCCCCGGGCCGCAGCCCTTCCCAGGCGCGGTCGATCAAGGGAATACCGGAAACGAGGCGGGTCATGGAAAACGGACGGGGCAGGGGGGCGGGCAATGCGCAGGCGCAGGTCGCCAGAGGGATGCCAACAAACCGTGTGCCAGCGCTGGCGGCGCAGGGAACAGAAGCTGGCGGCACGGGCAAGACCCACACCCAACGGGCACGATCTCCCCGAGAAACGATGGGGGGCGACGGGGACCAGGAGCGAGGGCACCACCCCGTATCTTTGGTGCGTCCCCGTTCCGAATGGGAGCGGTGATTTCTACCCTGCCCTCCTTCGTTTCTGTCGCCCCTGCTGGCCATGCAGCCTGTCGCCCACTCGTCCGCTCCCGACGCTACCCTCGCCCGCGTCCACAACTTCTCGGCAGGCCCTGGTGCGCTGCCCACCGCTGTCCTCGAAGCCGCCCGCGCCGAGTTGCCCGTCTTCGGCGACCTCGGCACGTCGGTGCTGGAGATCTCGCATCGCTCGCCGACCTACACCGAGATTGCCGCCTCGGCCCGCGCCCGGCTCCGCGCCCTCCTCGGCCTCGGCGACGACTGGCACATCCTCTTCCTCCAGGGCGGTGCGTCGCAGCAGTTCTACCAGGTCCCGCTCAACTTCCTCCGCGCCGACGCCTCGGCCGACTACCTCGACACCGGCACGTGGTCCGCGAAGGCCGTCAAGGAGGCCCTCCGCTGCGGCGGCGTCAACGTGGTCGCCTCCAGCAAGGACGCGAACTACAGCTACATCCCCGCCCGCGACACCTGGACGCTCGACCCCGAGGCCGCCTACCTCCACGTCACGAGCAACAACACCATCTTCGGCACGCAGCTCCACGCCGAGCCCGACGTGGACGTGCCGCTCGTCTGCGATGCGTCCTCGGACTTCCTCAGCCGCCCCCTCGACCTCGACAAGTACGGGCTCATCTACGCCGGCGCGCAGAAGAACATTGGCCCGGCGGGCGTGACCGTCGTGCTCGTGCAGGACACCTTCTTGCAGACGCGCAAGGACGACCTGCCGACGCTGCTCGACTATGGCACGCACGCGGCGAAGCTGTTCCACACGCCGCCCGTGTTCGCGGTCTACCTCGTCGAGAAGGTGCTCGGGTGGCTCCAGGACCACGGCGGCATCGCCGGCATCGCGGAGGTCAACGCGCGCAAGGCGGCGAAGCTCTACGGCACCATCGATGCCACCGACTTCTACCGGGGCACGGTGCACGCCGACGCGCGCTCGCAGATGAACGTCTGCTTCCGCCTCCCGTCCGAAGCCCTCGAAGCCCAATTCCTCGCAGACGCCGCCGAGCATGGCCTCGTCGCGCTCAAAGGGCACCGCTCCGTCGGCGGCATCCGCGCGTCGATCTACAACGCCGTCGAGGAAGCCTCGGTGGACGCGCTCGTGGCGTTCATGCACGAGTTCGAGCAGGCCAACGGATAGCGCAAGCCCTGGGCTTCCGTCTCGCGTCCGCGCGTTCTGGGTGTGAGCGCACGGCCTCCACGTTCACCCGTCCATACCTTCCCACGTCCACACCCAACGCCGAGCGTGACGAACGTGCCAACTGCGGCGTTGCCTCCGGCGTTGGCATCACTGCCGGTCGAGCGCGACCGTGCCGCGGATGCCTCGGCTGCTCTCCCACGTCCCGGACAGCGCGTCGCCCCGGCCGTCGACCTCGTGGAAGTAGACGCCGCGTGAGCCGAAGTCGAGCGTGTAGGTGACGGTCCCCTCGGTGGGGGCGTTGCCCACGAGCGTGCCGGTGATCACGTCGGTGGGATAGCGCCACGTGCCGGTCCCGGCGAGCACGCCGTTGGCCTCGGTAATGGCGAGCGTGAGCGTGCCGCTGAAGTCGGGGTTGGGGTGCGTGATCGGCCCGACCCACGTACCTGCGAGGGCACGGGGGGCGTCGCCTTCGTCGTCGGCTGTGTCGCAGCCGATGTTGAGGGCGAGGAGCGGGACGAGCACGAGAAGCAGGCGGGCGTGGCGAAGCATGACAGGATGCGGAATGGTGCGGAAGGAGTGGACTTGGTTGCTCGGAAGGACCCAGTGTCTCAGTAGAGCCAGTTGCCGTGGAGGACGGCGGTGAAGCCGCGGTCGCCGCGCACGGTGAGCGCGTCGCGGGTGGCGTTGTCGAGCGCATAGAGCGACGAGAGCCGGACGCTGGCCTGCACCATCGTGGTGTTGCCGCCGA
>JBCDFF010000080.1:0-12860 GCA_039178415.1 Bacteroidota bacterium
AATGTCGGGGCTGCGCGGCCCAGAGCCAGTAGCGCATGCGTCCGTCGTGTTGGAACCAGGGTCGGCGAGAGAAGACGACCGCAAAGGCGTTGAAGGTACGGGGCGCGGACCCGCACCAGCCCATGGCGTCCGGCCCCACACCAGCGTTGGCACCTCGACGTTGGCGCCGTCCTCTCGGTCGGCCTACCCGATTTGATGGCTGAACCACCAAGTACGCGCGGCGTTTAGACGGCATGACCCCAACATCGACCCGGGCTGAGCGCCGTCGCGGATGGCGCTCAGCTCCCCAGGCTGCCTCGCGTGGACCTGACGCCCCGGCCTCCGCTGCCGACGCAGCCTCGGTTCCGCTCCTCCACGCGCTCGGTCGCATCCTCTCGCTTGCTCGACCCTACGCCGGTCGGCTCGTGATCGCGTTGCTGCTGACGATGGGAGCCACCATCGTCTCGCTGATCGTCCCGCTCGGCCTTCGCGAGTTGCTCGACGCCGTCTTCGAGGCGGGCAACAGCGATTTGCTCAACACGCTCACCGTGGTGCTCCTCGGGCTGTTCGTGGCGCGAGCCCTGCTGAGCCTCACGGGCGAATACCTCCTCGGCTGGACGGGCGAGCGCGTCGTAGCCGACCTGCGGCAGCGGCTCTACGCGCACCTCCACCGGCTCGGACTGCGTTTCTACGCCGACAGCCGCACCGGCGAGATCACCTCGCGGCTCACCAACGACGTCTCCAAGATCCAGAGCGCGGCCACAAGTTCGCTCTCCAGCTTGCTCACGGAGACAATCTCGTTCGTCGGGGCCGTCGGGCTGATGCTGTTTCTGAACTGGCGGCTGTCGCTCGTCATCTTCGCGACCGTGCCCGCTGTGTCGTTGCTCACCCGCTGGGCAGGCGTCAAGCTGCGCCGCCTCGCGCGCGCCATCCAGGACCAGCTTGCCGACACCACCGCCATTGCTGAGGAGGCAATCCAGGGCATCCGGGTCGTGAAGGCCTTCGCTCGGGAACCGTACGAGGTCGCGCGGTACCGGGACGGCGTCGAGACGCTCTTCGAGACCTCGCGGCGCAAAATCCTGTTCTCTTCGGCGTTCTGGTCGAGCGTGGGGATGATCTTCATGATGGTCATCGTCGGCATCTTTTGGTTTGGGGGCCGCGAGGTGCTGGCCGACCGCCTCACCGCGGGCGACCTCGTCGCGTTCATCTTCTACGCGCTCACCATCTCGCGCGCCGTCGGCACGCTCTCCCGGCTCTACACGACCTACAGCAGCGCCGCTGGCGCGTCAGAGCGGTTGTTCGACTTGCTCGACACCGCGCCCGAGATCGCCGAGGCACCGGACGCCCTCGTGCTCGACCGCCCGCGCGGTGCCATTTCATTTGAGGGCGTCCACTTCGCCTACGACACCGAAGTGCCGGTCCTCCACGGCGTCCACTTCGACGTGGAGCCCGGGCAACTTGTGGCGCTCGTCGGGCCCAGCGGCGCGGGCAAGACGACGCTCCTCAACCTCATTCCTCGCTTCTACGACCCGACCTCCGGGCGGATCACGCTCGACGGCATTGACTTGCGAGCGCTGGAGGTAGCCTCGCTGCGGGGCCACATCTCGTTGGTCGCGCAGGACGTGCAGCTCTTTGGGCGGTCGGTGAGGGACAACATCCGCTACGGACGCCTCGATGCTACAGACGAGGACGTCGAAGCAGCGGCGGTGGCTGCCAACGCGGACGCGTTCATTGCGGCCCTCCCTGGCGGCTACGACGCTGAGATTGGCGAGGACGGCGTCAAGCTTTCGGGCGGCCAACGGCAGCGCCTCGCTATCGCACGCGCCCTCCTGCGCGACCCGGCGGTGCTGCTTCTCGACGAGGCCACGTCGGCCCTCGACGCGGAGAGCGAAGCACTCGTGCAAGACGCGTTGGCCCGACTCATGCGGGGCCGGACCACGTTTGTGATCGCGCACCGGCTGGCCACCGTGCGCGACGCAGACCGCATCCTCGTGCTCGATCACGGCCGGGTCGTCGAAGACGGTACACACAACGCCCTCGTTGCGCTCGACGGCCTCTACGCGCGTCTCGCCGCGATGCAGTTTGGGACGGGATCGGATGACGCAGCGGCACTGGCAGTGCGCGGCGATGGCAGCAGCGCCCTGCCGGTGCGTGAGTTCCCCCCAGCGCCGTAGGCAATTTGGCTTGGATCAGGACGTTGGATAGGCTCCTCGGGCCCCTCGCCCTATCTTCGGTCCTTTCCATCCAGATCGCCCAGTCCATGTCCGACGACGCTCGGCTCCCTGAGGAGCTTCCGAACGCCTCCACCGCAACGGCGCCGCCCACTAACTCGGACTCCCGCTCGACCAACGGACGGTCCGACTCCGAGCCGGATGCTCCGAGCGGGTTCTTTGCGAAGTTCCTGGCGTTCGTAGAGTGGCTGGGCAACCTCCTACCGCACCCCGTCACGCTGTTTGCGCTCTTTGCCCTCGGCGTCGTGCTCATCAGCGGCATCGCCGGGTGGATGGAACTGGCCGTGGAAGACCCGCGCCCCGAGGGGGCACGTGGCCGGGCGGACGATGGGCTGATCCGCGCTGTTTCCCTTATGACTGGTGAGGGCTTGCGCTTCATCGTCACGACGCTCGTGACCAACTTCACAGGGTTCGTGCCGCTAGGAACGGTGCTCGTAGCGTTGCTCGGCGTGGGCGTAGCGGAATATTCGGGCATGCTCTCGGCGCTCATCCGCGGCATTGTCCTCAAGGCGCCGAAGGGCCTCGTCACGATGGCGATCGTGTTCTCGGGCGTGCTCTCCAACACGGCGAGCGAAATGGGCTACGTAGTCCTCGTGCCGCTCGCCGGCGTGATCTTCCTCGCGCTCGGACGGCACCCCCTCGCGGGCATGGCGGCGGCCTTCGCGGGCGTCTCCGGCGGCTACTCGGCCAACCTCCTCATTGGCACCGTGGACCCGCTTCTTGCGGGCATCACGCAAGAAGCCGCGCAGCTCATCGACCCCGAATACCAGGTGCACGCGGCGGTGAACTGGTACTTCATGATGGTCAGCAGCTTGCTCATCACCGGCGTTGGGACGTGGGTGACGGCGAAGATCGTGGAGCCGCGCCTAGGCACCTACGACGACTCGAACGCGGACCCGAGCATCCACGACGAGAACGCGATGGAGCCGCTCTCCGCAAAGGAAGTGAGCGGCCTGCGCTGGGCCGGCGTCGCCTCGCTCGTTGTCTTCGGCATCCTTGCGTTGCTCGTCGTGCCCGAGAGCGGCGTGCTACGCAACCCCGAGACCGGAGCCGTGCTCAACTCGCCGTTCTTGCGCGGGATCGTGGCATTCATCTTCGTTGCCTTCCTGATCCCGGGCGCGGTCTACGGCTGGGTGGTCGGCACGGTCCGCTCCGACCGCGATGTGGTCGAGGGCATGGCGCAGGCAATGAGCACGCTCGGACTCTACATCGTGCTGGTGTTCTTCGCGGCGCAGTTTGTCGCGTTCTTCCGCGAGACGCAGCTCGGCGCGATCCTCGCCGTGACGGGCTCCAACTTCCTCATCGAAGCGAACCTGACGGGGCCGCTGGTCTTCATCCCGTTCATCTTGATGTGCTGTTTCGTCAACCTAATGCTGGGCTCGGCAAGCGCGCAGTGGGCCGTGACCGCGCCGATCTTCGTGCCGATGCTGATGCTCATCGGCTACAGCCCCGAGGTCATCCAGGCCGCCTACCGCATCGGCGACTCCACGACGAACATTATCACGCCGATGATGAGCTACTTTGGCCTCATCCTCGCGTTCGCCGCGAAGTACGACCGCAAGATGGGCATAGGCACCATCATCGCGACCATGCTCCCCTACTCGATCTTCTTCCTGATCGGCTGGGTAATCCTGTTCTACCTGTGGGTCTTCGTCCTCGGCATGCCGGTCGGTCCGGAAGCACCGACGTTCTATGCCCCATGAGGGTAGTCCCGCGCGCTCCTTCCCCAATCTGATCGCGCCCCCGCATGCCTGGCCCCGCCCTCGCCGACGTCGATGCGCGCGCCATCCGAGCGCTGCATGACGTGTGGGTGCGAGCTGAGATAGGCGGCGATATCGACCGGCTGCTGGGCTGCTGCGCGCCGGACATCTGCTGGATCACCGACGACGGCTTCGAGGTCGAGATCGGCCTGGCTGCCGGCCGACGGCTCTTTGCCTCTCCTCTGCGGCTGCTCGACCTCCAGACGGAGATCACCGACCTCTACGGCGCAGGCGGCGTCGCTTACAAGTCGTGCCGCTACCAGGCGCGGCACCAGGCCCCCGACGGGACGCTGACGGCCAGCCAGGGTACGCACCTCTGGATCCTCCACCAACGCCCCGAAGGGTGGCGCGTCTCGCTCGTCACGTGGTGCCGCGAGCGGCCGCGTTGAACTACGGCCACGCGTCGGTTGTGCGTCTCGGCGGTGCGGGCGATCTTGCCGCGTACCCACCCCGCCTGCTGATGCGCCCCCTGCTCCTTCTCCTCGCTCTCGTCCTTCCGAGCCTCGCGTCTGCACAGGTTGCGGAGACGTTCGCGGACGGTGAGTTCACCACAAATCCCACGTGGTCGGGCGACGCTGAGCGCTTCGCTGTCGTCCCGTTCGAAGCCGACTTTGCGCTGCGCTCCGACGGGCTTGCCGAGAGCGACACCATCGCGCTGGCGACACCGAGCGCGACGGCATTCGGGACGTGGCGCTTCCGCTTCGGCTTTGAGGACAACCTCACCACGGGCAAGGGTACCCGCGTCTATCTCCTCGCAGACACCGACGCCTTGAAGGGCGAGGTGCAGGGCTACTACGTCCAGATCGGCACCAACAACTCGGACGAGATCCGGCTCTATCGCCAAGACGGTGCCTCGACTGCTCGCTCGGAGCTCGGCGACGGCCTTGCTGACTTGGTCGTGGGTGACACGGGCGACGTGGTCGTGGAGGTTACCCGCGACGGCGCGGGGCTCTGGACCGTCACAGCCAACCCCGATGCAGCAGGTCCGAGCTTCACCGCCACCGACAACACGTATTCCGTCAGCACCCACGTCGGAATCTGGCTCAAGCACACGTCGGCGGCTGGACGGGCGTTTTTCTGGGACGATATCGAGGCAACGTCTTCGCTGACAGACACCGTCCCTCCCCAGGTTGAAGGGGTCCAGGCCGAGAGCCCTACCGCCCTCCTCGTGGAGTTCTCCGAGGGACTCAGCGCAGCGCCCGCGAGCGGCTTTCTCGTAGACGGCGTCACGGCTCCGACATCGGCCACCATTGTCGGGTTCGGCGGCTCCGGTGTCCGCCTCTCGTTCGCCAATCCGTTTCCCAACGGCGACTACACCCTGACCGTGAGCGACGTGGCCGACTTGGCGGGCAACCTGATCGCGCCGGGCACGGAAGTCCCCTTCTCCGTCGCCCTCGATCTCGAACCGCCGACCCTCGTGAGCGCGACCGCGATCGATGCCCAGCGTATCGCCCTCCTCTTCGATGAACCCATCGCCGCGCCCGCCGCATCAGCCTTCGAAGTCAACGGCGGGATCGGCATCCCCGTGGCGGTCGAGCCGTCGCCGGGCGGCGGGACGGTCGCGTGGGACCTCGTGCTAGCGACACCGCTTGTAGACAACACGGCCTACGTCGTGACGGCGCGCGGCATCGAAGACCTGGAAGGCAACGCCCAGGCAGAGACCAGCACGTCGTTTTTCTTCGGGACGCCAGCCGTACCCTCGCCTGGCGAGATTGTCGTGAACGAGGTGATGTACGACCCGCCTGCGGGAGGCTCCGAGGAGTACGTCGAGGTGTTCAACCGAACCGACCGCGCGTTCGACCTGAGCCAGTTCCTGCTCGCTGACGCTGCGGCTGCGTCGCGCATCGCCGAAACGCCGACGTTTTTGCTCCCCGATGGCTTCGCCGTGCTCGTGCGTGACGGCGCGGCTTTTTCCGCAGCGTTCCCCGGCGTACTGTTCGTCGAGGTGCCTTCCTGGCGGGCGCTCAACAACTCCGGCGACGACGTGGCGCTGCTCTTCCAGCCAACCGCCGACGACGCACTGGTCGAGATCGACCGGGTCCCGTACGTGACGAGTTGGGGCGGCATGGACGCCGCCCTCGAACGCATCGACCCCGAGGGCTCCTCGGCGACCGCCAGCAACTTCGCCACAACAACGGACCCGAGCGGCGGGACACCAGGCGCGCAAAACAGCGTCTTTGCCCCCGACACAACACCGCCCCTGCTCCTCGACGCGGCAGCCCTAAGTGCCACCGAAGTCCTCGTCCGCTTCGACGAGCCTCTCGACGCCGCCACGGCAGAAGCCCCGGCGAACTACACCATCTCGGACGGAGCTGGCCGTCCCTTGACGGCAGCGCTCGCGCCCGAGGGCGACCCAAGCGAGGTGCTGCTTACGCTTGCCTCGCCGCTTGCCGGACCGCAGGCCTACGTCCTCACCGTGCGCAACATCGCCGACTCGCGGGGTAACGTACTGGCCGAAGCCAGCCAGCCCTTCTTCTTCGGCGAGGGCGACACCCCGGTGCCCGGCGACCTCGTCGTGAACGAGGTGATGTACGACCCACCTACGGACGGCTCCGGCGAATACGTCGAAGTCTTCAACACGACGACCGACAAGGTCTTCGACCTGCGTGATCTCACGCTCGATGACGCGTCCATCGTCCCGACGCGGGTGACGGACGCAGCCGCGTTTGTGGGCCCGGGTGCTTATGCCGTGGTCGTGCAGGACGCCGACGCCTTCCGCGCCGCCTTCCCCGACTTCGACGCCACAGGCGCACCGCTCGTAACGCAGGACCGCTGGGGCACGCTCAACAACGGCGGTGACACGGTCGTCCTCGGGGCACTCGACGGCGAGACAACGGTGGTGCTCGACTCGGTGGCCTACCTCCCAAGTTGGGGCGGCGATGGCGTCGCTCTCGAACGCAAGGACCCCGCTGGGCCCTCGTCCAGCCGGACCAACTTTGCCTCGTCGACAGACCCGTCCGGGGGCACGCCGGGCGCGCTCAACAGCGTCTTCGAACTGGACGATACGCCGCCGGGCCTGCTCGCCGCGGACGCGCTCAGCGCCACCGAACTGCTCGTCCGCTTCGATGAGCCGTTGGACGCGGCTTCCGCTGAGACCCCGGCGAACTACGCCGTATCCGACCGCATCGGAACGCCGTCGAGTGCGGCGCTCGCGCCTGAGGGCGACCCGACCGAGGTGTTGCTCACCCTCGCAACGCCCCTGACCGGGCCACAGAGCTACGAGCTCACCGTCCGCGAGGTCAGCGACCTCCGTGGCAATGCCATCGACCTGAGCAGTGTCTTCCTCTTTTTTGGCGAGGGCGACGTCCCGCTTCCGGGTGACCTCGTCGTGAACGAAATCATGTACGACCCACCCGCCGGGGGCTCGGGTGAGTACGTCGAGGTTTTCAACCAGACGAGCGACAAAGTCTTCGACTTGCGCACGTTCGCGCTCGATGATGCCTCGGTGGTGCCAACGCCGATTACAGACAGCCCGGTGTTCGTAGAGCCTGGCGGCTACGGGGTCATCGTGCAGGACCGCTCAGACTACATCCCCGTGTTCAACCGGCGTAATGAAGTTGAACAGGCGGGGTGGGGCTCGCTCAACAACAGCGGCGACACGGTCGTGCTGAGCTACCTCGGCGGCGTGGCGCCCGTCGTGATCGACTCAGTCGCCTACCTCCCGAGCTTCGGCGGTGACGGTGTGTCGCTCGAACGGAAGGATCCCGCGGGGCCGTCGGCGAGCCCGGGGAATTTTGCCTCGTCCATCGCACCAGCGGGCGGGACGCCGGGCGAGCAAAACAGCGTCTTCGAGCGCGACGTGACCGGTCCGCAGCCGCTCGAAGGCGAGGTGACCGACGATGAACAGCGCATCTTCATAGTCTTCGACGAACTCATTGACGCGGACACCGTCACGCCCGACGCGGTGACGCTGACGGCGGGCGAAGCTCCGGTTCCCGCTCTCAACCAGATTGGCGTCACGCTGGGTGGCCCTACCCCGATTGTGACGCTCGGCTACACGGACCGGCTGCCTGGCGGCGACCTTACCCTCACGTTCACGGGCTTCCGCGACCTCCTTGGGAATGAGACGCCGATCTCCACCCTCGTCATCCCATTCGTGCCCGACCGCACGCCGCCGTCCGTCACCGGCGCGGAGGTGCTCACCGAGACCACCGTGCGGGTCGCGTTCAGCGAGACCGTCCCGGCCGCGACGGCCCTCGACCCGGAACGCTACACCGTGTCGGATGGCGTTGGCACGCCGCGGGGCGTCGTCTACGCGAGCGGGCAGATCGGCACGGCGGTCGTGCTCACGTTCGAGACGCCGTTCGCAGCCCAGCGGCTGTTTAAGTTGACCGTGGCGGGCCTTGCTGATCGCAGCGGCAACCTATCACCCGCCCAGGAGCTGTTGCTGTTCTTCGGCGAGCCCGACGTGCCTGTGCCAGGCGACGTGGTGATCAACGAGCTCATGTTCGACCCACTCGCGGGGTCCGACGGCGAATACGTGGAGGTGCTCAACACAACCTCCAAGACGTTTGACCTGCGCCGCTTCCGCCTCACCGACGACGGCGACGCCGAGGCCGATCCGATCAGCGAGACCCCGCGTATCCTCCCACCGAACGGGCTGGTCGTGCTCGCGTCCGTGCCCGATACCGTGCGCAGTGTGTTTGGCGAGGTGGCCGGCTTGTTCGAGCCCGACGACGTTCCTGGATTGAACAACACCGAAGACACCGTCATACTCCAGGCCGAGGTCGAGGGCGGTGTGCTCACGATCGACCAGGTCACGTATTCGGACGACTGGCACCGGCCCGAACTGCGCGAGACCGACGGCATCGCCCTCGAACGTATCGCGCCGGACGGACGGTCAAACGACGCGGCCAACTGGTCGAGCAGCCTCGACGCGCGGGGCGGTACCCCAGGGGCCTCGAACAGTGTCTTTGTGGATCCCGAAGCCCCGCCCCCCGGTGACGCGGGACTCGTGATCGATTCGCCGTTTGCGCCCGACGAGGGCCAGTCGTCGCGCATCGCCTACACGCTGGAGGCCGACGCGGCCGTCGTTCGGGTGCGCCTCTTCGACGGGGCCGGGCGCCGCGTCCGCACGCTCGAATCGGGCGACTTGACCGGACGCAGCGGCTTCCTGGACTGGGACGGCCGCGACGATGCGGGTCGGCAGCTTCGGGTGGGCATCTACGTCGTGCTCCTGGAAGCCCTCGACGCCCAAGGTGGGACGGCCGAAGCCTACAAGGAGGTGGTGGTGCTCGCACGCCGTTTTTAGAGTGGATTGGATACGTTTGGTTGTATCCCCCCACAGTGAATCGCGCTAGCTTGCCGGAGGGCGCTTGCACCGGCGGCGCAGCGATCCTATTGTGGGGCTCCGCGGTCTTCTCCCTCCAGCCCCCCCTCCGATGCGTGCTTTCCTCTTGCTGCTCGCTGCGTTCACGCTCGCCGCGTGCTCGTCCCCAATCACGCCCGAAGCGGAACCCGTCGGCCTCTTCGACGACGTTGAGTACCTCCCTGCGCTCTCTTCCGCCCAGGCGGCAGACTGGCAGTTTCTCCAGCCCAGCGGGATGCAGTGCCGCGACGGCTCGCGGACCGGCTTCGGACTACGTCGTCGCTCTGGGTCGCCCAACCTGCTCATCCTCCTTCAGGGGGGCGGCGCGTGCTACGACTTTCTCTCTTGCCTGACCAACCCCAACAGCTTCAGCCGCAGCGACTTCGACGCCTACATCGCCGCGAACGGCTCCGTCGGCGCCTTCGACGCGAGCAACGCCGACAACCCCTTCGCGGACTGGAACGTGATCTTTGTGCCCTACTGTACCGGCGACGTGCACAGCGGCAGTAGCCCGAATACGGCCGTGCCTGGGCTCTTCGGGCGCCAGGACTTCGTGGGCTACGGCAACATGGAAGCCATGCTGGGGCGCATCCAGGGCCAGGCAAAGCGCGCGCGGCAGGTCGTGCTCGCAGGCACCAGCGCCGGCGGGTTCGGCGTCGTAGGCACCTACGGGCTCGTCTCCAACGAGCTGGCACCCGCGCCCGTCGACTTCCTCAACGACTCAGGCCCAGTCCCGGAGCTTGACAACGTTCTGTCTCCGAGCCTGCAGAATCAGTGGCGCGACCTCTGGAACCTCGACGCCGCGCTGCCCGCCGGGTGCACCGACTGCTCCCTGGCCAACGGCGACGGCCTCGAAAACGTGACGCCCTTCTACGCCGAGCGTAACCCAGATCGCTCGTTTGGGCTGCTCTCCTACAACAGCGACTTCGTCATTCGGGCCTTCTTCGGCTTCCCAGGGGCAAATGCGTTCGAGGACGGCCTCTATGCCATCCGCGCGTCGCTACCGCCCTCGAACAGCGGGACGTTCTTCCCCAACGGCGATGGCCACACGTTCCTCGTGAGCCCGGAATTTTACTCCGTCGGCGTGAACGGAACGACGGTGGCCGATTGGACGGCCGCGTTTGTGGCGGGCGCACCGACCGACCTGCCGGCGACGCGTCCAGCCGTCGCTGCCCCGCTCGCCGCTGCCGAGTAGAGCCTGGCCGAGTAGAGTCTGTAGCGTCCCCGTGGCGGTCCCTCGCACGAGGCCCCCACGGGGACGTTGTCGTTGCGACGTACCGCCCTGCCGGATCGTCGGTAACCGGCGCGGCCTGGTGCTATGCCGGGCGTTGCGTGGTGTGGCGTCTTGGTACGACTCCAGCACTCGTGCGCAGTGGAGCACGTAGCGTGGGTGTTGGCGCTCCTGGGTGGAGCAGATGGAAGGGCTTCCGGATAAAGTTGCGTAACCGAGAGCCAGCGCGTTTCTTGTGAGCGCTCCTGGCCGCAATTCGGCCTACCTCTTCCCCTTTCTCCCTCCTTTTATGCGCTTCCGTGCATTTCAGGCGAGCGTGTGCGTGCTCGCCGTTCTAGTCCTGGCCGCCTGCGACGCGTCCATCGACACGCCCGCCGAACAGCTTGCTCCTGCGACCGTCGGTGTCTTTGACGACGCGCCCTACGTCCCCACCGCCTACGCACGCAGCAGCGAGTGGACGTGGCTCGACGCGCCGCAGTCTATGTGCCGCGACGGCTCGGCGTCCGGCGTCGGCATCCGCGCCGTGCCTGGCTCCACCAAGCTGCTTTTCCTGCTACAAGGCGGCGGGGCCTGCCTCGACCCGGGCTCGTGCGACACCAACCCCTCCAAGTTCGACGAAAGCGACTTCAACAACCTGATCGCCTTCATCGGCAACGCTGGCGTGTTCGATCGCGACCGGGCCAACAACCCGTTCCGCAACTGGAATGTGGTCTTCGTGCCCTACTGCACGGGCGATGTCCATTCCGGTAGCAACCCGAACGGCTTCGTGCCCGGCGTGGACGGCGTGCAGCGCTTCGTCGGCTATCAGAACCTCCAGACCTACCTCGGACGCCTCGGCAGTCGCCTCCAGCGCGCCGACCAGATTGTGCTCTCTGGCGTGAGCGCGGGCGGCTTCGGCACCGTCGGCACCTACGAGTTGTTCGCTGAAGCGTTCGCCCCGCGTCCGGTAGACGTGCTCAACGACTCGGGCCCGCTCCTCAGCAACGACGACGCCTACTCCCCCGAATTGCAGGCTTTCCAGCGCTTCCTGTGGAACCTGGAGCCGTCGATTCCGGACGGGTGCACCGATTGCGACCAGCCCAACGGCGACGGCATCGACAACGTGCTGACCTACTACGCCAACACGTACCCCGACGCCAACTTTGGCCTGCTGTCGTACGAGCAGGACGCGGTGATTCGCTTCTTCAACGGCTCCGTGCTGCCGACGTGTACGCCCGAGAACCCGCTGGGGTGCCTCATCTCTGGCGACACGTTCGAGACCGCGCTCTACGACCTGCGCGCCATCCTCCCAGAGAACGTAGGCACCTACTACGTACCGGGCGAGGCGCACACGTTCCTCCTCGGTGAGCAGTTCTACACGACCAGCGTGGACGGCCTCCCGCTCACCCGCGCCGTGCAGCGCTTCCTCGAAGGCAAGACCCTAGGCGTGCCCCCGACGCCGTAGTAACGAAGCACGTCGTTGCCTTGCCACGCCGCCCTAGCTTCGGTTGGGGCGGCGTGTTGCGTGTTGCGTGTTGCGTGTTGCGTGTTGCGTGTTGCGTGGAAGCAAAGGGTCATTCCGAGCCACGTCAAAGGAGTTCGCACTACTTCTCACCAGTCGCTATTCGCTCTCTTCACTACGCACCCTGGTCGAACCCACCCTGGTGCCATACCGTTGACACCGGGAGCTGCTAGCTTCTTACGATTCGGCCCACCCCACCAAGCCTGCTTCACCCGATGGCGAACATCACCCGCATCGACACGCCGTTTCGCCTGGACGCGCCCTTCAAGCCGACCGGCGACCAGCCGCGCGCCATCGGTGAGCTGACGGAAGGGCTGCTGCGCGGCGACCCCTACCAGACGCTCCTCGGCGCGACGGGCACTGGGAAGACCTTTGCCATCGCCAACGTTGTCAAAAACATCGGCAAGCCGACGCTGGTGCTCTCGCACAACAAGACGCTCGCGGCGCAGCTCTACGCCGAGTTCAAGGAGTTCTTCCCCAACAACGCCGTCGAGTACTTCATCTCGTACTACGACTACTACCAGCCCGAAGCCTACATCGTCTCGTCCGACACGTACATCGAGAAGGACATGGCGATCAACGAGCAGATCGACCGGCTGCGGCTCTCCGCGACGAGTTCGCTCGTATCGGGGCGCGACGACGTGATCGTGGTGGCGTCGGTGTCGTGTATCTACGGCCTTGGCAACCCGGAGGAGTACAAGAAGCAGATCGTCCAGATCAAGCAGGGCATGGAGATCGAGCGCAACGAGCTCCTGCGCCGGTTCATCCACGTCTTCTACGAGCGCAACGACATCGAATTCGCGCCCGGGGCCTTCCGCGTGCGCGGCGACACGGTGGACCTCTTCCCCGC
>JBCDFF010000081.1:0-12848 GCA_039178415.1 Bacteroidota bacterium
CTACGGAGGCTCCGGCCGTGAGCGAGCCCGTCATAGAGGAGCCCAGCGAGCGCGAACCGCAACCCGTCGAGGCAGCCGCACCGCCTCCGACTGCGCCTGAGGTGCCCCCTGCAACCGACGAGGCAAGCACGGACGCGGAGGCCGCACCGGTTGCAGCGGAGTCCGGTATGCCCGAGCTTGAGGCGGTTACATACGAGCCTGCAGAGGACGCAGTCCCGGCGGAGCCCGTCGCCGAGAGCTCGGCCGCGAGCGAGCCCGCCGCCGAAGCCGCGAAGCCTGCCGCCGAAGCCACAGAGCCCGCCGCCGAAGCCGCAGAGCCTGCCGCCGACGCTGACGACAGCGGTTCCGACCCTGACGCCGAAGTCGAGGGTGAGGAGGAGCTCAAAGGCGAGCTCGATGAGCAAGGTGTCCTCCGCGCAGACCGGTTCGAGCTGTCCGGCACGAAGGTCATCGGCAAGATCGATCTGTCCTCGATGGACCTCGGCCGCAGCCGCCGCAAGCGTAAGCGCAAGGGCGGTACCGAAGCGAGCAGCGACGACCGGAGCGCGAAGAGCACGTCGACCAAGTCCAAGTCCAAGAAGCGCGGGAAGCGGGGCCCCGTCGTCAACGAGGAGGAAGTCGAATCCAACCTCCAAGAGACGCTCAACCAGATTCAGCAGGGGGCCAGCCGCGCCCGCCAGAAGCGCCGCCGTGAGCGCCGCGACCAGCGGGCTGCCGAGCGCGAAGCCGCCGAAGCACGCATGGAGGAGGAGCAGTCGCTGCTCCGCCTCATGGAGTTTATCTCCACCGGCGAGCTTGCCGACCTCATGGGCGTGCCTGTCAACGAGGTCATCCAGAAGGGCTTCTCGAACGGCCTGATGATTTCGATCAACCAGCGCCTCGACGCGGACACGATCGTGCTCCTCGCCGATGAGTTCGACATGGACGTCGAATTCTTGTCCGACCTGGACGAGGTGGACGTGGAGATCGAGGAGGACGCGGAGGAAGACCTCCGTGGACGCTCGCCGGTCGTGACCATCATGGGGCACGTGGACCACGGCAAGACGTCGCTCCTGGACTACATCCGCAGCGCGAACGTCGTCGCCGGCGAGGCAGGCGGCATCACGCAGCACATCGGTGCCTACAAAGTCGATGTCGGCGACGGACGCCAGATCGCCTTCCTCGACACGCCGGGCCACGAGGCCTTCACGGCCATGCGCGCCCGCGGTGCCCAGGTCACGGACATCGTCATCCTCGTCGTTGCTGCCGACGACGAGGTGATGCCGCAAACCATCGAGGCGATCAGCCACGCGCGCGCAGCAGGCGTCCCCATCGTGGTGGCGCTCAACAAGATCGATAAGCCCGACGCCAACCCCGACCGCCTCCTGCAGCAGCTCTCCGACCAGAACGTGCTCGTCGAGCAGTACGGCGGGAGCGTGCAGTGCGAGTACGTCTCGGCAATCACGGGGCAGGGGGTCGAAGACCTCCTCGAAAAGGTCCTCATCGAAGCAGAACTGCTTGACTTGAAGGCCAACCCGGAGCGCGAGGCTTTGGGCACCATCATCGAGGCGCGCCTCGACAAGGGGCGCGGCGTCGTGGCAACGGTGCTCGTGCAAAACGGCACGCTCGAAACGGGCAACGCCTACGTGGCCGGCACCAACTCAGGCCGCGTCCGCGCCATGTTCAACGAGCGGGACCAGCGCGTCGAGATCGCCGGGCCCAGCACGCCCGTGCTCGTGCTCGGTTGGGACGGCCAGCCCGATGTCGGAGACCGCTTCCTCGTCCGCGAAGATGAGCGCGAGGCCCGCGACATTGCCTCGAAGCGCCAGCAGCTTCAGCGGGAGCAGGCCATGCACCAGTCGAAGCACGTCTCGCTCGCGGAGCTCTCCCGGCGCATGGCGCTCGGCCAGCTTACCTCGCTCAACCTCATCATCAAGGGCGACGTGGGCGGCTCCGTTGAGGCGCTCGCCGACTCATTGATGAAGATCCAAAGCGACGAGGTCGTGGTCGACATCATCCACACGGGCGTCGGGGCGATCTCCGAGAGCGACGTCATGCTCGCCGCCGCGTCGGACGCGATCATCCTGGGCTTCCAGGTGCGTCCCATGGCCAACGCGCGGTTGGCCGCCGAGCGCGAGGAGATCGACATCCGCACGTACTCGGTGATCTACGACGCCATCCAGGACGTCCGCGATGCGCTCGAAGGTCTGCTCTCGCCTGAGCAGAAGGAGATCATCATCGGCTCGGTCGAAATCCGCGAGACGTTCCGTATCCCCAAAGTGGGAACGATTGCGGGCTGCTACGTGCTCGATGGCAAGATCCGCCGCTCCGACCGCGTACGCCTCATCCGCGATGGCGTTGTCGTATACACGGGCAACATCGGTTCGCTCAAGCGCTTCAAAGACGATGTCCGCGAAGTCGCTGCAGGCTACGAGTGCGGGCTCAACATCGACGGCTTCAACGATATCAAGGTCGCCGACCAGATCGAGGTCTTCGAGGTCGTGGAGCAGAAGCGGCAGCTCGCCGTCTAGAATCACACCCAGACGAAGCGGTGGCCTGTGGCAACACGGGCCACCGTCGGCGTATCCGTATTATCTGTTATTGCAATATATCCTATGAGTATCCGGACCGAGCGCGTCAGTAAGCTGATCCAGAAAGAGGTCGCCGACCTGCTCAACAACGACTTCCACGAGACCTCGCAGTCGATGCTCACGATCACCGGCGCGCGGGTCACGAAGGACCTCGGCATCGCCTACCTCGACGTGAGCGTGCTCGGGGACACGGAGGCGCAGCGCAAGGTGGCGTTTCGTCGTCTCGAAGACATCGCGCCGCAGGTGCGCACGGCGCTTGCGGGCCGCGTCCGACACCAGATGCGCCGTGTTCCCGAGCTCCGCTTCTTTCTTGACGAACGCCAGCAGGAGGCGGCGCACATGGAGGACCTCTTCGCGAAGATCCGCGCCGAACGCGCTGCCCGAGGGGTGGACGACGACCCCGCCTCCGACGACGACGGTGGCACGTCGCGCGGTGACTACTAGCAGTGCTTCAGAACCGGCTTGAGGAGACGCGGTGTCACGAACCACACCAAGTCGCCCGTGTCGTCGTCGGCGTCTGACCAGTCGGCTACGTGGAGATCGATGCGTGCGAGCGCTGACGTGGGAAAGCGCAGATCGCCGCCGCCAATAAGGAGTGAGACCGCGTCGGACCAAGTCGGCTCGTGGCCCACAAGGAGCAGCGCCTCGACGTCCTGTGGCTGTTCTTGGGCAACGCGAATCAGATCGTCCTCGTCGCCGTGATAGAGCCGCCCGTCGAGCCCGAGCGAGAGGTCGAGCTCCGCTGCATCGCGGAAGCGTTCGGCCGTCCGCCGCGCTCGCACCGCCGGGGAGGAGACGACTCGGTCGAGCGCATCACCGGTCATCGAAAAGAACGCGCCCATACGATTGGCTGCCTTCTGGCCGCGTGTGGCCAGCGGGCGGTCATAGTCACGGGCGAAGTCGGCGTTCCAGTCCGACTTGCCGTGTCGCAGAAGGTAGAGCGTCTTCATCGATCTTGGAAGGGCATGCCACCGCCGCGTTTAGCGCACCAGCAACGAGTCGGGAAAGAGCAGGCCCGGCGAGGTCTCCAGCACGATGGGCTCGACGGTCAGATACGCAAAGATGAAGAGCGACACGCCAATGATGAGTCCGAGCATAAAGAGCGTGTAGGACCACCGCAGCAGCTTGAACTTCTTCTCCAGCACCTGACCGATGCCATAGATGTCGCGAATCATGTTGACGTAGAGCATCTCACCGTCCTGCATGAGATCTGTGAGCCCGTCCTCAAACTCCGAGCGGGAGAGGCCGGTAAAGTTGCCAAAGAAGAGCAAATTCTTGCGGTTGGCGCGTACGTCCTCCATGGTGATCTCCTCGGTGTTGAGACGGGGGCGCGCAGCCAAGATGGCGAAGACGAGCGAGATCACGCAGCCGACGAGCAGCGCGATCGTCGGGTAGAGGAGAAACGTGTTCTTGTCGATGCCAGGCGAAATCGAAGCGAGCAGGATGGAGACGATGATCCCGTTGATGGAGATCATAATGTTGGCCTTGGTGTCGGCGAGCGCCGAGAGGTCCATCTGGACACGGTAGAGCGACCGGAACATGTCCGAGATGCCGCGCTTGCGTGAGCCGAGCTTGCGTCTCTTTTTCTTCGAGGTCGTTTTGGCGTTCGAATTCGCGGAGTCTGGCGGTGAGTCTGCTCCAGCCGCTCCGGACGTGTCATCCGGGTCCGACGCTGTCGAGGTGGGAGAGGAGGCGTCCGAAGAGCTGGACATAGGGGGTCAAGGAGCAGAGTGAGGAGGGAATCGAAACCTTGCGATGCGCGCAGGTCGACCCTCGGAGCCGATCAGAAGATCCCCGCCGGGAAGCACAGCGAGGCCCTCCGGTTGAGGCAGGACAGAGGCTGGAAGCGACCAGACGTCTTGGACCCCCCCTTCAGAATCCAACGCGGCTAGCTGCTGCGTCGTCGAGGAGACGAGCACCCACCAACCCGTGGGGGAATGGTACGCGAGCGCTGACGGCTTGAATTCGCGCAGCCCCGGGTAGGATCGATCCAGCAAGATTGTTGGGTCAGGCTGAAGCTCACGGCGATCCAGGTCAAAGGCATAGATCGCTCGCGTGCCTTCGTAGCCGTCGCCGGGCTCTTCCTTGCAGGCGATGAGGAGGCGGTTCTGCTGCGCGTCGTAGGCAAGACCTTCCGTGTCGGCGGCGGAGGTCAGATGCGTCTCGTATTTCTGGGCGTCGTCGACGTCGCCGTTAATCTCAAACACGTCACCATCGCTTTGGAGTGCGAAGAGGGCCGTAGGCGTCTGCTCGATGCCCTCGAAGTCGCCGGGGCCGTGGAACTTGAGGCGAGCGAAAACGGCCCCGTCTGCGAGTCGGATCTTATACAGGACGCCGCGCTCGTCCTGGATTGCGCCGAGCGTGCTGTCGTTCAGCAGCGTCAGTCCAGAGAGCTCGCGTAGTTCCGACGGAAGCGTGATGAGCCGCAGCGGGACGAGCGTGTCGGAGGCGGGCGCACCCGTTGGGGACGTTCCGCCGGAATGCGGAGGACAGCCTGAAAAGGCCATCACGATGAGAAGCGGGCCCCAGGAAAACAAGGCGCTAGACAGGGAGGAGAGGCGCGCGTTGGGCATGCCCATGGCGGGTGCTACCGAGGCGAAGTGGATGGAAATAGGTGAGGTAAATCGCTGTTGTGTAGTAGAATGCGTCGCAAAAAAGAATAGGCACGGATGACCGGTTTGTGCTATACTCCGCAACGCTCTACCCTCCATAGCGTTCTACCCTCCACCTATGCGTACGCTCTCTCTCTGCGTCGTGCTTGGCTTCGTGCTTGCCGGATGCGATGCTGGCTCCGACTCGGGTGTCACCGCCCGGCTCGTCAACGTTTCTGGTCCCACCAGCCTTTCTGCTGAGGCGCAAGCCGTGGTTGACCAAGGAGGCACCCTGATCTGGGAAGTCCAAAGCGAACTCGGACGGCGCTATGCGTCCCAAGAGACGCTCCCGGCCCTCGTCCCCGGTGCCATCCCTATGCTGGTCGTGCTGGCGGATGTCGCTACGTGCACCCCGAAGTGCACGCCGCTTGGCATCGCCCGCTTTGAGGCTCCCAGCGACGGCCTAGCCGGCTCGGCTACGGCTGCCGGCGACTTCAGCATCCGCCTCGACTTCGAGCAGTAGACTTGGCATCCGGATGTGAGCTGCGCGTGAGCGGCTTACCTGGGCGCCTGTCGTGGCCGACGGGCTCAACCCCAGACGCCACGCACCTGGCATATTATTAGCTGCTACGAGAACGCACACCCTCTCTCTGACCAGCTATCCTTGCTATGTCGTTCCCCTTCGAAGGCCGTCCGGTACTTGTGACCGGTGGCGCCGGGTTCATTGGCTCCCACGTCGTTGATGCGCTTGTTGCCCGTGGCTGCGTCGTCCATGTTGTGGACGACCTCTCCGGCGGCGTCCGAGACAACGTCCCCGCTGCGGCAACCTTCCACCACCTCGATATCCGCGATGGGGCCATCCTGGAGTTGTTCGAGACGCATCGGTTCGCCGCGCTTTTTCACCTCGCGGCACAGATGGACGTCCGCCGTTCGGTCGCTGACCCCCAGTTTGACGCGCAGGTCAACGTCCTCGGGTTGCTAAACCTGATGGAGGCGGGGCGGAAGCACGGCCTGGAAAAAGTCGTGTTCGCCTCGACTGGCGGGGCGATCTACGGCGAGCCCGACGAGGCGTTCAACGGGGCCGGCCCCCAGCCCGAGGAGCACCCGCAGCGTCCCCTCTCGCCCTACGGGATCACGAAGTTGGTGTCGGAGCACTACCTCCGGTTCTACTATAACGTGCACGGCGTCCCCTACGTCGCCCTCCGGTTTGGAAACGTATACGGTCCTCGCCAAAACCCGCACGGGGAGGCCGGCGTCGTTGCCATCTTTGCCCAGCGCATGCTACGCGGCGAGCAGCCCGTCATCAATGGCCCCGGCACACAGACGCGCGACTATGTGTTCGTGGGCGACGTCGTCAACGCCGTCATAGCCGGCGCAGCCTACGACGGTGCGGATGTTTTCAACGTCGGCACCGGCGTTGAGACGGACGTGAATGTGTTGTTCCGGACGATCAACGAGCACGTCGGCAACGACACCGCCGAAGAACACGGGCCGGCAAAAGCCGGCGAGCAGCAGCGCAGCGTGCTGGACATCTCGAAGCCCAGGACCGTCCTCGGATGGGAGCCCAACGTGTCAGTGTCCGAGGGGCTGGCCGAGACCGTGGCCTGGTTCCGCAGCCGCCATGAGGCCGTGTCTGCCTGACGCAGAGTCTGCCCGACGCGGGCTTCGCCTGACACGGGCGAACGCTCCACACCTGGGATTCACACCGGCTGACGAGGCGAGGTGGGGTATTTTGCGCCCCGCCTCGTTTCGCATGGAGGGCCGTCGCCCGCCTGAATTCTCCCTATCCGATGTTTCGCGTTCGGCTCAACCAGTTCGAAGGACCGCTCGACTTGCTGCTGTTCTTCATCCGCCGCGACGAACTCGACGTCTTCAACATTCCCATCGCGCAGATCACCGACGAGTACCTCTCGTACGTCTCGGTGCTGGAGCAGGTCGACCTCGACGCCGCGGCGGACTTCATCTACATGGCGTCGCTGCTGATCAGCATCAAGGCGAAGATGCTGCTCCCTCGTCCCGATCTGGACGATCAGGGCCAAGAGATCGACCCGCGCCAGGAACTGGTTGACCGGCTTCTGGCCTACATGCGCTACAAAGAAGCCGCGTTGCATCTGGGCACGCTCCAGGAAGAGCGCAGCCGCCAGTATGTGCGCGCAGCCGCAGAACGCGCACGCTTCGAAGACGAAGCAGTGCAGTACCGCGTGTCGCTGTTTGATCTTGTCCGTGTCCTCAAAGACGTGCTGGCGGAGACGCCTGACCCCGTGCGCCACGAGGTCCAACGCTACGACTACTCGGTGGAAGACCAGCGCGTGTTTCTCCTCGACACGGTGAGTGCGGGCGCCCGATCGTTTCGGCAGATCGCGCGCCTGGGGGTGGCGGGGGAAGCGGTCACGAAGGCGTTTGTGATCGTCACCTTCCTGGCGCTGCTCGACCTTGTCCAGCAGCGTCGGCTCCGCGTTCGGCTGGGCATCGCCCCGGAGGACTTCGAGGTAGCGCTCGTGAGCGACGGCGAGGAGGGAACGCCGCTTCCCGCCCGCTCCGCCTTCGAGGGCTGACGTATCTTTGCGCATGGAGACCCCCTCGACGTCCTCGCTGCTGCGCACGGTCGAAGCGATCTGCTTTGCGAGCGACGAGCCCGTATCCGCCGCAGCGCTCGCCGCACACCACGCGGAAGTCTTCGGGGGGACCGCCACGGCTACGGAGGTCGAGGCAGCGGTCGTAGAACTGAACCGGCGCTACCGTGCGGCGGGTCACAGCTTCCGGATCAAGTCGTGGGCGGAAGGCTATCGCATGGCGACGATCCAGGAAATGGCGCCCGTCCTGCACGCGTTCTTTCAACGCACCGACACCCGGCGCCTCAGCCGCTCGCTCATGGAGACGCTGGCCATCGTGGCCTACCGGCAACCGGTGACCAAACCTGAGATCGACCACGTGCGGGGGGTCAACTCGGACTATGCCCTGCGGAAGCTCCTCGATGCCGACTTCGTGACCATCGCAGGCCGCTCCGATGCCGTCGGCCGCCCGCTGGTCTACGGCACCACCGACGCCTTCTTGGAGCGCTTCGGCATCCGCTCCATCGATGACCTGCCGAAGCCCCGCGAGATCGAAGAACTCCTGGACGATCCCGCGTTTAACACAGAGCGCGCGTCGCTCCTCTCCGCAGAGGGTCTCCTCGGCGAGGGGCTCCAACCCGATGCGTCGGGCGACGCGGCGCGTCAAGCCAACGACTCGCAACCTGCTACCCCCTGACTGTGCCGAAGCCCTCTCGTCCTGATGCCCCGCAACCGGGTTCGTCGAGCAAAAAGCGCCCGAAGGGCAAGCGCGGTCCGCAGTCGGGTGCGTCGACCAAGCGTCGCAAGATGCAGGCGCGTAGACATCGAGGGGCTGACAACCACGATGCCGGCTCCCAAGCGCCACCAGGGAACCGAGCGACGCCGCGCCACGAGCGGCGTGCGTCCGACGAGCCCATCCGGCTCAACAAGCTGATTGCCCAAGCCGGACTTTGCTCCAGGCGCGAAGCAGACACGTGGATCGCGGCTGGCCGCGTTAGCGTGGACCAGGTCACTGTGACAACCCTCGGCCTGAAGGTGACGCCCGAGCAAGATGTGCACGTCGACGGACGGCTCATCACACCGAGAAAGCTCGCCTACGTCCTGCTCAACAAAGGCAAGGACACGATCACTACGACCGACGACGAGCACGACCGCCGTACGGTGCTCGACCTCCTCCCGAACGAACTCCAGGATCTCTTCCCCGTGGGACGGCTTGACCGCGACACCACGGGCGGCCTCGTGCTGACCAACGACGGCGACCTCGCGCACCGGCTCATGCATCCGCGCTACGAGATCGAGAAAGTCTACGTCGTCCACACGCGCGAGTCCGTCAAGCCGCACCAACTCGATCAGCTGAGGCAGGGCATTCAGCTGGAGGACGGCCCCGCGCGGGCCGACCACGCGGTGTATCCGGGCGAGAGTCACCACGAGGTCGCGCTGAGTTTGCACGAAGGGCGCAACCGTCAGGTCCGTCGCATGTTCGAAGCGCTCGGCCACGAAGTCACGGCGTTGGATCGAATCCGCTATGCAGGCTTAAGCCTCGACGGTCTGCGCCGTGGCCGCTGGCGCCGCCTCGACGTGCACGAGATCAACGCGCTTCGGCGTGCTGTCAAGCTCAAAGCGCTCGTTGCGTGACGCGCGGGCGTACGGCCCTCCAGACTTACCACCCAGGACCGCCTCGTTTTTGCCATGAAGATCCTCCAGGAAGGACTCACCTACGACGACGTACTCCTTCTGCCTGCGCACTCATCGGTGATGCCCCGTGACGTGCAAACCGTCACGCGGCTCAGCCGCGGGATTACGCTGAACGTGCCCATCGTGTCGGCGGCCATGGATACGGTCACGGAGGCGAACATGGCTATTGCCATGGCGCGCCAGGGCGGCGTTGGGGTGCTCCACAAAAACATGACGATCGCGGAGCAGGCCCGCCACGTGCGCCGCGTCAAGCGCTCCGAGAGCGGCATGATCCTCGACCCGATCACGCTCCGGCCCGCCAGCACCGTCGCCGACGCACGCGCGACGATGGCACGCAACTCGATCGGGGGCATCCCGATCATCAACTTGGAGGGGCGGCTCGTAGGCATCGTCACCAACCGAGACTTGCGCTTCGAGCACGATGGATCGGTGGCCTTGAGCATCGTGATGACCAAGGCCCCGCTCGTGACAGCGCCGGTGGGGACCACCCTCGACGAAGCCGAGGCGATCCTCCAGCGACACAAGATCGAGAAGCTCCCGGTCGTGGACGACGACCAGAAACTCCTCGGCCTCATCACCTTCAAAGACATCCAGAAAAAGCGCAAGTATCCGTACGCCTGCAAGGACGAATTCGGCCGCCTCCGGGTGGGGGCCGCCGTCGGCGTCACGGGCGACACCCACGACCGCATCCGCGCCTTGTCCGAAGCCGGCGTCGACTTTGTCGTGATCGACACGGCGCACGGTCACTCGGCGGGCGTGCTTGACACCGTCCGCGCAGTGAAGGACGCGTTTGGCGACCTCGAAGTGATCGCCGGCAATGTGGCAACCGAGGCCGGGGCGGAGGCGCTGATCCTTGCAGGGGCCGATGGGGTCAAAGTCGGAATCGGTCCCGGGTCCATCTGCACGACCCGGGTGGTGGCGGGCGTCGGCGTGCCGCAACTGACGGCTGTGATGAATGCCGCTATTGCATGTAGAAAATATGACGTCCCCCTCATCGCCGACGGTGGCATCAAACAAACGGGCGACATCCCCAAGGCGCTCGCGGCGGGGGCCGACTCCGTCATGATCGGCGGGCTCTTCGCCGGCGTCGAGGAGAGCCCCGGCGAAACCGTCCTCTACGAGGGGCGCCGCTACAAGCACTACCGGGGCATGGGCTCGCTCGGTGCCATGGAGGCGGGGTCGAAGGACCGCTACTTCCAGGACGCCGAGGACGACTTAAAGAAGCTCGTCCCTGAAGGCATCGAAGGGCGCGTTCCCTACAAGGGCATGCTCGGTGAGGTCATCTACCAGATGATCGGCGGTCTGCGCGCTGCCATGGGCTACTGCGGCACCGCGACCATCACGGCCCTGCGGGCGAACGCGCAGTTCGTGCGCATCACCGGGTCGGGGTTGCGCGAGAGCCACCCGCACGACATTACGATCACCGAGGAAGCCCCCAACTACTCGGTCCGGGCGTGAGCATCGCGTCCCCCCACGCCGCGCGACTCCGTGCCGTCCGGAGCCTGCTGCCCGCGCACGAGGCCGAGGCTTGCCTCCTCACGGCCACGCACGACCTGCGGTGGGCGGTCGGCTTCACGGGGTCAAACGGCCTTCTCGTCCTTGACCGCCACCAGGCGACGTTCCTGACGGACGGACGCTACGAGGAGCAGGCCCAGCATGAGGTGCACGAAGCCCGCATCGTCGTGGTTCAAGGCGATCTGATCGCGCACGCCATGGACCAAGGTATGCTCCCGGAGGGGGCTCAGGCCGTCGTCCAAGGGGACCACCTGACGGTTGCTGCGTGGAAGAGGATGCACGAACGGGCACCGGGCGTCAGGTTTGTGCCTGTCTCCGGCTTGGTCGCACCGCTCGTCGCCGCGAAGACGCCGGGCGAGATCGAATGCGTACGCGCGGCGCAGGCGGTCACCGACGCCGTCTTCGAAGAGATCGTGACGCTGATCCAGCCGGGCATGACCGAACGAGAGCTTGCCGCCGAGATCACCTACGGCCACCTCCGCCGCGGTGCCTCGGCGATGTCGTTCGACCCCATCGTGGCGTCGGGGCCGAACAGTGCGTTGCCGCACGCGCGCCCAACCGACCGCGCGTTCGAGCAGGACGATGTCATTCTCATCGACATGGGTGCGTACGTCGATGGGTATAGCTCGGATATGACACGAACCGTCGTGCTCGGGAGCGCGAGCGCCGACGTTCAGGCGGTGTACGAAGCGGTACACCTCGCTAACGAGTCCGCCATCGGGGCGGCCCGGGCTGGGATGTCTGGCAAAGCGCTCGACACGGTCGCGCGGGACGTCCTCAATCAGGCGGGCTACGAGGCCTTCTTCACCCATAGCCTCGGTCACGGTGTCGGGCTCCAGGTCCATGAATGGCCGCGCCTCTCGCAGCAGGTCGAGCACACGCTGCCTGCCGGGGCCACAGTCACGATCGAGCCGGGCGTTTACCTCCCAGGCCGGTTCGGCGTCCGGATCGAGGACATCGTGGCGCTTCGTGACGACGGATGCGACACCCTCACCGCGTCGCCCAAAGCGCTTCTGGAGCTGTAAGGTCCGTGCGTCGCACAAACCAGGTGATCTAGCCGCTCCCCGTAGAACCCGTCCTGCCGTGAGGATCACGTTCGTGCTGCCAGCCCCAATCCGCATCCCCATGGGCGGAGCGAAAGTAGTCTACCAGCACGCGGCGCAGTTCGCCAGGTACGGCCACACGGTGCACGTGGTGATGCCTAAGCGCACTGCGGCTGGAGTCGGGGGGTGGGTGCGTCACGCAGCCGTCCAAGTCCGCGACCGCTTCCACGGCGTCGCGACGTCGCCGTACTACGCCGCCCCGGGCGTCATGCCTCACGTTGTGCCGAGCCTGGCAGCGAGGTACCTACCGGACAGCGATGTGGTCATCGCCACGGGCTACCAGACGGCCATCGGCGTGCACGGCTTGCCGCGACAATGCGGCCAAAAGGTGTATTACATCCAGGGCCTTGAGACCTTCGTTCATCCCGACGCGCGCGCGAGCTGGCACTACCCGATGGCGCGCGTGACTTGCGCCCGGTGGCTTGCCAACGAGATCGAGCAGGAGGGACTCTCCGTGGCGGGTGTCGTACCGAACGCCATCGATCCGTCCGAATTCTACCTCGCCGCGCCGATCGACGAGCGGCCCGCCCGTGTGCTAGCGATGTACCACCGACATCCCGTCAAGGGGCCCGACGTGCTGATCCGAGCGCTCGGCGTGCTTCGGGAGCGGCTCCCCGAGGCTCAGGTCGACGTGTTTACCGCGCGCCCCCCCTCGCATGCGCTCCCACACGAGGTGTCGGTCCACGTACGTCCTTCGGTCGAGACGCTCCGCGCGCTGTACAACGGTGCGGCGGTGCTGCTTCATCCAAGCCGGAGCGAGGGCTGGGGCCTCGTGCCGATGGAGGCAGCGGCGTGCGGCGCGGCCGTCGTCTCGTCGGCGAA
>JBCDFF010000082.1:0-12822 GCA_039178415.1 Bacteroidota bacterium
GCATAAGGGGACAGGGTGGAGGCGGGGCGGAGGGCGGTGTAGGGGAAAGGCGCGTGAGAACCCGTCGAGGCTGGAACGCGAAGGGAAGTTCGTACATTCCCGCGACAGTCTCAGAGACCTAATCTTGACGCACGGCGAGCCGCTTCCTCACGAGGATTCGTCACGCTCGCTTGGTCCATCTTCCCCCGACAGCTTTTCCCTCGCATGGCTGACCTCCAGCGCTCCCCCGTTGTCCCTTCACACGGCGACGGTGCCCCCACGGAAGCCCCGGCCCGGGGCTCCTTTGCCCACCTGGGCATCACCAACGGCTCGTACGACCCCGCCGCCTTCGCCGCCCCGGACCACTATGCCGTGGACGACCTCCTCACTGACGAGGAGAAGGCGCACCGCGACCGGGTCCGGGCCTTCGTCACCGCCGAGGTGCTGCCCGTCATCGAGGACCACGCGCAGGCGATGACGTTCCCGCGCCACCTCGCCGCGAAGTTTGGCGAGCTCGGCGTGATCGGCCCAACGATCCCGCAGGAGTACGGCGGCCTCGGCGCGTCGAGCAACACCTACGGACTGATGATGCAGGAAGTCGAGCGCGCTGACTCCGGCTTGCGCTCGTTCTGCTCCGTGATGGGCTCGCTCGTAATGTACCCGATCTACACCTACGGCTCCGAGGAGCAGAAGCAGCGCTGGCTGCCGAAGCTTGCCAAGGCCGAAGTCTACGGCTGCTTTGCGCTCACCGAGCCCAACGTGGGCTCCAACCCGAACGCGATGACGACGCGGGCGGTGAAGGACGGCGATGAGTACGTCATCACCGGCCACAAGCGCTGGAGCACCAACGCCTCCGAGGCCGACGTCTGCGTCGTGTGGGCGAAGGACGATGACGGCCGCATCGGCGGCTTCCTCGTCGAACTCGACCGCCCCGGCGTCTCCGCCCCGCGCATTATGGACAAGTGGAGCCTCCGCGCCGCCATCACCAGCGAGGTCATCTTCGACGGCGTCCGCATCCCGGCGAGCAACCGGCTCCCGAAGGCGAAGGGCCTCAAGGCGCCGCTCTCGTGCCTCACGCAGGCGCGCTTCGGCATCGCCTGGGGAACCATCGGAGCTGCGATGGCCTGCTACGACGCCGCCGTCCAGCACGCGACCACGCGCCGCCAGTTCGCGAAGCCCATCGGCGGGCACCAGCTCATCCAGGGCAAGCTCGCCGACATGCTCACCGAGATCACGAAGGCGCAGCTCATCGCGTGGCGCCTCGGCGTGCTCAAAGACGCTGGCACGATGCGCCCGCAGCAGGTGTCGCTCGCCAAGCGCAACAACTGCCGCATGGCCCTCGACGTGGCGCGCACGAGCCGGCAGATCCTCGGTGGCAACGGCGTGCTCGGCCTCTACCCGGTCATGCGCCACATGGCCAACCTGGAGTCGGTCGTGACCTACGAGGGCACGGACGAGGTCCACACGCTTGTGCTCGGCCAAGACATCACTGGCCTGAACGCCTTTGGGTGAGTCGCGGCAGCCGACGGCGCTTGTCCTCCACGGTACTTGACCCCGACAGTACCTGGCCTTGATGGTATTTGACCTCGACGAGGCACTCACCCTGCTAGCCTGCACCCCTGCGGTGCTGGATGGGCTCTTGCGAGGACTCCCCGATTCGTGGATCGCTGCAAACGAAGGGCCTGAGACGTTCAGCCCGTTCGACGTAGTCGGCCACCTCATCCACGGTGAGGAAACCGATTGGGTGCCCCGTGCCCGCCTGATCCGCGAGCACGGGGCCTCCGTTGCGTTTGAGCCCTACGACCGCTTCGCCCAAGCTGAGCGCTTCGCCGACGCGACGCTGCCCGCGCTGCTGAGCCGCTTCGCCGAACTCCGCGCCGCGAACATCGCCACGGTCGAAGGCTGGCGTCTCACCGACGAGGACCTCGCGATGGAAGGCCGGCATCCCGACCTAGGGATCGTGACGCTACGTCAGCTCTTGGCGACGTGGACCGTGCATGACCTCAGCCATCTCGCACAGGTTGCGCGGGTGATGGCGAAAGCCTACGCGGACGAGGTCGGGCCCTGGCAGGCCTACCTGGGCGTGCTGCATCGCGGAGCCTAGCCGCCCCAACCACGGTCGCCCCGCCGGTCACGGCGCCGATCCCGCCGACGGTCGTCCCGGTAGTGGTCATCGCGGCGGTCGTAGTCGTCGAAGTAGGCGCGGCGGTCGTGTGTGAGCCGGTAGAAGGCACGGCGCTGCCGGCTGGTGAGAAGGCGTGCGATGCGGTCGTCTGTGCGGTTCCAGAAGCGACGGCCCGGGCGGGTGCGTTCGGCGGCCCGGCGCGGGAACGGGTACACCGTCTGGCGGCCGTACCGGCGCGTCGCTCTGAGGGTGCGGTCCACGAGGAGGTCGTAGACGATGGCCTCTTGGCGGCGAGTGAGTCCCAGCGCGTAGGCGAGGCGACGCGTGTAGCGGTCTGCGTCGTTCTGGACGCGAACCAAATAGCGGGGCGTGAACGATGCCGGGGCGACAGCCGCGACAGCAGCAGCGTGAGACGGAGCCGGAGCAGCGAGCGTGGTTGGCGCTGCGAGAAGCAGTCCCAAAGCGAAGACAGCGGCGAGGTAGAAGCGAAAGTGCATGGTGGGAGCCGGACGGGCCAGCGGCTGGTGAACGGAGCAACCGAGGGGTGCCGGGTGATGCGCAAGGAGCCGCGCAACGCCCCGACATCGTCACACGTCCGCCAGACATCGCCGACACTTGCGCTGGGGGCTTGCGCGTCGTACCGTCTTGCAACCCGATAGGGCCGCCCTCGTACGGCCCCTGCATTCCGTTCACGTGCTGCCCCTACAGATGGAAGATGTCCTTGCCATCGTCTCGATGTTCGTTGTCCTCCCGGCGATCGTTTTCACGTTCGTTTACCGGTTGCGCAAGCTCAAGCTGGAAGAGCGGCTCGTACAGCAGCAGACGGGGTCCCGCCTGGCCACGGGAAGCGACGAACTGAGGATGAGCGAGCTGCAGGCGCTCATCGAGGAGGCCGTGGACGAAGCGACCGCGCCGCTCTACGACCGCATCGAGGCGCTGGAGGGGCGCGACCCGGCTCGCCGCGATCCACTCACGGGCGACTTCCTGGACGACGGGTACATGGCCCCCAACGGACCCATCGCGCCCAAGACCGTCGGGCGCACACGCGCGTAGGTCATCACGGTCACCCAAGCTGGCCATGCCGCGCTCCGTCCGCCCCGAACGCGACGATGCCTTCTGGCAGGCTCTCGCTGCGAGGGGGTGGCGTCGAGCCCGCACGGCTCCCATCGAGGCCGTCTGCCACGCCTACGGCATCCCCATTCATCGGAAGGGGACGTACTACCGGCGTCCTGCCTACACGGACGGCGCCGTCTGGCTGAGCCAGCAGGCGTATGACACCCTGATGATGCGCACGCGCGGCACGCGGGGCCTGCGGTCGATTCGTAGCAACCGGGACGACCCTACATGACGCGGGGCTTGGCTGCCACGCGAGCGTGATGGCAACGCGAGCGTGATGGCAACGCGAGCGTGATGGCGACGCGATTGCGGCGGCAATGCGGGCGAACCGCCACGGCTTCGTGACAACTGCCGCTGCCGGGCTCCGTTGATTGGTTGCGCATCCCAACTCGATCCACCAACAACCGACCCACTCATGAACGCCCCACGTTCCATTCGATTCCTGCTGCTTCTGACCGTCTTCGCCCTCAGCGTGGCGCCGGCGTTTGCACAAGACGACCAGCGCCGCGGACCGCGCAGCGACGCCTCCCCTCAGGAGCGCCTCGAACGACTCGCCGACCACCTCGAACTCACCGATGCGCAGCGGGCCGACCTCCAGCCTATCCTCGAGACCCACCACGCGACCATGGAGGCCATCCACGAGGACAGCAAGGCCATCCGGCAGCAGGTGCAAAGCGGCGACCTGACCCGCGAAGAAGCACAAGCCCAGCGCGGCGCGTATGAGGCGCGCATCCAGGCTGAACGCGACGCGCTCGCACAGGCTGTCGCGCCGATCTTGACCCAGGAACAGCAGGCCAAGCTCTCCCAACTCATGGACAAGCGCCAGAACCGGCGCGGCGACCGCCGCAGTCCCCGCCAGCGCCAGCCCGGCATCGACGGCTAACACATGGGTCCATCGAGGTAAGGCGCGCGGCAGGCATCAGGTCTGCCGCGCGTTCGTGTGTCCGCCTGCGACGCAACGCGCTGCAAGCCGAAGCGGACAAAATTGGCGAGGGCTTCGGGAAACCGATGCGACCGCGCGCTCGGCTACCCGTTGGCGGAGTGTTTCACTCGTTGCCACGCAGGCCCGTGCATCTCCACGCCCTCCAATCGCTCCTCCGAACGCGTCTCCAGCCGCGCTCGGATCCCAGAACGGCCCCACTGCCTGGCCCTCCTGCGCAGGCTCTCATGGCCCCGATGCAGGAGCGCCGCAACCCGGCGCTGATCGACCCGGCCGGCAAGCCGTGCCGGAGCGCGGCGGTCCTGATGCTCCTCTATGGCGACCACCAGGGCCGCGCGCAGTTTGCGCTCACGCAGCGCCCGGAGACCATGCGCGACCACAGCGGGCAGATCTCGTTTCCTGGAGGCCGCATCGAGGACGGCGAGACGGCGCTGGAGGCGGCCCTCCGCGAGGCCGAGGAAGAGGTCGGGATCGACGTACCCAGAGACGCGGTGCTGGGGGCGCTCTCGGGGCTCTACATCCCCCCCACGCGCTTCTGCGTGACGCCCTACGTGGCCACCCTCGACGCGCGCCCCGAGTTCGTCCTCAACCGCATCGAGGTGGCTCGGCTCATCGAGGCGTCCGTCGCGGACCTCGTCCACCCCGACAATGTCCGCACGACCCGTCGGCACATCCGGGGGGTAGACTTCGAGGTGCCCTACTTCGACCTCGGCGGCCACGTGGTCTGGGGGGCGACTGCGATGATGCTCGCAGAGTTTCGGGCGATCGTGCTCGACGGCGCTACCGACTGACCTTGCGCCCCTTCCAGGTGTAGCCGCCCCATGCCCCAAGCGTAGCCATGGCGACGATGTAGACGGGATGGACCGCCTGCGCGGGTAGAAACCACCGAAGCAACCGCTCCCGGCCGAAGCGCCGCGCAAACGGGGCGAGCAACGTCCACTCGGGCAGCAGCTTCAGCGCCCAGGCACCCGCCACCGTGGCTCCGAGTGCGGGCACGAAGGGCAGAGCCAGCGTAGTCCCGATGAGGAGGACGAAAAAGGAAAAGATCGCGACGCACATCGCCACGAGTGCGGGGTTAGGGTAGTGGGCCCCCTTCGACGCCCACCGCGCGCGCTGCGCGACGAAGGCCCCGAGCGAAAACATCGGCTCGGTGGCGACGGCCGCTGCCGGGTCGTTGCAGAAGCGTACCTGCCAGTCCGTCTGGTCCGCGATCTTCTGCATCAGCAGTTCGTCGTCGCCGCTCGTGAGGTGGTCGATGCCGTGAAAGCCGCCGAGCGCGTCGAACACGTCGCGCCGGTAGGCAACGTTGGCCCCGTTGCACAGCGTGGGTCGGCCGGCCCCGATCGCCCCGGCCCCGACCGCGACGAGGCCGAGGAACTCGAGCGCCTGCATCTGGAGCAGCGCCGGACGATGCACGGCATAGAGCACCGGACCCGACACGAGCGCCACACCCGGCTCTGACGCCAAGAGGGGAGCGTCGTGCGTCTCCACCGCGCCGAAGGCGGTCGCCATGGTCCGAATCCAGGTCGAGGGAACGGCGCAGTCGGCGTCGGTCGTCAAGATCACCGCGCCCCGCGCGTGGGCGATGCCCTTCTCGATGGCCCGCTTCTTATGCGCCCGCTGCCGTTCGAGGTTTTCAGGCATCTGCAATAGCATGAGCCGCCCGCTCGCTGGTTCCTCCTCCGGCGCGTCCTCGAACCCTGCCAACGCAGGCACCTCGCGGAGCGCGTCGATCCGCTCCGCGTCGATCCGGCCGCGCACGATCTCCGGCGTCGCATCGTCGGAGAGGTCGTCCACCACGATTAACTCGAAGTGGTCGGCGGGGTAGTCGTTGGCCAGGATCGCGTCCACGCAGGCTCCGATGCAGGCGGCTTCGTCGCGCGCCGGGACGATCACGCTCACGAACGGCAGCGCCGCCTCGGAGACGGGCTCGGACGCGTCGTCGAGTACGCGGCGGTAGCCCAGCGAAAACGCCGCGATCAGTAGCGCATACACGCTCGCGAGGCCCAAGAGCACGAAGGAGAGCACCGTCACGAGGGCGTCGAGGCTGAAACGTCGGGGAGGCGCTCCGGGGCCGCCTCCGCGCGGACGCGCATCTGCATCACAAGCGGCAGCCCGACGAGCGCGGGCAGGAAGAGGTTGAGCGCGGCTAGGCTCAGCGCGCCGTTGAACGCGGCCGCTTCTGCCACGCCGAGAAAGCCGAAAAAGTAGATCGCAGCCCCCTCGCGGATGCCGAGGTCGGCAAGCGTGACCGACGGGATCGCGCTCTTGGCAAAGAAGACGAGCGCGACGGCGACGTAGCCGTACAGCAGCGGGGTCGTGCCGTCGAAGGCGCGAACGAGGAGTACAAACTGCGTCGAGAAGACCACATAGCGCAGCGCCGACAGCCAGAATAGCGACTGCGCGTCGGCGCGGCTGAAGCGGTTGAGGATGCGCAGGAGCGTCTTCAGCCGCCGTGAGGGAGTGAGGCTCACCAGCATCCGGTGCGTACTGCGCGGGTGGAGCAGCAGGTACAGGAAGAGCGCCGTTGCCACGATGCCCAGCGCGAGCAGCGTGGCCCACGCGAACGTGTCGAGGCCCGCCTCGGTGAGCAGAAACAGTGTCAGCGCCGCGAGCCCGAAGACGAGGCAGCACGCGAGCGTCATCATGCGCTCGGCGAACGTCAGCGCGGCGAGCTGCCAGCGCCCGGCGTGGCGCAGGTAGAGCGCTCGGCCCACATAGTCGCCCACGCGTCCCGGGGTCAGCAAACCGATCGGGTAGCCGCTGAGCACCGCGCCCATCGACTCCCGTTGTGTGACCCGCGGGGCTAGCCGCTTCACGAGACGGTGCCAGCGGTACGCTTCGAGCCACAAGTTGAGCGGCACGAGCGCGGCGGCGCCCAGCGCCCAGCCCGGGTGCGCCGAGCGGGCTGCCTCCGCGATAGCCTCCCACTCGATCAGCCGGACGAGTAGTGTAAGCGCAGCCCCAGCCAGGACGAGCTTGAGCAGATAGCGCAGCGAAGAGCGGAGCACAGGGGCGGGGCGAGGTGGAGGGGGGACGAGAAACTACACGCCGTCACCGGAGCGGTGAGCGAAAGCGCCGCAAATCGTACACCAGCCTGATCTCGGACGCAAACGCGCGCTCGGTCCCCAAGGAGAACTGTGCCGTGAGAATGAGGTCCGACCGGGCGCGGTCCAGGAGCGACCCGCCCAGCACAAACACCGGCCGCAGCGGCACGCGTCCGTCGCCCTCGAAGTCGCTGGTGAACGAGACCCGCGCTGAGAATTCGTCCTCGATGCGGTTGTAGACGTTGCCCAGCTGTACGCCGACGAAGGCATCGGTGGCCAGGGCGTCGGTCACGAGGTCGAAGAGCGAAGGGACAGGGAAGCGGTAGGTAGCACTTGTCACAAACGCGTCGAGGCCGGTGAGCCGATAGCGCCCGTACGCCCCGAGCATCCGGTAGTCGAGCACGGCGAGGTAGTAGAACGGCAGCGCCTCGACGGTGACCCCGCGCCGGGTGGCCACGTGGGCCGACAGTTGAACGACGTGGTGCCGGAGCGCCGGGACGAGGTCGGCGATGGGGAGGAAGCCATAGACCGTGGCTGAGCCCTGCCAGAAGCCGAGGTCGCTGCCGTCGAGTGCGAGGTAGCGGCTGCCCGACACCTGCGCGAGCCAGCCCTGACGCGCGTATTCCGCCGCATCTCGCGTGTCCGAGGCGAACGACACGCCGACGTAGGCCCCCGTGCGGCTCTCCACCTGGGCCGCAGCCACGCTCCCCTGTGAGGCGGCGTCGAGGAGCGGAAGCTGGTCGGCAGCCTCGGTGATGCGACCGATGCGGTCCCAGCGCACGCGCACGAACGGCTGCACGAGCAGCCCGGTGTGATCGAACGCATACGCGCCGAGCAAGGCCTCCGCATCGAGTGTGGTGTGCTGGAAGCGGACACTCAGCGTGTCCGAGGTTCGTCCCCCCGCGCCGAAGAACGGGCGCTCGGTGGTGGTGCGCGCGTAGAGCCCAAACATGCCATGCACCCGCGACTGGTAGGGGCTGGCCGAATAGACGCTGAGGGCGAGCCGCTGGTAGCGCTGGGCGAGGATCGTCCCGGCCCGCCACCGCGATCCCGACCAGCCGAGGTGATGTGCCGTGAGGTTGGCGCCGAGGCCAAAACCTCGTCGCGGCGAATAGAGCGCATTCAGCTCCGGGGTGAGCTGCCAGGCCACAGGCGGGCGCTGCGTGGAGTCCGGCGGTGCCTGCCCGTCGAGGGACACGCCAACGATGACGGGCCGTGTGGGCACAGGATCATGGCCCTCCGTACGATGCACCTCGGTCCCGGGACCGGCGGCGAGGAGGAGCGCGAGGGTAGCGAGGAGCACGGGCACGGGTGGAGCGGGACGGCGCACAAGGTAGGCACGGCACCTCTGGCGTCCCGCCTCATGCCGATGTGCGGGCGCTATCTTCGCGGGGAAGTTACTCTCCCTGCCTTTTCTGCCATGCGCATCCTCGTTGTCGGGAGTGGCGGGCGCGAACATGCCCTCTGCCACGCCCTCGCTCAGAGCCGCCACGCTCCGCACCTTCTCTGCGCCCCGGGCAACGCGGGCACCGCCTCGCTCGCGGAGAACGTGCCCGTCGCCGCGGACGATGTGCCGGGGCTCGTCGAGCTCGCGCGGGCGCGCGGCGTCAGCCTGGTGGTCGTCGGTCCGGAAGTCCCGCTCGTCAACGGGCTCGCCGACGCGCTCATCCACGCGGGGATCGACGTGGTCGGGCCGCATGCTGCAGCGGCGCAGTTGGAGGGATCCAAGGCGTTCGCGAAGGCTTTCATGGACCGTCACGCCATCCCGACGGCCAGCAGCCGCACGTTTACCACCCAGAGCTACGCCCAGGCGCGCGCCTACGTGGACGACCACCCGCTGCCGCTCGTCCTGAAGGCGGACGGCCTCGCCGCAGGCAAGGGCGTGCTCATCCCCACCACGCGCGCCGAGGCCCACGACGGGCTCGACCGGATCCTCCGCAGCAACGCCTTCGGGGCCGCTGGGGCCGCCGTGGTCGTGGAATCGTTCATGGAGGGCGAGGAGGCTAGCGTGTTCGTCCTCACCGATGGCATGGAGTACGTCCTCTTCGCGCCCGCCCAGGACCACAAGCGCATCGGCGAGGGCGACACGGGACCCAACACCGGAGGGATGGGGGCGTACGCGCCGGCCCCCGTGGTCACGCCCGACGTGCTCGCGCAGGTGGAGGCGCGCATCGTGCAGCCGACGCTGAAGGGCATGGCGAAGGAAGGGGTGCCCTACAAGGGCTTTCTCTACGTGGGCTTGATGATCACGCCTGCTGGACCGAAGGTGGTCGAGTACAACTGCCGGCTCGGGGATCCCGAAACGCAGGTGGTGCTTCCGCTCCTCAAGACCGACTTCGTCGACCTGCTGCGCGCGCAGCGCGACCACCTGCTTAGCGAGATTCGGGTCGAGATGCACCCTGGCGCTGCCGCCTGCGTCGTGGTGGCGTCGGAGGGCTATCCCGGACCCTACGAGAAGGGCCAGGCCATCGCCGGCCTGGATCAGGGCGACGTGCTCGACAGGACGATGGTCTACCACGCCGGCACGCGTCGCGCGGAAGACGGCACCCTCGTGACGAGCGGCGGGCGCGTGCTTGGCGTCACGGCGCAGGGCGATTCGCTGCACGCGGCCCTCGACGCAGCCTACGCCCGGGTCAACACGGTCTGCTTCGACGGCATGCAGTTCCGCCGCGATATCGGGCAGAAGGGCTTGCGCCGTCTCGCCGAATGACCGCGCATGTCCATACGTCTACTGGGCAGTGCGCTGCGGCTGCCGGGCAACGCCCTCGGCCTCGGCCCGCGCTGCTGCTGGGTGTCCTGCTCGGTACCGCAGCATGCCTTGCTATCGCAGCCTGCACCACAGCGCCCAACGAAACCCCGCCGCCATCGGCCGTGCCCGTACAGCTGGGCGTCGCCGACACCGTCATGACTCCACTCGCTACGTTTCAGGACGCGACCTCACTCGGTGCCGACCCTGCCGGCCGCCTCTACGTAGTCGATGCGGCCGCCTCAACGGTGACGGTGCTCGACGGGCAAGGCGAGGTGCTGGCGACCCACGGGGGCCCCGGCAGCGGCGACTACGGCTTCTTCGAACCGGCCGACGTGGACCCCACCAACGGCCTGGCGTTCTTCGTCGCGGACCTCGGCAACCAGCGCGTGCAGCGCTTCGAGCGCGACTTCCGGCTCGTGCGCTCCATCCCGGTCGAGTTGCCCGGCGACGACGGCCCGCCCGGACGCGTCAACGCTACCGTGGCAGGCGATCCTTCCGCAGTCGCGCTGAGTCCCACCGGCGACCTCCACGTCCTCGACGCGCGCAGCCGCACCGTGCTCACGCTCGATCAGGACCGCCGCTTCGAACGCACGCTCGGCGCCCTTCGCGACCCCGTCGATCTCGCTGTCGGCGACGACGGCACGCTCTACGTCGCCGATCGCGGGCGCAGTCGGCTCGTCGTCTTCGACACCTACGGCTTTCGCTTGCGCGCCCTCGATCTGCCAGCGCGTCCCGAGGCGGTGGACTATGTGCAAGGACGCCTGCTCGTCACCACGGACACGCAGGTCGCCCTGCTCACGAGTGAGGGCGCGGTGCTCGCCTTCGTGCAACCGGAGGTCGCGGAGCCGTTGGTGGACGCGGCGCTCGTTGGCCCTGTGCTCTACGTACTCACCGCGCGCACGCTGGTGCGACTACCGCGTGCGTTCCGGGACGCCGAGTAAGGACCCACACAAGACGTCCTCTCGGCTTCGCCTTGCCCAACGCCCACTCGCCCAGGTTCGCCGTTCAAGGAGGCTGTCTGGATAGGCCTTGTGCAGTCGGAACGCCTCAACTAGCCGACCCAAAAGCTGATGACGAGGGGGCCTAGCCCCACAATCAGCGCGAGCGCAATCAGGCTCACGATCGTGCCTGCCGCAACGAGGTCGCGGGTGGTCAACTCACCTTGAGCGTAGGCGATGGCATTGGGCGGCGTGCTCACGGGCAGCGCCATCGCCGACGAGGCCGTAAGCGCGATGCACAGGGCAACGACGACGCCAGACGATGCCGAACCCGTGGCGACGGCGAGGGAGACGCCGATGGGAAGCACGAGGTTGGAGGCCGCCGTGTTCGACATGAACGTGCTCAGGAGGAGCGTCCCGGTCGTGAGGATGAGCAGGGCCGTGGCACCTCCAGTGGGTAGGGCCTCCACGAGCGCCACGTCGAGGCCCGTGTGGCGCATGCCGAGGCCGAGCGCGAGGCCGCCTGCAATGAGCACCAGGACGTTCCACTGAAGCGCGTCGAAGTCGTGCCGGTTCAGGACCCCGAGCGAAGTAAAGGCGACGACCGGCAGCAAGGCCACCACGGCCGTCGGGAGGCCATGCCAGGGCTCCGTGAGCCAGAGCGCGATCGTGCAGAGCGCGACGAAGAGCACCACATAGCCGCGTCCGGTGAGCGCGCTCGTGATGGGACGCAAGTGCAGTCCGTGCGTGGAGGCTGGATACAGCCGCACGATCAGCAGCCACGTGATGCCGAGCAGAATCGCGCCGAGTGGTACGGCGACCAGCATCCAGGTGCCAAACGAGACGCTGAGGCCCGATTCTGCGAGGACGCCGAGCGCCACAGCGTTCGGTGGGGACGCAACGGGCGTGCCCATGCCCCCAATGTTGGCCGCAAACGGCACCGAGAGCAGCAGGCCGCGCCGCACGGGATCGTCCTTCGGGATCTGCGCCAGCATAGGTCCGACCAGCGTGATCATCATCGCGGTGGTCGCGGTGTTGGACATAAACATCGAGAAGGTGGCCGTGGCGACCATGAGCCCAAGCATGACCTGACGTGGGCGGCCTTGGAAGAGGCGAAGGACGAGGCTGGCGAGACTCGCGTCGACCCCTTCCTTGACCGCAGCCCGAGCGACGATGAAGCCTCCCAAGAAGAGATAGATGATGGGGCTTGCAAGCGGCGCTAGAAAGGTCTGGTAGGGAGGCGTCGCGCCGTGCGAGAAACCGAGTCCCGGCCATCCGCCTGGGTTGGCTAGGAGCACCACCTCCAGCGCAATCACCAGCAAGGCCGTAGCGAAAAGCGGTAGGGCCTCGGTCGTCCAGAGCACCGCAGCTAGCACGAAGATGCCTGCCATCAGGCGTGCCTCACGCGGAAGCGCCTCTGGCACAAACTGGGCAGCACCGAGGGCGACGGCGCCCGCGAAGAGAACGCCCACGGCCTGTTGGACTCGCAGCTTCGAACCGGGGATGCGGGTACGCAGCAGCCGCTGCGCATGCGCGACGTCCTGCTGCACGTGCGCGCGACCGAAGCGGAGCCAGCGCCTGAGACGGGGCGGGGTGGGAATCAGACGGGGCATCACGGGAGCGGCGGGAAAGCAGGAGCACCGTTCCCAAAGTGCGCCAGCGCGGCGTGCTCCTCAAGTGAAGCTCTGGTCCGGGACCCCGCCTCGCCGCGTGGGGCTATCCCCTACGAGGGCAGGGCTCCAGACGATCCACGCCCTAGTCGATCCACGCCCTAGTCGATCCACGCCCTAGTGTCATGACGGCTTGCTCGTGAGCCGATACCCGCAATGCCATACCCACCGCCTCACCTCCGCGATCCCGACCCGGCCCAAGGCCACAGCCACAGCCGCACGCAGGGCCTCCCGCGTTCGGGCCGCCGCACCTCGCAA
>JBCDFF010000083.1:0-12736 GCA_039178415.1 Bacteroidota bacterium
CGTTGATGAAGCCCTCAAACCGGACCGTGTGGCCTGAATAGACAGGCAGCGCGTCCACATCGAAGTTGTCAGCCGTACCCGTGTCAGACGGGCTGCCAAACCCGTCGACGTTCTCTAGCTGGACGAAGGCGCCTTTCCACAACGTGAACTGGACGCCCGGGCGTGCGTCCTCAACGCCCACGGCGGGGTTTGGCGCAAGGGTCCGGCCGTCGTCGGGGCAGAACCATCCGCTCGCGTCGCCCATCCAGTCACAATTGCGGATGGAGGCGTCGTTGTCGCTCTCCCCGTAGATCATGCCAGGCTTGCCGAGGCCCGAGAGGGATCCGTCGGCGTCGTAGATGCCGCCGTACTCCATCTTCGAGAAGAAAAACAGCGGGTCGGTATTGACGAAGTTGAGCCCGGAGGTTTCGCTGCCGAGTTCGAGTTTGCGCCACTCGACGGTGATGGCGGCCGGCTCCACGTTGACGAACGTAGCGCCATCGATGCGCACGACGCGGTCGTTCTCCTTTGCCTTCTTCTGGCTCTGGTCAGTGATGTTGACGCCGCCGACCGGGCCCAGATGTCGGGCGGTGGGGGGGATGGTTCCGCCGATGTTGTTGGCGGTGTTGCCAGCCACGAAGAGGTCCCGAATGTTGCCGAGCATCGGGCTGACGCCGATACCAGAGTCGGTCACGACGGCGCCGACGATCGTCTCGTTCTCTTCCTCGATCCAGACGCCCGAGTGGCCCACCTTGTAGGCGAGGAAGTCTGGACCGAATACGAGGGGATAAGGGCCTTCGCGAAGCCCGATCATGAGGCCCGAGCCGCGCGTCTCCGGGCCGTAGGAGGCAAAGGAACCGGTGCCAGGGTAGATGAAGATGGAGTGGGCGACGTTGCCCCGGAAGACGATCGGCTGGTCGCGGTGGAGCCAGCGGCGGAGCGTGGTGAAGCTCGACATGAACTGCTGGTCGAAGAAGTAGCCGTGGCCGAGGAACGACCCCGCGGCCCGATTGTCGATCAGCTCGTTGTGGGGGTTCCGGCCCCAGAAGAGGGCGGCGCGCTCCTCCGACTGGTTCGAGAGGCGGGGCGTCTGGTCACGACCAAACGCGAAGTGCTCTTGCAGGACTGCCCAATTGAGAATGGCCAGGTTGCGCACGAAGCGGTTGTCGACCTCGTCGCCATCCTCGGCGAACACGAAGGTATGGTTGGTCGTCGCGTACGCCACGTTGTTCTCCACGGTCACCTGGTGCGACTTGTGGATGTTGACGGCGCGCTGGAAGTTGTTGTGGAACGAAGAGTTGCGGACGTAGTCGCTCGGGCGGTAGTCCGCATAGTGCCAGTGCATGGCATAGCGTCCCGACTTGCCTGTCTGGCCCATGTTGGTCACCTCGACGCCCTCGATGGTGACGAGGCCGCCCGCCATGAACATCATGTGGCCCCCGAAGCCGTAGCGGTACCCGTAGGACGAGACGCCGTCCTCGCTCGCGGCATCGCCCTGGATGAGGATGTTGCGCGAGAGCAAGCCGACTTCCGCGCGCATGTCGATGGCGCGCCCTTCGATGGTCTGGATTTCACCAAAGTGGCGGTAGTCGAGGGGCTCGGTGAGGCGGACGGTGCGGCCGTTGACGCTTTCGATGGTGCGCCGTTCGGCCTCGAATGCGCTGTAGCCGCTCGGCGCGATCACGATCACGTCGCCCGACTCCCAGTTCACGTCGTCGGCAACGCGGATGGAGCGGGCCCCGGGGTCGGCGTGCTGGTCCAGGACCGTCCACGAGGTCTTGTCGCGGCTGGCACCGTGGATCGTCAGTGAGCCGCCGTCGCGCGTGATGATGAACTTGTTGCCGGTCTTGAACGCCCCCGACCCGGCCACATTGCGGTCACGATCGCTGGCAGTGAGCGTGATCGTGGCGGGGGACTCAAACGGGACGGCCTCCGTGCCCACCTCCAGGAGCGCGCGGTTGCCTTCGATCAGGATCCACCCACTCGTCAGGCTGAGCGGCCGGTCCTCGAAGCGGAGGGTGCCCTTGACGGTGAGGCTTTGCAGCGAGGCGGTGTCCTCGTCAAGCAGGACGACCTGATTGGCCTCGATGACCACCTTGTCTCCACTGCGGGGCACGCGGCCGTTGGCCCATGTGGAGGGGTCGCTCCAGCGCTGGACTGCGCCAGGAGTCAGACCAGCCGGGGCCACCGAGAACAGCGCGTCGGCGAAGTAGGCGGGGTCGAGCGGAGAGTTGCAGTCGAGCGCAGTCGTGGCGGCAAACGCAGCGCGGTCAGGAACCGAGCGGTCCTCTGCGAAGGCAGCAGAGGCGAAGAGCGAGCACGAGAGAAGAACGACGAGGAGACGAGGGGACGGAAGGCGTAGCGTCTGGGGCATGGAGGGAATGCAAGACGTCGTGACGCCGACCACACGGGGCAGGAGCGCGCAGAAGAGCGCGGGGCGAGAGCACCAACGGGGTGGGAAAGAACGTCGGCACGGGGAGAGCAGCCGTGCGGTCCGGCAAGAGCAGCGGACGAAGAGGGCTCCGTTGCAGTGGAGGGGAGCCGTGTGGAGCGCGACCGTCAGAAGACGAGAGCGCCGCATGATGGCAACCTGTGCCGGTGTCCGAAAATCACCGGAGGAGGTTGTAAAGAAATCCAGTCATCCGTGTAGGATGAACAAGGACACTATTTTGCGCTGGCAAGGTACGTGCCAGCTTTGAAACATGCTGGCCTATTCCGGGGCAGTCGCGTGCCGGTGTCGCGTTCACGGCCTAGAAACCGCGTTCGGGAGCGCTTCCGAACGGGATCGGGGGCGGTCAGTGCCGCGTATCTTTGCGCTCCGCTCCCCGTCGCCTACGCTGGTCGATCGACCGCCACTCCCGTCACATGTCCAACGAAACGTCCACCACGTCCAGCGAACCGTCCACTACGGCATACGATCCCACGCAGATCGAGGCCCGCTGGTATGCCTTCTGGGAAGCCGGTGGCTTCTTTCGCGCCGACGCCACGTCTGGCAAAAAACCGCACGTGATCGCGATGCCCCCTCCGAACGTGACGGGGCGGCTCCACATGGGGCACGGGCTCCAGGACACCGTCCAGGACGCCTACACGCGCCTCCGCCGCATGCAGGGCTACGAGGCGCTCTGGATCCCCGGCCTCGACCATGCGGGCATCGCCACCCAGAACGTGGTCGAGCGGACACTCAAGAAGGAGCAAGGCAAGACGCGCCACGACCTCGGCCGCGCGGCGTTCGTGGAGCGGGTCTATGACTGGAAGGAGGAGTATGGCGAGATCATTCTCCAGCAAAAGCGCCGCCTGGGCGTCTCCGCCGACTGGTCCCGCCAGCGCTTCACCATGGATGACGGCTTCAGCCGCGCCGTGCAGGATGTCTTCGTGAAACTGCACGAGCAGGGGCTGGTGTACAAGGGCGACTACCTCGTCAACTGGGATCCGGGCAGCGGCACGGTGATCTCAAACGAAGAAGTCGACAACGTGGAGCGCGACGGGCACTTGTGGTGGATCCAGTACCCGTTCGTCGAGGGCGAGGGCCACATCACCATCGCCACGACGCGGCCCGAGACGATGCTCGGCGACACCGCCGTCGCGGTCAATCCTGACGACGAGCGCTACCGCACGCTCATCGGCAAGAAGGTGCTGCTCCCGCTCGCCGGCCGCGAGATCCCGATCATCGCCGACGCCTACGTCAAGGCCGACTTCGGAGCGGGCGCGCTCAAGGTCACGCCCGCCCACGACGAGAACGACTTCGCGCTCGGGCAGCGCCACGACCTCGACAGCGTCACCGTGATCGACTTCGACGCGAAGATCACCGAGCAGGGGGGGCGCTACGCCGGGATGGACCGCTTCGCCGCCCGCAAGGCTATTGTCGCCGACCTCGAAGCGGAAGGGCTACTCGAAAAGGTCGAGCCCTACCGCCACACCGTCCCGATCTCGTCGCGCTCGAAGCAGGTCATCGAGCCGCTGCTCTCTCCGCAGTGGTACGTCCGCATGGAACCCCTCGCCAAGCGCGCGCTCGACGTCGTCCGCGACGGCACGATCACGTTCCACCCCGACCGCTGGAAGAACGAGTACTTCCGCTGGCTCGAAGACATCCGCGACTGGCCGATCAGCCGCCAGCTCTGGTGGGGCCACCGCATCCCCGTCTGGTACTACACGGACGACCGGGGTGAGATTGACGAGCACCGCCCGTTCGTCGTCTCCGTCGACCAGCCCGAGCCGGGCATGGTCCAAGACGAGGACGTGCTCGACACCTGGTTTTCCTCGTGGCTGTGGCCCTTCGCGACGCTTGGCTGGCCCGAGCAAACGGACGACCTGAACGCGTTCTACCCGGGGACCGTGCTCGTCTCAGGCTACGACATCCTCTTCTTCTGGATCGCGCGGATGATCATGGCCGGGCTGCACTTCACCGACGAGGTGCCCTACACGGACGTGTTCATCACGGGCATGATCAAGGACAAGCAGGGCCGCTGGATGTCGAAGTCGCTCGGCAACGGCATCGACCCGCTCGACATGGTGGAGCAGTACGGGGCCGACGCGGTGCGACACACCCTGGCCGTGCTTTGCGCGCAGGGGCAGGACATCAAGCTGGACCCGGCCAAGTTTGAGGGCGGGCGCAACTTCGCGAACAAGGTCTGGAACGCCTTCCGCGTCTTCGGGCGCTTCATGGAAACCGGAGACGACGGGCGCCCCACGCGTGACTATGTCCGCACGCGCTCCTTCAAGGAACTCGACCTCGTTGAGCGCTGGATGCTGACGCGCCTCCAGGAAGGCATCCGCGACATCACCGCGTCGATGGACCGCTACCGCATCTCGGAGGCGGCCAACCGCATCTACGACCTCTTCTGGCGGGACTACTGCGACTGGTACCTCGAACTCATCAAGCCGACCTACGGCCCCGATGGCGAGCTCCGGACGATGGACCCGGACAAGCTCGCGCTGGCCGTCGAGATCTACGAGCAGCTAACCAAGCTGCTGCACCCGTTCATGCCGTTCATCACCGAGGACCTCTGGTGGCGGCTCCGCCCGCGCGAGGACGGCGAGGCGTGCATCGTCGCCGCCTGGCCCGAGGCAGACGCGTCGTTCGAGGACGCCGACGCCGCGACGGCGTTCAGCCTGATCCAAGACCTCGTGACGGCGGTGCGCTCGGTGCGGGCGCAGTACAACGTCCCGCCCTCGAAGGGCATCGCCGTGACGGTGAATGTGGACGCTGATCGCGCCGACCTCGTGGCCGTGCTCGATGGTAACCGCGCGACGTTTGCCGCGCTCGCGGGCGTGGACGCCCTCACGCTAGGCACGGACCTCGCCAAGCCCAAAGCTTCAGCGGCGGTGGTCGTGGACCGGCACGAAGTGTTCGTCCCGCTCGCCGGGATGATCGACCTGGATCAGGAACGCGCCCGTCTCACGAAGGAGATCGAACAGAAGCAGGGCTTCCTCCGAGGTGTCGAGAAGAAGCTTGCGAACGAGAACTTCGTCAGCCGTGCCCCCGAGGCCGTGGTGGAGAAGGAGCGCCAGAAAGCCGCCGATGCCCGCGCGGAAATCGCGAAGCTCGAAGCCAACCGCGACGACCTCGACGGGTGAGCCCGCCTAGCGCGAGCGCAGCCACGGGAGGGGGTCTTGTTCGTCGTTGCCGTCGTAGAGCGCGAAGAAGACGCCTGCGCCGCGTGGCGTGCTGGCGGTGCCCGCGCGGCCGATCACCTGGCCGCTCCGCACGCGGTCGCCCGGCGCGACGCTCACGAGCGACAGATTGCCGTAGACGGTCTTCACATCGCCGTGCTCAACGATCAGGTAGCTCCCGAACGAGGGCATCCGGGAAGCGCGGGCAACGATGCCGTCGAACACCGAGCGCACTTCGGCTCCCGGTGCCGTGCTGATGTCGATGCCCGGGGCCATCGTGACGGTGTTGGTGACGGGATTCGTGCGCTGGCCGTAGCGCCCGACCAGCGTGCCGAGGGCGGGCCATGGGAGGCGCCCCCGGTTGTCCCGGAACGACCCGGTGAGTCGCTCCGCACGGGCGATCTCGGCCTCGGAGCGGGTGTCGCCGGGCGACGAGGCCCGCGTGCGCTCCGCAGAGATGAGCTCGCGGATCCGGACCCGTAGCTCGTCGGCGTCGGCCTCGCGCTGGCGGATCTCGGCTTCGAGGGCGGCGCGTTGCTCAGTGAGCTGGGCTACGAGCGCGGTGCGCTCGTCTTTGCGGGCAGCGATCTCACTCTGCTCCGACCGCTCGCGCGCGATGAGCTGCTGCACGTCGCCCTTCGCCGCGTCCAGCTGGACCCGTTGGGCTTCGAGGGCCGCCGTGCGTTCGCGAACGCGGTCCATCTGGCGCCGACGGTCGTCGGTGAAGCGTCGGAGGTAGCGCGCCCGCACCAGCGCCTGCGTCACCGACTGGGCCGAGAGGATGAGCGCGAGGTCGGAGAGGCGGCTGCGCTTGTATGCAGAGCGGGCGCGGGTGGCATACGACTCCCGCAGCGACTCGATCTCGGCTTCAAGCTCGGTGACGCCTCGCTGGAGCGAGTCCGTTCGCGTATTCAGCAGCCGTAGCCGACCTCGATAGGAGGAGATCAGATCCTCGCGCAGCGCGAGCTCCGCATCGAGCTCCTGCAGCGTGGCCATCGCCGACTGCTCGTCGGCACGGGTCGCGTCAATGCGGGAGGAAAACTCCTCGATCTCGTCCTCCAACTCGCGCAGGGCATTCTGCGACTGGATCCGCTCCGAAAGCGAACTCGGGCGCTGCGCCCAGGAGGCTGGCGACCCGATGAGTAGGGCCACTAGACACAGCAGCGCTAGCAAACGAGGTGCGGCGGTAAAACAGGACAGCATCGGCGGCGCGGCGAGTGGAGGCGAGGAGCCCAAAAGCGGGATTGGCGGGACGTGGGCACGCATCATTCCACGCGCTGAACGTCTAGACGCCCGGCCCTCGGGCGGGGAAACGAGAGGGCCGCCGGGTTGACCGTGATCCGCTGGTGCTCGATGACCACCGTCGCGTTCTCTAGCGGCGCTTCCAGCACAACGCGCCGGGGCACGATCACGCCATCGACCTGATCGAAGGCGGAAAACGTCTGGACGCCGAGGACGTCCCCTTCTGGGGTGAAGTCCGTCGTCTCCACGACGCGCCATAGGGCGGGGTCGATGCGCATCGAGCGCTGGACGGGGCCACCGGGCGTCGCAAGGGTGGTCGCGAGAAGGTAGTGGGTGCTGTCGCTCCCCATCGTCCAGTTCACATCGGCAGCGGGCGACACGGTCCCCGTCAGGCTTGCAAACAAGTCCGAGCTGGTCGGCGGGACCGGGAGGAAGCGCGCCGCCGCATCGATGGCACCGGTGAAGAAGGTGCCGCCGAACGTGTAGGCGACGAAGAACGAATCGGGCGTGACTAGCCCCTCGCCGACGCGGATGCCGAAGGGACCCGATAGCGACCCAAAGAGGGAGTCGGGCGACTGGCGCAGCTTCGCTGACAATGTGGCGCGTTGACCGGGGCGCTCCACTTTGATGCGGCTCTGGCTCTCGAAACGCAGGATAGGCAAGGCTTCGGCGGAGACGGCCCGCACGATGTCGCCGACGCGGTGATTGGGAAACGCATCCGGGAGCACGGCGTCGGGGGCGTCGCTGACGAGCTCACCGGCACTGCAGCCAGCAGCGAGGGCAAGCGCCCCAGAAAGAAGCAGGCACGATCCAAGACGGACGAGGCGCATAGTCAAGGCAAGGTGGCAGTGCAAGAAGCTAGCACGAAGACCCCGGGCACGCAGACCCCGGGCATGCACGGTGCCAGGTGGGCGGAACCCGAGGGGTACGGGTCCTAGGGCGTGCGCGTCAGTTTCGTGCGTAGGCGTGCGTTGTCAGGATCGAGGTCGAGGGCGCGCTCCCAGGCAGCGCGAGCAGCCTCGGCGTTGCCGGCGGCCTCCTCCGCGTCGCCCAGTCGCTCGAGTTGCAGGGCGGTGGGGGCACTGAGCGTGCGAAGGGCGCGAGCCGCGTCGGCGTGGCGCTCCACGCGCTGGAAGGCCAAGCTCGCCAGGTCCACGAGGGCAGGCTGGCCCGGGAACAGAAGCAAGGCGTCGTCGGCGAGGCGCTCCGCGAGGACGCCGTCGTTGGCGCGGAGGGAAGCGTCGAGGGCCTGCCCCCACCAGTCCGGGCGGCGCGGCTCAGCGGCCACCGCGCGTGCCATGAGCGCTGCGGCCTCACCGAAGGCCTCCGCGTCGTAGTGGAGGGTGGCAAGCATGTAGAGGGCATCCGGCCGGGCCTCGATCTCGAGCAACCGCTCCAGGGCCGCCATCGCCTCTCCGCGGACCGAGGGGTCGTTCTGGGCGCGGTTGAAGAGCGCGGCTGCCTGTCCGAAGAGCGCATCTGGGTCTGAGGACGCACCCAGGTCGGCGAGGAGCGCCGTTGCGCCTCCCGCGTCCTCGGACTGCATGGCGCGGGCGAGCAGCAGCGCGACCTGCGGATCGTGCGGATAGTCGGCGCGCAGGGCGTCGAGCACGCGGCGTGCCTCGCTGGTGCGCTCGGCATTGAGATAGCGGCGGGCCAGGTCGAGCCGAACCACATACGAGGTGGGGTTGTCGGCGAGCAGCGCCTCGACCTCGGCCAGCGCGCGGTCAGGCTGCCCCGCTTCCTCATACAGGATGATCAGGCGCTGCCGCGCCGGGCGCGGGTCTTGCAGATACGAAAGCCGCGCCCGCTGCGCGGCAATGGCCTCGTCGAGACGGTCGAGGTCTTGCAGGAGCGAAGCCTGAGCGGCGCGGGCGTCATCGGCCTCTGGGTGGCGGTCGAGCGCGCGCGCGTACGTATCCAGCGCCTCGTTGAGACGGTCTTGGGTTTGATAGAGGTCGGCGGCGAGGAGGAGGGGGGCGAGCGCCTCCGGTGCAGCCTCGGCGGCTTGCTCGGCGAAGAAGAGCGCATCGTCCGTATTGCCGAGGTCGCGATAGGCCTCAGCGAGTGCAAGCAGGATCGCCACATCGTCCCCGACCAGATCGAGTGCGGCGGTGTAGGCTTCGATCGCGCCTTCGAAGTTGCTCAGCCGCGCCTGCGTCATCCCGCGCACGAAGAGCCCCTGGGCACGAAGCTCGGCCGTGCTCACCGCGGTGTCGCCGTCTTGCGCCTGCACGCTGGTGGGCAGGAGCAGCCCGATGGTGCTCAGCAGGAACACCGCGTGGCAAAGCAAAGAGGCCAGTCGCATGGAGGCCAATCGCATCAAGGCCAATCGCATCAAGGCCGATCGCATAGGGGCTGTGGGTGACAAAGAGAAGAGCAGGGCGACCGGACGAGAGGCGGTCCGGTACCCGTCGCGTGTGTGGGTACAACGGCGCTGGTCACGGAGTTGTGCGGCCCCGGCGGTATTTTCGCCCGTCGCTCCACCCAGGACGCGGAACGAGAGCTCCGCCAGGAAAGATCGCCTTGCCAAGATCGATCCGCCAAGATCGCAAACCGGTACCACCATGACCCCGCCACGTTTCCGCGCGCCGGACACGATGCTCATCATCTTCTCCATCATCGTGCTCGCAGCGGTGGCCACGTGGTTCATACCGCCGGGCGCGTTCGAGAAGACGATCATGACCGTGGAGGGCGCGGGCGACCGAGAGGTGGTGGTGCCGGGCTCGTTCGACTATCTGGAGCGCGAGGACGAGGGGTGGCTGGACCGCCTAGGCAGCACCATCGGGATCATCCTACTCGCCCCCATCCTGGGCATCACCGACCCCGACGCTGTGCCGATCATTGCCTTCGTGCTGCTGGTGGGGGGCGCGTTTGCGGTGCTCCAGCAAACGGGAGCCGTCGATGCGGCGCTGCGGCGGCTTGTTGGCGCGGCCGAACAGTCGCGGGCCGTACAGCTTGCGCTCGTGCCCCTCTTCATGACCGTGTTCTCGCTCGGCGGGGCCACGTTTGGGATGGCCGAGGAGACGATCCCGTTCGTGCTCATCTTCGTGCCGCTCGCTCTCGCCCTGGGCTACGACAGCATCACGGGGGTCGCCATCCCGTTTGTGGGCAGCGGCGCAGGCTTCGCGGGGGCGTTCCTGAACCCGTTCACGGTCGGCGTTGCCCAGGGCATCGCCCAGGTGCCGCTGTTCTCGGGCGTGCCGTTTCGCATCGGCCTGTGGGTGTGCACGACGACGGTGGCCACCGCCTTCGTCATGTGGCATGCGGCCCGTGTGAAGCGCGATCCGCAGCGCAGCCCGACCTACGCCATCGACCAGAAAAAGCGCGCCGAAGAGGGGCTGGACGACGCCACTGTGGGCGGGCCCCTCACCGCGAAGCAGCGCAACGTGCTGCTCGTCTTTGGCCTCGGGCTGATTGTGCTGGTCTTCGGGGTGCTGAAGTTTGGTTGGTACATCAACGAGATCGCCGCACTCTTCGTCGCACTCGGCATCGTGATGGGGCTCGTGGGCGGCCTCGGCGGCAACGGCACGGCGAAGGCGTTCCAGGAGGGCGCGCGTGACCTCGTGGCGACGGCGCTTATCATCGGCCTCGCGCGGGGCATCCTGGTCGTGCTGGAGGACGCGCAGGTCATCGACACGATTCTGTTCGCGCTCGCCTCAGCAGTCGGCGACTTCGGGCCGGCTGTGGCCGCGTCGGCGATGTATGGGGTGCAGACGGCGATCAACTTCTTCGTCCCGTCGGGCAGCGGGCAGGCGGCGCTCACGATGCCGCTCATGGCTCCGCTCGCGGACCTCGTCGGCGTGAGCCGCCAGACAGCCGTGCTCGCGTTCCAGATGGGCGACGGGTTCACGAACCTCATCATCCCGACGAGCGCGGTTCTGATGGGCGCGCTCTCCCTCGCCGATGTGCCCTGGCAGACCTGGGCGCGGTGGATCCTCCCGCTTCAACTCCTCCTCTTCGCGATGGGCGTGGTCGTGCTTGTCATTGCCGTGAGCATAGGCTGGACCGGGTAGGATTGGATATTAGCGACATATGATTTTCGATTATGAAGTCCGCCAATCGAAAATCATGAACCGCCTATCCTCAGTCCCTCGTGCTTCCGCCCCGGTGGCGGCGGCCCTGGCCCCACATGAGCTTGCTGCGGAGCGTCTTGAAGTAGGTCTGCCCAGGCAGCGTGACGAGGTGCGCCGCGTGGTCGGCCTTGCGGATCGTGATGTGGAGGCCGTCAGTGCCCGGGCGTTCAGTTTGACCGTCAGCGGCCACCACGTAGCCGCCGCCGCGCGCGCTCACCTTGAGTTCGATGCGGGCCGCGTCGGGGAGGATGATCGGCCTGGCGGTGAGCGTGTGGGCCGCGATGGGCGTGAGTACGACCACGCCTGAGCCTGGCGTGATGATGGGCCCGCCCGCCGAGAGCGAGTAGGCCGTCGAGCCTGTTGGGGTGGCAACGATGAGCCCGTCGGCCCAGTAGGTGTTCAGGTACAGCCCGTCCACGGTCGCCTCGACCTCGATCATACTGGTGGTGCCTGACTTGTCGATCACGAAGTCGTTCATCGCGACGAACGTCTCCGAGGGCGTCTCGTCGTGGAGGAGCGTGGCCTCCAGCAGGAGCCGCTCCTCGGTGGCGTAGCGCCCGGCCTCGATCTGGTCCAACGCGGCGGTGAGGTCGTTGACTTCGACCTTGGCCAAGAAGCCAAGCCGTCCGATGTTGACGCCGAGGATCGGGGTGCCCGCGCTGCCGACGTCGGCGACGGAGCGGAGCATCGTGCCGTCGCCGCCGAACGAGAGCACGAGGTCGCAGTGGCGAGCGAGGTCCGAGACGGCTTCTCTGCGGCACGTCGCGGTGTCCACGAGTGCCCGGCGGTCGAGCCCTTCGGCGATGTGGGTGTCGAGGCAGTAGCCGAGGTCCCGTGCGTCGAGCCAGCCGAGCAGTTCGGCAACAGCGGGCCAGAGCTCGTCCTTGTAGGGGTTGCCGGTAATGCCGTAGGTCATGAGGCGCGGGGCGGGGGAGTCGTCGCTCAGAAACATACGCGCGGCGCGTAAGGAGGAGCCGACCCAACGCGACTAGCAAGTGGACGGATAGCGAGTGAGCTAAATAGGGATCCCCCGATTGACACCGCCGCCGTGGCGGGTTTGCTTGTCTGCTCTCACACGACCTTCACACACCATGCACCTCGTCGTCATCGGGAACGGCATCGCTGGCATCACGGCGGCGCGCCACGTTCGCAAGCTCAGCGCCGACGCGCGCATCACGGTCGTCTCCGAGGAAAGCGACCACGCCTACTCGCGCACGGCGCTGATGTACCTCTACATGGGCGACCTCCAGTTCGCCCACACCAAGCTCTACGAGGACCACTTCTGGCCGAAGAACCGCATCGACCTGGTCCGCGACCGCGTGGAGGCTGTAGACACGGCCACGAAGACGCTTACCATGCGGGACGGTCCGCCGCTCGCCTACGACAAGCTGCTCGTCGCGACAGGCTCGGTGCCGCGCTTTGCAGGGTGGCCCGGCGAAGACGCCGCGGGCGTTCAAGGGTTCTACAACCTCCAGGACCTCGACCGGATGGAGACGGACACGGAGGGCATCCGGCACGGCGTCGTTGTCGGCGGCGGCCTCATCGGGGTCGAACTCGCCGAGATGCTGCACACGCGGCAGATCGGCGTCACGCTGCTTGTGCGCAGCGAGTGGTACCTCCCCGCCGCGCTTCCCGAAGAGGAGGGCAGGATGGTCAACGAGCACATAGTCGATCACGGCATCGACCTGCGGCTGAAGACCGAGTTGGAGGAGGTACTCACGGACGACGCCGGGCGTGTGTGGGGCGTACGCACGAACCGCGGCGACGAGATCGAAGCGCAGTGGGTCGGCATCGCCATCGGCGTCGCGCCCAACATCGCCTTCCTCGAC
>JBCDFF010000084.1:0-12731 GCA_039178415.1 Bacteroidota bacterium
CACCCCTCCGTCCGGTTCTACGCGAGCGCCCCGCTCAAGAGTGCCGAGGGCTACACGATCGGCGTGCTCAAGCTCTTCGACGCGGTCCCCCGCGAACTGAGCGACGACGGGCTCACGCTGCTGACCGACCTGGCCGCGATGGCCGAGAGCGAGCGCAGCGCGCAGCGACAGATCGCCGCGGCCGAGGCCCGCGCCGAGCGCAGCGCCCGCCATGACGCGTTCGCGCGTGCCGTGGGCACCACCGCCGAGCGCTTCCTCCGCGCCGACGACTGGCAGAACGAAGCAGCGCGCGCGCTCCAGCACCTCGCAGAGGCGACCGGCGCCCAGGCCGTGCAGGTCTACGTCAACCACCGCACCGACAGCCATCTCGGTGCCGAACAGACCTTCGCCTGGAGCGCCGAAGGGCTCGCCGTTCCCCAGCACGTCGACTACGCCGCCGACGGCCTCCAGCGGTGGGCAGACGTACTCGGGGCGGGACGGTGCCTGTGCGCCTCCTACTCGACCCTGGCTGCACCGGAGCGGGCCTTCCTCGATGCCAAGCAGGCGCGCGGCGTGGCCGTGGCCCCCCTGATGATCGACGAGGCCTGGGCGGGCTTCCTATGCTTCGACTTCGCCCGCGAGGCCCTCGCCCTCGACCCTGCGGAGGAGGAGGCGCTCCGCGCGGCAGCCGAGGCCTTCGGGGCAGTCCTCGAACGAGACCGTCGCCTACGCGCCTCCACCCGCGCGTCGCTGCATGACGCTGCCCCGCTGCCGCTCTTCGTGTGTCTTGAAGGCGTCATAGCGTTGGCCAACCCGGCGGCGCAGCGCCTCGTCGGCACGGCGACGCCCCCCACGGGCCGCCCGCTCCACGACTTCGTCCCGATGGAGATGCAGGCCGAGGTGACAGCCTTCCTGAAGGCGCGCGCGCAGACGACTCCTCCTGGGGCTGACGAGACCGATCCAAAGACCGCCCTGCGGGTCCGCCTTGTCGCGTCTGACCGGAGCGTCCGCGTGGTGGACCTGCACGTCGCTCCGACAGCGTTTCAGGGCAAGACCGGTATGCTCATCTGCGCCCACGATGTGACCGAGCAGGCCGAGCAAATGCGGGCAGCGCGCAGCGCACAAACGGCGGCCGAGGCGCGTGCCGATCTCGTGAGCGGCCTCATGACGGGCCTCAACCAGGAAGTGCGGACGCCGCTGACCAGCATCCTCGGCTACGCGGAGCTTCTCGCCGGCACCCTGCAGGGGAGCGACCTCGACCAGCTTGGCGTCATCCGCAAGAGCGGCCAGCAGCTCTCGCGCACCATCGAGGCGGTCTACGAACTCGCGCGGCTGGGCGGGCGGTCTGGTGCCCTCGCCGCCGAGCCGCTGCCGCTGCTGCCGCTGCTCGCCGACGCCGAGCGCACCTACGCGCCGCTGGCTCAGGAGCGAGGGCTGCGCTTCCTGCTCAAGCCTCCACCGGAGCACACGATGGTGCACGCCGACCCCCGAGCGCTCACCCGGGTGCTTGGGCAGCTGCTCACCAACGCCATCCAGTTCACCGACAGCGGCTACGTGGAACTGCGTGCTCGCGTGCTGGAGGCCCGCATCCAGCTTGAGATCGAAGACACCGGCTGTGGCATCGCCGCCTCGTTCCTGCCGGCGGCCCGTGCGCCGTTCCGTCGCGAGCGCGCCAGCGCCAACCGGGCGGCGCCCACCGGGGCAGGTCTCGGGCTGACGCTGGCAGACCTCCTCGTGGAGCGCATGAACGGCCGGCTCGACATCCAGAGCCAGCGTGGCCAGGGGACGCTGTGCCGCGTCACGCTCCCCGCCCCGGTCGGGCCGGACTACCGCCCCACCCAACGCGTTGCCGCCGCCGATGGCGCTTCGGTCGAGCCGCCCGTACCGCGCATCACGCTCCCCTCGCTGGCACCTCCCGTGACGGCGCGCTGACGCATCGAAGCAAGGCGGAGCGAGAACGATGGGTGGCGAAACTCAGACGAGGAGCGGTCCGTGAGGAGCGTTCCCAAAGGCAGGACTCCCAAAGACAGCGCCGCGCTCGGGTGGTAGGCGAGCGCGGCGCAGAAACCGGATGGATCCGGTGAGTGAATGCCGGGAGGCACGCGTTTCCCACGGGTACACAGGCACCGAATCGAGGGGGACGCTAGGGAAAAAGTACGGGGCGGCCCGCACATTCGGAAATAGTGGACACTCCGACGGGCAGAAATAAGGCGCTTGCACTTGGCTAGCAGGGAGACATTCAGAAGGGCTGACGCCGTGCGCCGCGCAGTTGTGCGGTCGTGCTGGCCGAAGGCCGAGGGCTTGGCACGCATCTTGACGATGGAGGGCTACGGTCCCTCCTTCACCCTGCCTTCACCCCTATGACCCCGTCCCTCCATCCCGCCCGCCCGGCCCTGTCGCTCCTGTTCCTGCGCTACGTCGCCGGTCAGATCACCGAGGCCCGCTGGGCCGAGTTCGGCGCGCTGCTCGACGACACCGACGCCACGCCTGCCGAGCGCGACGCGCTCGCCCGCTTCGTCCTCGACGCCACCGACGAGCCGCTCCCGACGCCTGCCGAGGTTGCCGACCTCCTGGCCGCGATGCGTCCGCAGGCCACAGCCTAGGCCCAGCGCACCACCCGACGTCCCGCGAAGGGTCAGCGCAGCTCGACGCGCTGGCCCTTCCATCGTTTGAGGCGCTCTGCTCTCGGCATGGAACGCAATGCTACGCTTCGCCGCCCCCACGAACCACAGCAAGCCGAAGGCGAGCGTCCCACCAGGGAGCGCAGCGACCGAACTACAGGCCGCAGGCCGTTCCAAGGACCAAAGGTCGTCCCAAGGACTCCAGGCTGCCCTAGAATCCGAGGTGCTCTCGGAAGAAGGAGTAGGCCTCGTTGATGCGCTTCGTCTCGTCCTCGGCGAGGTCCTGGAGCTTGCACCCGAGGTTGGCAACCAGGTCGGGGTGGTACTCCCGGACGCGCTGCTTGTAGGCCGCCTTGATACTCGTCTCGGTGACCTCGCCTTCGAGGAGGAGGGTGGCACGGTGGAGCGCAAACGTGTCGAGGTGGCGGATCTCCGGCGGCAGGGCCGCCTCTTCCTCGACCTCGCGCTCCTGGAACATCGTCCGGTAGGCCTCGGCCTCGCGCTGACGGGCGCGGATCTCGCGGGCCAGCCGCTCCTTGTCGCGATACTTCTCCCACATCTGCTGCCGCTTGTTGGTGAAGCGCAGCCGCTCGCCGTGGGCGACGCCGAGCACGCCGAGGTCCCCGCGCAGGAGCGCGCGCAGCCCGAGCAGCCCGAACCCGACGGCCAGGATGACCACGAACTGAAGAAGGATCTGCGAGAGCGGCATCGACACCATAGCGCGTTGCAAAGGCTAAACGAACTGACGAGGTTCCGGCGGGACGTGCACTACGTGGGGCGACCGCGAAGCGCGGGGTGGCCGTCGCGTAGCTGAAGCAGGTCCCACAGATTGCCGTAGAGGTCCTCGAACACGGCCACGATCCCATAGTCCTGCTCCTGCGGCGCGCGGACGAACCGGACACCGTCGGCCACCATCCGCCGGTAGTCGCGCCAGAAGTCGTCGGTGTTCAGAAAAAACGTCACGCGGCCACCCGTTTGGTTGCCGATGTAGGCCTCCTGCTCCGCGTTCGAAGGCCGAGCCAGCAGGAGGCTCGCGCCCGTGGAGCCAGGCGGAGCGACGACGACCCACCGCTTGTTCTGCTCCGGGACGGGTACGTCCTCCACCACCTCGAAGCGAAGCGTGTCGCAGAAGAAGGCAAGCGCCTCGTCGTAGTCGCGGACGACGAGGGCGACGTGGACGAGCGACTGGGTCACGGGAGGCGCGCAGTGAAAACGGGAGAGCGGCGTGCGCGAACCTACGGGCGCACCGACTCCCGGACGTATTCGTCGAGGCGAAGTTGCTGCGCGTCGGGGCCGCCGGGGACGAAGTGGCGGCGGCAGCGCGGCTCGTAGGCCTCCTTCTCGCCGAGGAGTACGCGGCTGCCCTCGGGGACGAGGCGCTGCGAGTGGTTGGCGGGCGCGCCGCAGACGGCGCAGATGGCGTGCAGCTTCGTGACGTGCTCGGCCACGGCGAGGAGTTGCGGGATCGGCTCGAAGGGGCGGCCGAGGTAGTCCTGGTCGAGCCCAGCCACGAGGACGCGGCGGCCCTTGCGGGCGAGGTGCTCGGCGACGGCCACGAGGTCAGGCCCGAAGAACTGCGCCTCGTCGATGCCCACCACGTCGGCGTCGTCGGCGTGGCGGAGGATCTGTTCGGCGTTTTCGACGCGGACCGACGGGATCTGGCGTGCGTCGTGTGAGACGACGTGGTCCTCGGCGTAGCGCGTGTCCACGGCGGGCTTGAACACCTCGACGCGCTGCCGCGCGATGCGAGCGCGGCGCAGCCGCCGGATCAACTCCTCGGTCTTGCCCGAGAACATCGACCCGCAGATGACCTCGATCCAGCCGACGCGCTCGCCGTCGGCGAAGGGATGGTAGACGTGCGGTTCCATGCGGGAAGATAGAGCGCGGCGGCGGGCCGTGTTGCGGTGGAGCGGTGCGGCCGTGTTGCGGTGGGGAGCTTCGCGGATCGCTTTGACATTGAACGGGCCCCGTGTACCCTCGCTGCCCCTCCGGTAAGCGGACGCGCCTAGGTTCTGGGGTCTAGCCCGAGCCATGAGCGCGTCGTTCCTCGGCTCGATGTCTCCAGGGACTGCTTCGACGTTGCGTCTAGCCATGCAAAGGGAAGAGCGCCGCGAAGGCGGGAGGCCTCTTTTCTATCCTTCTGCATTCCTCTTTCTGCATTCAACATCATGTCTGCCTTCGCTGATGCCACCGACCCCATCCCGCTCCAGCCCGGCGATGCGCTCGTCGTTGTGGACGTGCAGCGCGACTTCTGCCCCGGCGGGGCGCTCGCCGTGCCCGAGGGCGCCGCCGTCGTGCCGGTGCTGAACCGCTGGGTTGAGCAGGCCGAGGCGCGCGGCGTGCCCGTCTTCTTCACCCGCGACTGGCACCCGGCGGACCACACCTCGTTCGTCGCGCAGGGCGGGCCGTGGCCGCCGCACTGCGTCCAGGGCACCGAGGGTGCCGCCTTCCACCCCGACTTGGTCGTCCCGGACAACGCGCCCGTGATCAGCAAGGCGACGACCGCCACCGCCGAGGCCTATTCCGGCTTCGACACGACGGACCTCGCCGCCCAACTCCGCGCCGCCGCCGTCCGCCGTGTCTGGGTGGGCGGCCTCGCCACCGACTACTGCGTCCGTGCCACCGTCCTCGATGCGCTCGCCGAGGGCTTCGCCGTCCACCTCGTCCCCGACGGCATGCGCGGCATCACGCCCGACACCAGCACCGCTGCGCTCGCCGAGATGGCCGCCGCCGGGGCCGTCCTGCCCAACGCGGCCAACCCCGCAGACCTCGACGCACGAGAGGTCGGGCTGTAATCCAGACGCTCATACTCCTCCTGCCCGACACCTCCTCGCCCTGATGACGCCCTGGATTGACGACGCGCGGGCCGCGCTCGTGACCGACCTCTACCAGCTCACGATGGTGCAGGCCTACTGGCTCGAAGGCCTCGCCGCGCCCGCCACGTTCGACCTCTTCATCCGCCGCCTGCCGCCAACGCGGACCTACTTCCTCGCTTGCGGCCTCGACAGCGTCCTGCGCTACCTCGAAACGGTCCGCTTTACCGACGAGGCGCTCGCCTACCTCGCCACGCTCCCGCAATTCCGGGACGACTTCCTCGCGTGGCTCGCCGACTTCCGCTTCACGGGCTCCGTCCGCGCCGTCGCCGAGGGCACGCCCGTCTTCCCCAACGCGCCGCTCCTCGAAGTGACCGCGCCGCTGCCGGAGGCGCAGCTCGTCGAGTCGTACCTCATCAACCAGATCAGCGTCCAGACGATGCTTGCCAGCAAGGCGGCCCGCGTGGTGCGCGCGGCGCAGGGCCGCACCGTCGCCGACTTCGGCATGCGGCGCATGGACGGTACCGACGCGACGATCAAGGGCGCACGGGCGATGTACATCGCAGGCGTGGACGCGACGAGCAACGTGGAGGCGGGGCGCGTCTACGGCATCCCTGTCACGGGGACGATGGCACACAGCTACATCGAGGCGCACGAAGACGAGGGCGCCGCCTTCCGCGCGTTCGCGAGCCTCTACCCCGGCACGACGGTGCTCGTGGACACCTACGACACGCTGCGGGGCGTCCGCCGGGTGATCGACCTCGTCCAGGCCGAGGGCCTCCAGATCGGCGCGCTCCGCCTCGACTCGGGCGACCTCAGCGCGCTCGCCAAAGGAGCCCGTGCCTTGCTTGATGCCGCCGGGCTGACCGCCGTGAAGCTCCTCGCCTCCAGCAGCCTCGACGAATTCGCGATCACCAACCTCCTCGCCGGTGGCGCGCCGCTCGACGGCTTCGGCGTCGGCACGCGGATGGGCCAGTCGCAGGACGCGCCGACGATCGACACGGTCTACAAGCTCGCCGCGTACGCCGGGCGTGGGCGCATGAAGCTCGCCACGAACAAGGGCACGTTCCCCGGCCGCAAGCAGGTCGTCCGCCGCATCGATCCCGACGGCACGCTCGCGGGCGACACCGTCATCCGCGACGGCGAAGACCTCGAAAGCGGAGAGGTAGACGGCACGCCGCTCCTGCGCGAGGTCATGCGCGACGGCCAGCGTACCGAGGCAGGCCGCGAGTCGCTCACCGCGATCCGCGAACGTGCGCAGACGCTGCTCGACCGGCTCCCTGAGCGCCTGCATCAGATCGGCGATGAGGCCAGCATCGCGCCCTACCCCGTCGCCGTGAGCCCAGCGCTCCAGGCCGAGGCCGACCGCGTCCGCGCCGAGATCGAAGCGCGAGCTGAAGGCTGAGGCAGGGCGCTAAAGATCGCCGAGCTGTGGGCGGAGGACGAGTTCTTCGACGACGGTGCGGTCGGAGAGCCGCCAGGCGTCTACGACGGCATGGGCGATGTCCTCGGGCGGCATCAGGCGGTCGGGCGGGAGGCCCGAGCCGTCCCAGCTTGGCGTGAACGTCGCGCCGGGGAGGAGCGTGGTGACGCGGAGGCCGAGCGGCTTCGTCTCCTCGCGCACGACGCGGGCGAGGCCGAGCAGCCCGTGCTTCGCGGCGCAGTAGGCCGCGCCGCCCGGGTAGGCCTGCAGCGACGCCACCGACGCCATGAAGAAGACGTGTCCGCGCCCGCGCGCCGCCATCGCCGGGAGAAAGGCGTGCGTGACCAGGAACGCGCTCGTGAGGTTGACCTCGACCTGCTGCCGAAACGCCGCCGCGTCTGTGTCGAGCAGCGCGCCCGGCTGAAACTGGCCGGCGTTGTTGACCAGTACGTCAGCCCCTCCGAAGCGCTCCTGCACGGCCGCCACGGTCCGCGCGACGGCGTCCTCGTCGGTCACGTCGCAGACGAACGCTTCGGCCTCGGCCCCGCGCGCCCGGCACCGTGCCGCGACGGCTTCGAGCTTGCTACGTGACCGCGCGAGCAGCGCCAGCCGCACGCCGCTGGGGGTCGCGTTCGCTTCCCCTGCAAACCCCTCGGCGATGGCCGCGCCGATGCCCTGGCTGGCTCCGGTGACAACAATGAGCATGGAAGCCTGGGCGGAGAAGGGTGGGACGACAGCAGGGAATGGCCTGGCGTGGCTACGCCAACACGGATCGCACGCTCGTCCTGCTTGAATGGTTCGTCCGGCGGTCCCCACAGCGGGCGTCCGCGTTTTCCTACAACGTCCGTGCGGGGTCACGTACGTCCGCGCCCAGCGTTGGTGGGTTTACTACGTGCTGTCTCGCTGCTACTCCTACCACCCCCCTATGCCAGAGACGTACAAGAGCCTCGATATTCGCCTCCGCACAGAGTCCGCGCACCGCTTCGTCTACGAGATCTACCAGCAGTCCACCCGGCTCCGCACCTCGCTGCGCGCCTACGTGCGCCCCGAGGACGCGCTCGCGGCCGCGCGAGCGTTCATCGACGAGGCAGACCGGCGCTTCGGACCCGAGACCCAGCCAGAGGGCTAGGTCCGTCACCCGCCGAAATACTCGACGCTGTTGTTCTCCGTCTCTCGCAGCCGGACGGCATGGAGGTGCCCGGAGGGAAGAGCGTCCTTGAGTTGCTCCCAGATGGCCACCGCGAGGTTTTCCGTGGAGGGCAGGACGCTGTGGAGGAAGGGCACGTCGGTGTTCAGGTTCGCGTGGTCGAGGATGTCCACGACACGCTCGTTCATGATCCGCTTCAGCACGGCGAGGTCGATCACGAAGCCCGTCTCCGGATCCGGCTCGCCCGCCACGACGACTTCGAGCGTGAAGTTGTGGCCGTGGCCGGTGGCGTTGTTGCACTTGCCGAACGTCTCGGCATTCCAGGCGTCCGAGCGCGCGGGGTTGTGGAGGCGGTGCGAGGCGCTGAAGACGGCGCGGCGGGTGACGTAGACGAGGGGCACGGTAGGGGGGAAGAGGGCGGCGGTGTTGCAGTGCGGCCGTGCAGCGGTGGACGGCCGCTCTTGGTATTGCGGCGAGATGAGGGGCACGAACCTCATTCTGAAGCGGCCCGTTCCGAATCGTGGTCGAACGCGCGGGGCAAACTGAGGTAGTTTTCCCGTCGCGCCGCATCGGCACGTTCGGCGCGCTGCTTGCTTGCCGCTCCTCGTTCCCCCTGCCGCCCGACGGCCCTACACGAAGGCTTTCGCATGACGCTCTTCGAGAAAATCATCGCCCGCGAGCTCCCCGCCGACTTCGTCCACGAGGACGACCACTGCGTGGCGTTCCGCGACATCCACCCCGCTGCGCCGACGCACATCCTCGTAGTCCCCCGCACGCCGATCCCCTCGATCACCGAGCTGGAGCCGGACGACGCTGCGCTTGTCGGACACCTGTTCGTGGTGGCCAAGCAGATTGCCGAGCAGCACGGCCTCGGCACGGGCTACCGCCTCGTGTTCAACGTCGGCGAGGACGGGCAGCAGACCGTCCCCCACCTCCACCTCCACCTCCTCGGCGGTCGCACGCTCATGTGGCCCCCAGGGTGAGTGCGGCGGTGTTGCAGTGGGGCGGTGCCGCGGTAGACGAGCTACGACCGAACCCTCTAGCTGAAGTCAAATGCATGCTTCCGATGAAGAGGAGAACGCAGCCGTAGAAGACTTCGAACGGCGCTGCGCCTATGCGCCTGACTCCGTATACACCCATCGAGACAAGCCGTGGCGCTACATCCCCATCCATCCCTTTGCTGATGAGCCGGATGTGCTCCAGTCTCTTGGTATCGACCCCGGTCATTGCCGATGGGCTGACGCCTACTGGCGTGCCGATGACGCGGTCTATTTCCTTCAGGTCTGGACCCAGCGCGTCGATACCGTAGAGCGGAAGCCAGGGCTGTATGTCCAATGGTCTAAGACGCCCCCAATTAGGTGCTACCTAGCTGCTGTCATTGCCGACGCTACTGTGACGCGCACGTGCTTCGAGTCCATCATGGACCAGTTTCACTCCTCCCTCAAAGCCAGCCCCTCCTTATCCTCGCCCGCGCTTGTTCCATTCAAGACATTGAACTAGGCTCCATCACCGCCGCACCGCCGCACCGCCTCACACTCATCCCCATGCTTTCCGTCACCGATGTCTCTGTGGTCCTCGACGAGCGCCCGATCCTCAAGGGCGTGTCGTTCAACGTGGGCGCGGGGCAGATCGCGGGCTACGTCGGGCCCAACGGCGCAGGCAAGACGACCACGATGCGGCTCTTGACGGGCGTGCTCAAGCCCAATGCGGGCCGCGTGCTCGTCGGCGGCATCGACGTGGCGGCGGAGCCGCTCGCAGCGAAGCGCCGCTTCGGCTACGTCCCCGAGCACGGCCACCTCTACGAGAGCTTTACGCCCGCCGAATACCTGGCCTTTGTCGGGCGGATGCACGGGCTGGACGAGGCCGTCCTCGCCCGCCGCGCCGAGGCGCTGCTGCGCTTCTGGAAGCTCGACGAGGCCGCACAGCAGCGCATGAACGGCTTTTCGAAGGGCATGAAGCAGAAGGTGCTCATCTCGTCGGCGCTCCTGCACGACCCGGCGGTGCTCCTCCTCGACGAGCCGCTCACCGGCCTCGACGCCCACGCCGTGCTGCAATTCCGCGCGCTCCTCAAGGCGCGCGCCGCCGCGGGCGTGACGGTGTTCTACTCGTCGCACCTCCTCGACGCCGTCGAGCGCGTGGTGGACCAGGTGATCGTGATCCGCGCCGGCGAGATCGTGCGCACCGCCTCGCCGCAGGACCTGATGACGGAGACGGCGTCGGGCTCGCTGGAGAGTGCCTTCAGCCAACTCACAGCCGCTGAGGACGCCGAGGCGCAGGCGGAGGTGCTCGAAGCCGAGGCGTTCGCGTAGCGCTGCGGGGCGCAGACGTGTTGCCGCGAGGCACGGCCGTGTGCAGGCGAGAACGCGTGCATGTGAGCGGGAAGGATCGGCAATCCTGGACAGGCCACGGGGCGTCGGGATAGTCCCGTCCAGACTGGGTTAGGGCGCAACGCAAGACGTGCGTGCCGTCGGGCGGCCGCGAACGTCGGGCCTGCAGGCACGTTCATACGTCCGCACTTCCACACGTTCGCACCTCCTCTTGGATTCCCTCACCCAAATCGCGCTCGGCGCGGCCTGCGGCGAAGCGGTCGCCGGGCGGCGCGTCGGCGGCCGGGCCGCGCTCTGGGGCGCCGCCGCCGGGACGCTCCCCGACCTCGACATCCTCGCCTACCCGTTCCTCGACCCGATGGGCGAGCTGTATTTCCACCGCGGCCTCACCCACGGGCTGCTGTTTGGCGTCGCCGCGGGACCGCTGCTGGGGTGGCTCGTCGCACGGTTCTACCGGTGGCGTCTGAGCCGAGCGGGCCCCGAGGCGAGCGAGGTGCCGCAGGCAGCGACCTCGTGGCGGCTCTGGGGTACGGTGGGCGTCGTCGCGCTTGTCACGCACCCGCTCATCGACGCGCTCACGATCTATGGGACGCAACTCTTCCAGCCATTCACCAACACGCCGGTCTCGGTCGGCTCGCTCTTCATCATCGACCCGCTCTACACGATGTGGCTGGTGCTGGGCGTGAGCCTCGCGCTAGCATTGCGGCGCGACCACCCGGGGCGCCGCCGCGTCATCGTCGCGGGACTGATGCTCAGCACGGCCTATGCCGGGTGGAGCCTCGCCGCGCACGCCTGGGCACGGGCGACCGTCGCCGACGTGGCCAACGCGCAGCATGCGGACGGGCGCACACTCGTGGCGGCGCTTCCGTTCACGACGCTCGCGTGGAACGTACTCGTCGAGGTGCCGCCTGATAGCGCCCTCCATCCCGGCGATACCGTAGAAGGAGCCGCCGACGAGACGGTGTTCGTGGCGCAGACCTACGCGCTTGCTGATGAGCCGGGCACGCTCGACCTCACGCGAGGCCTCGTGATCCCGCAGCGGGCCGACCTGCTCGTACCTGCAGAGGGGTCCCGCGCGCTCGAAGCGCTCCGGTGGTTCTCGCAGGGCTGGTACGCCGCCGAGCAGCGCGGCGACCGGCTGCTGTTCCACGACTTGCGCTTCGGCCGCATCGGCGGAGCGGCCACCGACGCCGACGCGCCGTTCGTCTTCACGTTCTGGCTCTACCAAGACGAAACAAGGGCGTGGACCTTCCAGCAGCAGCGGCCCGACCTGAGTGCCCTCGACGCCGAGGCGTTTCGGGGGCTGTGGGACCGCATCCGGGGCCGCACCGAGTCCTCCGCGCCTGTGCCGTAGGTTGACGACACCACCGTCGCTCACCTACCGGACCGTGCCATGACGCTCGGCAGCTTCGTCGTCTACCTCCTCATCGCCGCGATCTGCGGGGCCATCGGGCAGTCGCTCGCGGGCTACTCGCTCGGCGGCTGCTTCGTCTCGGCCGTCGTGGGCCTGATCGGCGCCTACCTGGGCACCTGGATCGCCGACGAGTTCAACTTCCCGGAGTTCTGGGTCCTTCGCATCGGCGGTGAGGCATTCCCGGTGATCTGGGCCGTACTCGGCTCAGCGCTGTTTGCCTTCGGCGTGGGCCTCGTCACGCGACGACGCCGGTGACAGCACGCGAGGCAACCTGCTCTGTCAGCCCAGCAGTGAGGTCGTCGAGGACGCCCTTGACGGTCTCCTGAAACAGCACAAACGGGACGCCGCGGGCGACCTGCTTGAGCGGGTCGTGCTCGTCCACCACAGCCTGAAACGTCTCGTAGCACCGCAGCGCGTCGGTTCCGCGCTGTCGGTCGGCGTCGGTGAACGTCACGAGGGCGCCGACGTCAGTGCGCGGGAGGCCCTTGAGGTGGTCGGGCGGGCGCACGATCTCGCGGTCGATCAGGGTGAAGAGCGCGAGCCGGTGCGGCGCGCTCGGTTGGCCACGCAGTTCGCAGAACACGCGCTTCACGACGGCGTGCGTGACGAGGTGGTCAGGGTGGCCGCTGATGCCGTAGGCCGCGTAGGTGACGAGCACGTCGGGTTGGACGCGCTCGATGGCGGCGCGAACCGCTGCTTCGAGGTCGCGCGGGTCGAGGTCGGCGAGGCCGCCGTCGGGGAAGTCGAGGACGGTCGCCGAGGTGCAGCCGAGCGCGGCGGCGGCGGCCAGCGTCTCGCGCTCGCGGATGGTGCCCATCTCGCGGATCGAGTAGCCATGGCGGTGCCGCTGCTTCGTGGCACCGCCTCGCGTGAGCGTGAGCAGATGGACGGCGTGGCCCTCGCGCGCCTGCCGCGCCATGGCGGGGCCGGGGCAGAACGACTCGTCGTCAGGGTGCGGGAAGACGTAGAGGAGGGTCACAACGGAGACGGCGAGCCGGGGTAGGGGC
>JBCDFF010000085.1:0-12713 GCA_039178415.1 Bacteroidota bacterium
CACAATTTGTTGGTTCGAACATACTTTTGAAAATATTGGAAAAGCAGGCATGGGTGCATAGCTCAGTGGCAGGGCGGCTCGGGTCGGGCGGTGACTTCGTGCGACCGGAGGGCATCGTCGAAGCCCTGATCTGCCCAGTGAGCGGGGTGCGTCCCGGTGCGATGTGCCCCGCCGCCCGCCGCGAGGTATTCCTGGAGGGCACGGTGCCCACCGACACCTGCCACGTTCATCGCCACATTGCGCTCGACGCGCGGACCGGGTTGCTGGCCGACGCTGAGACGCCCGCCGAGGCTATCGAGGAGCGCCTTTTTGTCGTCCATCCGCCGGAGTACCATGCCTGGATGGCCGCGCACGACCTCCCGCTGCCGCCTACGATCAGCCGTGCCGACATTGCTGCAGCCTCCGACACCCTGCGCTTCTCGGACCGCCTCCGCGTGCAGTTCCCCGAGGACGGCGCGGTCTTCGCCCTCGACCCCGTGCTGCGGCGCGACTACCAGCGGCTCGCGCTCCGCGCCGCCGTCGAGGAGGGCTTGCTCGACGTGTCGTGGTGGCTCAATGGCGAGGCGGTGTCCCGACAGCGTGTGGGGGCCGAGTGGCCGCTCGTGCCGGGGCGCCACACGCTCGAACTGCGCGCCGTCACGCCCGACGGCCAGCGTCTCCGCAGCCGCCCCGTGGTCTTCACCGTCTACGATGCCCCGACGCCGGTGGAAGCGGCCGGGCTGTGAGGCACGCGGTGATCCGCGCGCGGGCGGTCGTGCGCAATAAGGGCGGTCTGGCACGTTCCCGCTCGGACCGCGCGTAGCTTTGCGCGCCCGACGGCACTCCGATGCCTCTTCTGCCACTGAGCCCCTTCGTCATGCACCGCTTCCTTCTCCCCCTGCTCGCTCTTGCCGTGGCGCTCCCAGCGTCAGCGCAAAACTTCTCCGGCTCCCTCGACGCCGACGATGACACCCGCGACAGCGGCGCGCACTACGAGACGTACACCTTCGAGGCCGAGAGCGGCGACGAAGTGATCGTGCGCATGGAGTCCTCCAGCTTCGACACCTTCCTATTCGTCTACAGCCCAACGGACCAGGAGGACTTCAACGATGACTTCGAGGGCACGTCCGTTTCCCAACTCGAGTTCACGGCCAGCGAGAGCGGCACGTACACGGTCTGGGCGACCTCCTATGGGGCCGAATCCACGGGCGAGTACACCCTGGAGATCAACGTGGTGACGTTGGGCATCGTCGAGGAGATTCGCGACCGGCTTGACCCCGACGACAAGCAGTCGATCAAGGGCGAGTACTTCGACTCGATGACGATCACCGCGCCGGCCTCTGGGGCGTTCTACGTCGAGCTCCGCGCGCTTGGCTTCGATGGCTACCTCCGCGTGGTCGCCCCAAGCGGCGAGATCTGGCGCAACGACGACTTCGGCGACCGGGACACGGCCTACCAAGTCTCCCGCATCGGTCCGCTCCAGGCCGATGGCGGCCAGTGGCAGGTTGACGTGACGACCTACGGCACGGAGGAGGTCGGTGCCTACGACGTGCGCATCCTCACGCCGGACGAGTAGCCAACGTGTGAACGGGTGCACGTGTAGCGGTCGTCAGCTGATCTCTCCTGCGTGCACATCGGGTGCACCCCGGCCCTCTGGGTCAGAACACGCGCCCGAAGCGGAAGAGGAGGCGGGGCCGGCCCGAGAACGCCTCGCCTGCGAGCACGAGCTCGGCCGGGCCGGCGAGCGTGAGCATGCCTGCCGAGATTGCGTAGCCGAGGCGGTAGTCGTTCCCGCCGATCGCGATCCGGTCGCCGGTCCAGCCCGCGTCGACGAGCCCGCGCAGGAGCACCCCGCGCGGGACCTCGACCTGCACGCCGGCGGCTCCGACTACGGCATCCTCGCCCGCCAACTCCTGGTCCTGCGCCCCATAGAGCGGATAGAAGCGCCCCGGCAGCAGGCTCGGCACCTCGATGCCGCCGAGGTAGGCGCGCTGGTCGTCCGTTGGGGTGCCCCACGCCTGGACGACGGCTCCGCGTCCGAGCAGCGACACGTGCGGCGACAGCGCCACGGCCGCTTCGCCGCTGACTGCGACGCGGCGGAACGTCGCCCCGGTGCCTGGTGCCCAGTCGGCGAAGGCGAAGGCGTACACGCCGCGCCGCGTGTAGGCCGGGCGGTCGCGCGTGTCGGTGAGCGCGAAGCCCGAGAGCGACAGGTAGGTCTCGGCGGTCGCCTCCAGCGTGTCCAGGCCGATGCTCGGCGAGCTGCGCACGTACGTCAGCGACGGCCCCACGCCCGTCAGCACGTCCCCGAAGAGCGTCGGCCCGGCGTAGAGGCCCGCATTGAGCAACTGTCCCGTGCCCGCCGCGATGGCCCGGTCGCCGCCCGCGAAGAAGTTGAGCGGGAGGCGGACGTAGCTGCCCAGCCCGGCTACCGTCCACGGCACGGTACCGCCGAAGCCCGCGAGATAGCGCGCCTGCAGCTGCGTCTGGTCGCCGAGGCGGACCTCCACCTGGGTCACGCTGCCGAAGACGAGCCGGTTGCGTAGGGTTAGCTCGAAGAGCAGCGCGGCCCCGTACTCGGTGTCGAAGCGGAAGCCGAAGCCGAGCCGGTCGCGGTTCTCCGGCCGTGCGTCGATGGCGAGCACGACCCCCCCGCGTTCGCCCTCGTCGAGCTGGTAGGTGATGAGCTGGAAGAAGCCCGTGGCGTAGAGCTGCGCGATGGCCTGGTCGAGGTCGTCGGGGCCGACGAGGCTGCGGCCGAGCGTTTCCTCCAAGCCCCGGCGCAGCACGCGTGCCTCCACGCCCGTAACGCCCGTCACCTCCACCCGCTCGACGCGACGCGGTACGACCTCCGGCGGCGGCGGCCTTCGAAGCTTGGGGTTGCCCAGCCGCAGCGCGAGGGCGTCCAGCGCTGGACGCTGTGCCTCGGCCGCGGCGGCGCCTCGCTCGACCCACTCCAGGCCCGCGTCGAAGTCGAACGACGAGAGCCCGTTCACGTCCGGGTCGATGGTGAGGTCGCAGCGCGCGCGCTGAGCGACGAGTTCGCGGTCGGCGGCGTAGAAGGCGGCGTCCACGAGGATGTTGAGGAACGTCGTTTCCGCGGCGTCGGTGGTGTCGGCGGCGGAGACATCGACGCAGATGAGCACGTCGGCCCCGAGCGCCTCGGCGTCCTCGGCGGGGAGGTTGCGCGCGAAGCCACCGTCGATGTAGCGCTGCCCGGCGATCTCGACCGGCTCGAAGAGCGAGGGCAGCGACATCGAGCCGCGCACGGCCAGCGGCAGCGACCCTGCGTCTAGGCGGACGCCGTCGCCGGTCTCGGCGTCCACAACGACGGTAGCGAAGGGGCGCGGAAACGCCCGGAAGTCGCGCTCCGTGGCGACGGGCCACGTCAGCCGCTGCAGGAGCGCCAGGATGCGCTGGCCCGCGACGAGCCCCGTCGGCAGCGCCACCGCGCCGTCCTCGATGGGCAGCGCGAGCACCGTCCGGCCCTCGCTCAGGCGGCGGCTCAGGCCCGTCTCGCGGCGGTCGACGGCGTCGGTGAAGAGCCCCGTCCAGTCGCGCGACGTCACGATGGCCTCCATCTGGTCGGGCGTGTACCCGATCGCGTAGAGGCTGCCCACGATGGCCCCCATGCTGGTGCCCGTCACCACGTCCACGGGGATGCCTGCGTCCTCGAGTACGCGGATCGCGCCAATGTGGGCGATGCCCTTCGCCGAGCCACCCGAGAGGACGAGCCCTACGGTCGGGCGCTCCGCATCCGAGGGTTGCACGTCCTGGGCAAAGGCACCGGGGACCGTGAGCAGAGCGAGGAGAACAGGGGCGAGGCGCGTCATGGTCGGCGGTGTTGGTGCGTGGCGCGGCTCCCCCCGTTCTCATCGACTCCCTTCGGTCGCTCTTCGAACTGTCCCCCTCAGGCCTGAGGAGGACAGTTTTTGGGGACGCAGGAGCGCAGCGACTGTCGCCAAAAACGGGGGGAGCCGCATCGAGCAGAGCGCTCGCAGAGAACCCCGAACTCCCGACGAACCTACGTCGCCGTGTCCGGCTCAGGCGGGTCCTCGTCCTCGAACGTCTCACTCGCAAACGCGGGCACAGCCTCGAATTCGTCGTTGGGGCGGACGCGGAAGAAGAGCGCGTAGAGCGCGGGCACGACGCCCAGCGTGAGCGCCGTCGCGAAGAGCAGCCCGAACAGGATCGCCACCGCCATTGACTCGAAGAGCGGGCCGCCGCCGAGCCACAGCGGCAGCAGGCCGCCCGCCGTCGTGGCTGTGGTGAGCATGATCGGGCGGAAGCGCCGCTGCCCCGCCTCGATGATCGCGCGGAACGGCGGGTGCCCGTTCGCGTCCATCTCCAGCTGGATACGGTCGATCAGCACGATGGCGTTGTTGATGACGATGCCCGCCAGCGCGATCAGCCCCAGCAGCGTCATGAACCCGAACGACATCCCCGTGAGCAGCAGCCCGATCGTCACGCCGATGAGCGACAGCGGGATCGTGAGGAGGATGATCGCGGGCTTGCGCAGCGAGTTGAACTGCCACACGAGCAGCATCAGGATGACGAGGCCCGCGAGCGGGAGCTGTGCCCCGATGGAGGCGTTGGCGTCGGACGAGCTCTCGAACTCGCCGCCGATCTCGTAGGCGTAGCCGACGGGCCACGCCGCCTGCTGCTCGGCCAGCCACGGGTCCAGCTCCGCCACGATGTCGAAGGCCGTCACGCCGGTGGCGTCGTCGAGGTCGGACGCGACGGTGACGGCGAGTTGGCGATCTCGTCGCAGCACGCGCGACGGCTCGAAGGCCAGCTCGATGGTCGCGACCTGCCCTAGCGGGACGTTGCGGCCGGTGCTCTGCGCGTAGACGTTGATCGACTCGATCTCGCTCAACTGCGCGCGCGCGCCGTCGGTGGAGCGTAGGGTGACCGGGATGAGCGCGTCGCCCTCGCGGAACTGCGTCGCCTCGATGCCCGAGAGCGCCGCCTGGAGCGACACCGCGATATCCTGGTTGGAGACGCCCGCCCGCGCCGCCCGCGCCTCGTCGATCTCGACGCGGAGCTTCTTGGTGAACGCGCCCCAGTTGTCCGTGATGGCGCGCGTCCCGGTGAGCGTGGCGAGGTGCGCCTTGACCTCGTCCACGAGGCCGAAGAGCACCGTCGGGTCCTCGCCGTAGACGCGCACTGCGACGGGGTCGCCGCCGCCCGGCCCGCTCGTGAGCGCCTCGACGGTCGCGTCGACGCCGGGGTGCGTCACCTCCACGTAGGACCGCAGCCGCTCGATGATCTCGGCCTGCGCCTCGAACGTCGTCGTGTTGGCGATCATCGCCGCGTAGTTGGTGCGCGGCTGCTCGGGGTTGTAGCCGAGGTTGAAGCGCGGCGCGTCGGTGCCTACGAAGAACGCCCAGTTGTCGAGCGCGACCTCGTCGTCCTCCGGCTCCGAATCGGCGGCGCGATCTGGCCGGGCGAACTCGGCTGCCATGAACGCCTCGATGTCGGCCGTGACGGCCTGCGTCTCCTCGAACGATGTGCCGTAGGGCAGCTCGAACTGGCCCGTGAAGAGCACCTCCTCCTTCTCAGGGAAGAACGACTGCTTCACGAAGCCGAAGCCCCACATCGCCACGAAGAGCAGCCCGTACGCCACGACCACGGTGAGGAGCGGGCGCTTGACCAGGACCGTGAGCAGCGCGCGGTAGCGGCGGTAGAACACCGAGCCGTACTCCTCCTCGCCCTCCTCGCGCGGCGTCACCTTGAGGAGCACCACGCACAGCAGCGGGATCATTGTCAAGGACAGCAGCCACGATGCCAGCAGCGTGATGATGATGACCTGCGCGAGCGGCGCGGTGTACTCGCCCACCTGCGACTCGGCGAGCGAGATCGGCAGGAACGCCGCCGCCGTCGTCAGCGACGAGACGAGGAGCGGGATCCGTAGCTCACTCGCGGCCTCGATGGCCGACGTCTTCGCGGACTTGCCCTCCTCCATCCCGACCATGATCGCCTCGCTCATAACGATGGCGTTGTCCACGAGCAGCCCCAGCGCGATGATGAGCGCCGCCAGCGAAATCTGGTCGATGCCGATGTCGAAGACGCCCATGAAGAGCATCGTCGTCACCATCGCCATCGGGATCAGCGTGGCGACGATCAGGCCCGTGCGCAGCCCGAGAAACAGGAGCATCGCCACGATCACGACGCCGACTGACTGGGCGACCGACGTGGTGAAGTTGGACACGGAGCGCTCGACGACCTCCGGCTGGAAGCTTACCACGCCGAACTCGACGCCGACCGGGAAGCGGGTCTCCAGCCGCGCCGTCGTGGCGAGCACCTCGTCGCCGAGCGCGATGATGTCGCCGCCGTCGCGCATCGAGATGGCGAGCACGAGGCCCTCGCGGCCGGAGATGCGGACCTCCTCGGTGCGCGGGTTGACGTAGCCCCGCTCGACGCGCGCGATATCGTCGAGGAAGACGACCTGGCCCGAGCCGGGGAGCGTGATCACGGCGCGGCGGATCGCGTCCACGGTGTCGAACGAGCCCGACGGCTCCAGCGCGATGCTCTCGACGCCCGTCTCGACGGTGCCGCCCGAGATGATGATGTTGCTCGCCTGGAGGACGCCCTGCAGCTGCCCCGGCGAGAGGCCCAACTCGGCGAGGCGCGCGTTGTCGTACTCGACAAAGACCCGCTCGTCCTGCGTGCCGTGGATGTCCACCTTCGCCACGTCCTCGATCTTGAGTAGCTCGTTGCGGACCTGGTCGGCGGCGTCTTCGAGCTCGCGGTAGGAGAAGCCGTCGGCGGTGAGCGTGAGCAGCGTCCCGAAGACATCGCCGAACTCGTCGTTGACGTCGGAGGTGACGCCGTCGGGGAGGTCGGCCTCGGCGCTCTCGACCTTGCGCCGGATGCGGTCGAAGACGGGCTGCAGCTCCTGCACCTCGTCCTTCAGGGTGACCGTGATGATCGAGAGGTTGGTGCGCGACTGGCTGACGATGTTGTCGACCTCGGGGATCTCCTGGATGCGCGCCTCCAGCTTGTCGGTGACGAGCTCCTCGACGCGCTCGGGGCTGGCCCCGGGGAAGGGCGTGACGATGTTGGCGACGCGGATCAGGAAGCCGGGGTCCTCGGAGCGCGGGAGGTCGAGGTAGGACTGGATGCCGAGGAGGAGGACCACCACGAGCGCGACCGCCGTGACGACCCGGTTCTCGATGGCGTAGCGGGTGAGGTCCATGGTCGGCAGTGGGGTGGAACGGGAATCAGAAGGAGGTGGGTGCTCGGTCGCGCACCCCCTGCTTTCCTCCCCCTAAAGGGTCGGAACGCTGTCCCCCTCACGCGTGAGGGGGACAGTTCGAGGAGCGGAGTTCGACAGAACGGAGACGACGAGAACAGGGGGTGTCGGGCTGAGCACGCGGTGTGGCCAAGAGACAGAGAAAGCAGGGAGCTACTCGGCGCCGAGCAGCGTGACGCGCTGGCCGTCGGCGAGCACGCTCACCCCGGCGGTGGCGACGAGCATGCCGTCCTCGACGCCCGTGAGGATCTCGACACCCTCGGCGGCGAACCGGCCCGTCTCGACGGTGCGGCGCTGGGCGACCGCTTCGCCGCCGCTCTGCGGGTCGAGCACGAACACGTAGCGCCCGGCGCGGTCCTCGGCGACGGCCTCCAGCGGTACGATCACGCGGTCGCCGGCGGTGGCGGCCTGGCGGAAGGCGAGCGTCACCTCGGCGGCCATGCCGGGGCGCACGGCGCGCGCGTCGCCGGTGAGGCGGACGGTCACGGGGAACGTCGTGGCGTTGCTCGTCGCGGCGACGCCGATCTCAGCGACGGTGCCGGCGAACGCCTCGCCGCCGAGCGCGCCGACGCGGACGGTTACGGCGGCCCCGGGGCGGATCCGGCCGATGAGCCCCTCGGGCACGGCGACCTGCACCTCGGGCTGGCCGCTGCCCGTCAGTACGAACGCCGTCTGGCCGACGCCCACCTGCTCGCCGGGCTCGATGAGCACCGAGGCCACGGACCCCGAGACGGGCGCGGTGAGCCGCGTGAAGCCGACCTGCCGCCGGGCGGCGTCGACCTGCGCCTCCGCCGAGCGGACCTGTGCCTCCGCCGACTCGAACTGCGCGCGCGCCGCGTCGAGGTCGCCGAGCGCGGCGGCCTGGTTGGCGTAGAGCTCCTGCGTGCGGTCGTAGGCGGCCTCGGCGTTGCGGAGCTGGGCGACGGCCTGGGCGGTGGCGGCCTCGGCCTGGCGCTGCTGGATCACGTAGTCCGTCGCGTCGAGGCGGGCGAGCGTCTGCCCGCGCCGCACGGGCGCACCGACCTCGACGGCCACGGCCTCGATGGTGCTCGCCACGCGGGCGCTCAGCTGCACCTGCGTGCCCGCCTGCGCCACGCCCGCGAGCGTGCGCGTCTGCTCGCTGTTGCCCGTGACCGCCTCGACGTAGCGCACCGGGCGCAGCACCTCGGTCTGCTCGGCCACCTCGCCGCCGCAGCCGGGCGCTACGAGCACGAGCGCGGCGAGCGGAAACGCGAGGAGCCACCGGAGGGAAAACGACGCGGACATGACGGCAGACGGGGCTAGGACGGGAGGACGTGGCGGATCAGCGGGGGCTAGTGCTCCTTCAAAGGATGTCTGACGGGTCTGCTCGAATGTGTTGCGTATTGCGTGTTGCGTATTGGCCTCGATCCGATACGGAATACGCAACAAGTACCACCTGCTGTGACGCCGAACCCGCCAGCGTTGTGATGAAGGAGCACGAGCAGGAGGTAGGGGCATCACTCGTCGGGGTCGGTCGTGAGCGCCTCCAGGATGCGCGCCTCGAAGGCGTCGCGCTCGGCGGGAGCCATCAGCGCCTCGACGCGGCCGACCGCGCGCTCGACTCGCTTCACGTCGATGAGGTAGTCGTAGATCGCGTTCGTCACGCCGACCTCGGCCTGCTGGAGCGTGTTCTGCGCTTCGAGGAGTGGCGTCACGTCGACGGCCCCGGCGGCGTAGGAATCGGTGACGATGGCGAGCGACTGTTGGGCGACGTCGGCGGCGCGGCGGGCCTCCTGCACCGAGGCGAACGAGGCGGCGGCAAACTGCATCTGCGTGCGCACGTTCTGCTCGATCTGCTGCACGAGGAGGTCACGCTGCAATTGCAGCTGGAGGACTTCAAACGAGACGCGGTCGCGCGTGGCGAAGCGGCCCCCGCCCTCGAACAGCGGGAAGGAGAAGTTCAGACCAACGGTCCAGAACGGATTGGGCACGGTGGGGGCCATCGGTCCGAGGTCGGACCCCGCGCCGCCCTCGTAGATCGAGAGGTCGACCTGCCCAAACGCGGCGACCGTCGGGAGGAAGAAGGCGCGGCGGGCGGCCTGCGCGGCGCGCTCCTGGGCGCGGATGCTCGCGTCGAGCACCTGCACGTTCGGCTCGGTCTCGATGGCGGCCTCCACCATGGCGTCGCGCACGCGGGCGAAGCTGCTCGGGTCGACGATGAGCGCGGAGAGGCGGCTCGCGCTCTCCAGCAACGCGGGGTCGTCGGCCTGGACAACCTCGGTGGCGGTGAACGGCGCTTCGAGCGGGCGGTCGAGCACCTGGTTGAGCGCGAGGCGCGCCGCCTGGCCCTGCACGAACGCGTCGATGAGGTCGGTGCGCCGCGTGGCGAGTTCGGAGCGCAGCCGCAAGCCCTCAGCGGGGCCGGCCGTCCCGATGGCCTCGCGCTGGTCGGCGAACTCCAGGCTCTGGCGCGTGAGGCGGAGGTTGTTCTGCTGCACCTGCACGAGCGCCTCGGCACGGAGCACGTTGAGGTAGGCCTCCGCCGCGTCGAGCGCGATGTCGAGGCGCTCGGCGCTCCGGCTCTGGTCGCTCACGTCGAGGAGCGCCCGCTGGATGCCGATGTTGGCGTTGACGTCCTCCGAGAAGAGCACCTGGCTCAGTTCGAGCGTGCCCGCCACGTCCCACTCGGGCCGCTGCCCCTGCGACACCTCGGCGAGGCGGCTGTCGACGAGCAGCCCCGTCGCGTTGACGCTGAGCTGCGGCAGGGCGAGCGAGCGGGCCTCGCGGATCTGTGCCGCGCTCACGTCCACGGCGGCGTCTTGGATGGCGAGCGAGCGGTTCGCCTCGACGGCCCTCACGACGGCGTCTTCCAGCGAGATGTTCTCGCCTGCCGGGGCGAGGTCGTCGCCGATGAGTTCGGCTTCGAGGAGGAAGCCCAGCGGGGGATAGACGTCCAGCGCCCGCGCTGTGGCGAGGTTGAGGACGAGCCGCTCGCCCGCGATCACGCGCACCGGGAACGTCGCCGGGTCGTCGCCGAGGAGGATGCGCTCGACGTAGACGCCCACGCGCCGCGCCAGAATCTCGATAAAGTCGACGTTGAGCGACGCCATGAAGCCGAGGGCGACTTCTTCGGCCCCGCCGTAGGCGAACGACGGCAGGCCGCGTTCGATCAGCGCTGCGGCGAGTTGGGCGCGCTCCTCCGGGGCGAAGCGGTTCAGCGGGGTCACGTAGACGCCGTCCACGTCGTCCGGGAGCGCGTCGAGGCTCGCCTCGATGGAGGTGTCGAGGCCGACCGCCGTGAGCCGGACGCCCACGGCCTCGCTCGCCGTCTGGAGGCGCGAGGCCAGCGCGGGGAGGCCGTCCAGGAGCGCCCCGTTGACGAGGACCGCGAGGTGCGACACGGGCGTGATCGCGCGGAACGTGTCCACGTCGCGGGCGAACGTGAACGGCACCGTGAGGTAGGCTATGCCCGGCGCGCCGCTCGTCCCGTCTTGCTCCGGTAGCCCCTGAAACGCCGGGTCGAGGACGACCGTCGCGATGACGGGGTGGGGCGGGTCGGTGAGGCTCGCCGCGACCTGCGAGGCGAGCGGCCCCATCGCCACGACCGCGTCCACGTCGGGGTCGTCCATCAGCGCGGCGACCTGCGCCTCGACGCCCGCGAGCGTGTAGTCGGCGAGCACGGTGCGGTACGTCAGCGCGAAGCGCCGCCCCGCCACGGCCTCGATCTCGGCCTGGAAGAGGGCCCGCAGCGTCTCGACCTGGAGGTCCGGCCCGTCAAAGACGAAGGCGACCTGCGCGTCAGCGGTCGGCGACGCCGTCTGGGCACCGACGTCGGCGGTGGGGGTCAGGAGCGCCACCGTCATCGCGAAGACGACGGCGTAGTGGCGACGTGGCATGGGTCGGGAGTGGAGTAGGTGCTGGACTAAGTCAGATTGCGACCTCGCCTGTTGCGAATAGCTGCGTGATCCAGCGCCTGTCGGTTCTAGTCGTTCTGCTTCGGTATTCCGGGCTAGCTGCGCAGCGGCTTGTCCTCCTCTGGGTCAGGCTTCGGCGACGGGGTCCGGCGGCACGGAGCGCAGCGAGGAGCCACAGCGGCTTTGCCGCAGAATAAGTGAAGCCACCCCATTTCTACCAGGCCGATGCGCAGGGTTTGTGGGCCGACAGACGTCTTCGGCGGTACACGGCTGAACAACGCGCCCTTGTGGTCTCGAAGCACGGATCACCCGTAACGAAAAGGCCGGAGGGAGCCGGTCATACCATATCCGGAAGCATCGCCGCGGTTCGTCTCCACCTTCGAGGCCGGATTTACTTCGTGAAGCTGCCAAGCGAGATCTGCACCCTCACACCCTCGTGATCCACGGGCCGCCGTCCGTGCGGACGCTCGCTTCGAGGATCTGCTTCGGGCGCACGTACGTCTCGATGAACGACAGCAGCGACGTGGCCACGCGCTGCAGCACCTCCTCCACCTGCGGGTCCGTGCAGACGCCCTCGTCGGTGAACGCCTTGCGCACCCCTGCAATCGAGATGGCCGAGGGCAGCACGAGCGCGCCGACGTGGGCGCACACCCCGCGCAGCTGCTCCAGCGACTTGATCGCGCCGATCCGCCCGGACGCCACGCCGACCAACGCCATGGGCTTGGCCGCGAGCTTGGAGGGGTACCCCAGGTTCTCGATGACGAGCTTGGTCATCGCGGCAAAGGTGCCGTGGTACTCCGGTGTGGCGAGTACGACCCCGTCGGCCTCCTCGATGGCGTCTTGGAGCGCGACCCCGTCCGGCGTCGGCGATGAGCCCGGAAAGGCGAGGGTCAGGGTGCGGGTGTCGAAGAGCGTCGTCGTCGCGCCGCGCGCCTGCAGCTCGCGCTCGACCACGCCCAGGGCGAAGGCGGTGTAGTTGCCAGGGCGGTTGGTGCCGCTGATACAGACGATACGGGTCGGGGTGGCGATCATGGGCAGAACTGGACAAGAGGAAACGCAGGGTCGGGTGCCACGAGATACGGCAGCGAACGCCCTGCTTCAAACCCTACAGGGAGACAAGCACCTGTGCCGTCGTTTTGTGGCAGAGTGCTCGGCGTGGCCCCCCGTCCTGCGTTGCCTCCGTTTTGACGAACTCCGCTCCTCGGACTCCCTCATGCATGAGGGGGACAGCCTGCGCGCCGTCCCAGGCGTGCAAGCGGGGGGAGTCCCCCTGGCAGAGAGGACAGCAAATACTGCAGAGCTTCTGCTCACCTGCTCACCTGCTCACCTGCTCACCTGCTCACAACGCCCTCGGCGCTTGGGGGGGACATCGTGGCGATGAGACCGCGTTGGCGCTGCACGGTTGCGCGCGTGGCTGCCCGGGCCGTTTACTTGCGAACGTCGCCGCCCTACCTCCTTTGCGAAGGCCTCGTCCTCCCGATTCCGTGACGATCACCAGCCTCCTCACCCTCGCCCTCGCGCTGATCCAGGTCCTCGGCGTCGCCAGCGCCGTCGACGCGGTGATGCACGCGCGGACGCCGCAAGGCTCCACGGCGTGGGCCGTC
>JBCDFF010000086.1:0-12560 GCA_039178415.1 Bacteroidota bacterium
GCTCAAGGCCGACGGCCTCGACACGGACGACGCCGACGGCTACTTCCGCTTCCGCTCCGGCGGCTCGCTCGAAGACCTCGAACACGAGTACATCCGCCACATCCTCACCGTCCGCTCGAACTCGTCCTACGCCGACGTGGCCCGCCTGCTGGGCATCTCGAAGAAGACGCTCTGGGAGAAGCGCAAGAAGTACAACCTCGACGAAGAACTGGCCGAAGCCGCTGCGTGAGTGCAGGATGCAACGGCCCGTCATTTCCAGTCTCACGGTCACAGGAGCGCCGCATGCGTAGTCGCATGATCTCGACCAGCCTGTGTGCTGTGATGGTCCTGGGTGTGTTCGCGTGCTCACCCAGATTGGGGGATGAACTCGCTGAACTCGAAGTCGTGCGTCTCAACGAGGCGCGCGGGCAGTTCAGTTCATCGGGCCGCTTCGAGATGCTGGCTGATTCCGTGGCCGTCCCCGACTCGGCGTACATCGGGCAACTCAGTTCCCTCGTCACGCACAGCGGGAGGTCGACGCTGGACAATCTCTTCGCTGCGATCCGTGAACAGGCAGGCGCGTTGAACGCCAATGCGTTTCGGGTCTCGAGCGATTGTGCCCCTCCGACTGCGTGCGGTTTCGAGATTGATCTCTATGCGGTTCCATCTGATCAACTCCGCAGGCTGAGTTCCGGGTTGCCCAATGATGTTGTGGTCTTGTTTGGCAGGCTAGATGGAAACAACGATCCGGTGCGACTGAAGCTGAATGACGAACCCGTTGAAATCGAACCGTTCAGCTATGTCGTCCACGACAACACCGGCGAGGGCGTGACGATCAGCATCGGTGGACTCCTGGGTGCGTCGCTGGCGCTAGAGGAGACGGAGGGCCTTGGCCCCCGGTACTTCTCGTTTTCGAGTTTAGGTTTGTCACCCAGCCCGCCAGGACGCGTTGGCGTCGGGATTAACACGGGGCGCGTCTATCCGGTGAAGTCTGCACTGGCCCAATTCCTCCTGCCTTACCTGCGAAGGCAGGAGTTCTGAGCCAGTGCGTAGCGTCGTATCTCGAAACCTGGAGGGCAAACGTCCCCAGCGTGCTGTCGTCTTTTGCTCCTAAGGAGCTTCTGTACCGCCTTCTTCAACATCAGCGGGGGCATTCATGGTGACCTCGGCTTGCTTCACGTAGGTGTCCAACCACTGGTCTTGCTCCCAGAGCATGTGCAGGATAGACTCGCGGGAGCGGTAGCCGTGGCTCTCGGCAGGGAGCAGCACGAGGCGCGTGATGCCGCCGAGGCCGTTGAGCGCGCCGTAGAGCCGCTCGCTCTGCAGCGTAAACGTGCCGGGGTTGTTGTCGGCCTGCCCGTGGATGAGCAGAATCGGCTCGTTGATCTTCTCGGCGTGCATGAACGGGCTCATGTAGGCGTAGAGGTCGGGGGCCTGCCAGTAGGTCCGTTCCTCGCGCTGGAAGCCGAAGGGCGTCAGCGTGCGGTTGTAGGCCCCGCTCCGGGCGATGCCCGCACGGAAGAGGTCCGAGTGGGCGAGCAGGTTGGCCGTCATAAACGCCCCATAGGAGTGCCCTCCCACGGCAACGCGCTCCGGGTCCACCACGCCGCGTCGGACACCCTCCGCGATCACAGCAGCCCCGTTCATCACGAGTTGCTCGCGGAAGCTGTCGTTGGGTTCGGCCTCGCCTTCCCCAACGATGGGGAACGCGGCGTTGTCGAGGACGGCGTAGCCGCGCGTGACGTAGGGGACCGCGCCCCAGTAGCTCACGCGGGTGAACTGGTAGGGCGAGTCGGAGCGCTGCCCGGCGGCGCTGGCGGACTTGTACTCACGCGGGTACGCCCACACGAGCGTCGGGAGCGGGCCGTCGCGCTCAGCGTCGTAGCCGGGCGGGAGGTAGAGCGTGGCTGAGAGCGGGACGCCGTCGGCGCGCTCGTATTCGACCGTCTCCTTTTGCACGGCGGCGAGTTCGGGGTACGGATGCGGGAAGGCCGTCACGGCGCGGTCTGTACCAGCGTCGAGGTCGCGGAGGACGTAGTTGGGCGGGTCGGTGACCGTCTCGCGGCGCGTGAGGAGCTGGGTCGAGGCATCGTCCAGGAAGGCGACGGGGCGCTCGTAGAAGGGCGCCTCGGAGCGGAAGAGCTCGCTCGTCTCTTTCGACGCGAGGTCGAAGCGGCGGACGAATGGGCGGTTGCCCTCGGGCGACGCGCCCTGCCCGGTAAGAAACATCGCGCCGCCATCGAGCAGCAACTCGCTGTAGCCCGCGTCGTTGCGCACGGTCATCGGGCGGCCTGGGTCATTGTAGCGGTCCTCGAAGGAGTACTCAAACAGCAGGTCGGGGGCCGTGTCGAGGTTGCCGGGCGTCAAGCGGTGGACGCGCAGCGCGCGGTCGGCCCACCAGTATTCGTAGAGGATCGCGGTGGCGTCGTCGCCCCAGGTGAGGTTGGAAAAGCGTAGCGCGAGTTCGGTCCAAGGCATCGGCTCGCCGTCGAACGGGGCGGCGTGCACGAAGAGTTGGTCGCGGACGTCGGCCTCGGCTCCGGCATCGCCGCCGTCCTGCGCTTCGGTCCAGACGAGCGTCGCGGGGGCGTCGGCGCGCCACTGCACCGCGCGGGGGCCGGTCCGCACCGACCCGAACGCGATGGGGATGCGCTCAGCGAGCGGCAACGTCGCCACCGTGTGCATCACGTCGCCCGTGGCGAGGTCGTGCACGGCGATCGTGCGCGGGAAACGCGACCAGGGGACGAGGTAGGAATACGGCGGCGTGACTGTCTCGGTGAGGAGATACCGCCCGTCCGGCGAGGGGGCGAGGTCGATGTTGAGGCTGGGCGACCCGAGCGGCTGCGTCGAGCCGTCGAGGCGCGTGACAAGCAACTGGCTCGTCACGTAGTGCTCGAAGAGCGCCTCGTCGTGGGCGTTTTCGAGGAGGTCCTGGTAGGTGCGTGCCGGGGCGGCTTCGCCCGTCGCCTCGCGCACGACGGGGCCCGTCGGGACGAGCGCGACCTCTGGGGCGGCACCGCGCGCTGCCGGAATCGTCCGCACGACGGCACCGTCGCTGCCCGGCAGCCACACGAACGGAGCGCCTGGGGCGGCGTCGTTGATGGGCGTCTCGATCCACCGACGTGCCGTGCCTGCGGCCACATCGGCCACCCACAGCTCGATCTGGCTCGCTCGGTCGAGCGTGAACGCGGCGTAGGCCCCGTTGGGGCTCCACGCCACGTTGCGGATACGCGGCGCGTCGGGCAGGCCCGTCACCGAGCGCGGATCGCCTTCGGCATCGACGGCGCGGAAGCCGAGGTCGCTGAACGACGAGCTACGCGTCGGGCCGGGCCCGTTGAGACGTGGATTGATGCGGATGCCGGCCAGCCCGATCTCAGGCTGGGCCATCTCCTCAATCCCCGGCAAGCCGGGGCGCTCCAGAAAGGCCATCACCGTGCGATCCGGGCTCAGGGTCACCGCGGGAGTACGTGGGGCATCTACCAGACGAGCCAACTCGGGGGCAGGGGTCTGGTAGGACATGGTCGCATCCTGGGCGAGCATGGGCGAAGCGAGGAGGGTCGCAAGAACGAGCAGGGAGAGCGTGCGAAGCATGGGCAGAGGCGGCGAGAGGTACACGACAGAGTCAGCGAGGGGGCACAGGGCGGAGTCTACGAACAACCCAAGCGCGAGATGCTCCGCCGGCGATTTCTTGTAGCGCGGGCAGTTGGAGAGCAAGACGGCACGCACGGACGACGTGGTTAGCGACTTCTCTTGGGCGTTGCACCGAGACGGAGAACCAACGAAACGGCGGGGATCGCGCGCACTCGGCGGCAGCCGCGCCGTAGCTTTCAGTCTGCCACGCCCAACCGTCTGTCGTCGATGCGCACTGTCCTACCGCTCCTAGTCCTCGGCCTAGTCCTCGCAGCCTGCTCGGGCACGCAGAAGCAAGACGATCCCACGGACGTGCCGACGCTGGGCGAGACGCCGGGCTACGAGACGTTCGACCCGTCGCCCTACGACCGCGAGCCGGCTGCGCAGACGGCGTCTGGACCCGTGCAGCACGATGTCCCGGACGTGCTCATGGCGGGGCAGGTGGAGCCGCCCGAGCCCGAGGGGCCACGCTTCGTACAGGGCTACCGCATCCAAGTCTTCTCGTCGCCCGACAAGGCCGCTGCGGACCGCGTTGCGGACAACGTGGAGGCGTGGTGGCGCTCGGTGCGTCGCAGCCCGAGCGTGCCGTCGTCGATGGCGGGCAACGCGACGCCGGAGGTGCTCTACCTCCAGCCGTACTACCGCGTGCGCATGGGCAGCTTCCAGTACCGCGACGAGGCCGAGTCGGCGCTCGACTTCGTGCGGCAGCGCTTCGGCGATGCGTTCCTGATGCCTGAGCGCATCCGCGTGGACGGCTAGCCGCTCGTCGCTGGCAGGTCCCGCTCGTCGCAGCGCAGGGGGCGTGCGCCAACCAACGAGGTGGGCGACGCGTAGAGAACCGCCACGAACCACCCTTGTGGTCCCTTCTCTGTTGCCCTTCTTCCGATGCGTTTCCTCCTGTTCGCGCTCCTGTGCGCGCCCGCCCTTGTCTTCGCGCAAGACGATTCAATCCGGCTCCTGACCGACTTCACCGCAGCCAACACATCGGCGCAGTGGGTCACCGTCAACGACAACGTGATGGGCGGGCGCTCTGTCGGCGGACCCACGTTCACCGACACGACCGTCGTCTTCGCGGGTGCAACGAACACTCGGGGCGGCGGCTTCTCGTCGATCCGCACGCGCCCCGGCGACTACGACCTCGGCGCGTTCGACGGCATCGAGATCCGCTTCCGTGCCGATGGCCGCACCTACGAGTTCGAGATGTACACTGGCGAACGTGCGGGGTACATGCCCGTCGTCTACCGCGCCCCGTTCGAGGCGCAGGCCGACGGTGCGTGGGAGTCGGTACGGATCCCGTTCACGGCATTCACGGCCTCGGGCTTCGGCCGTCCGCTGCCTGATTACACGCTCGATCCGTCGCGTGGACGCTATGTCGGCCTCTTCGTCTACGACGGCCAAGACGGGCCCTTCCGCCTCGAAGTGGATCGGATCTCGGCGTACAAAAACGAAGCGACCGCCAGCCGGTAGCGCTCAGTCCGTTCGCAAGCGTCTAAGCGCCGCGCGTCCCGTTTCGCTGTCAGGGTTGAGCGCCAGCGACCGCTCATAGGCCGCGATGGCTTCGTCGGTGCGCCCGGCGAGCGCCAGCGCCTCGCCTAGGCTGTCGTGCACGTTCCAGGAGTCCGGGAAGGTGGCCGCGTTGAACGCGAAGATGAGCAGCGCCATCTCAACCTGATCCTCGGCGAGGTTAGCGTAGCCCGTCGCGTTAATTGCGTACTCGTTCAGCAGGCCTGTGTCGAGGCCAGCGCTGAGGGCGGTGCCAAGCACCTCAGAAGCCTTCGTTGTGTAGCCTGCTTCGAGGTAGTCCCCAGCCTCATGCATGCCCTCATGCAAGGTGGTCATGGCAGGCACGCGTTCCAGCGTGGCAGGCTCCTCGGAACGGACTAGAAAGTCGATGTGGCCGTCCGCATCGCGCCCGAAGTAGAGCGCGCGGTCACCGGACTCGTGGACGAACACGTCGCGATCGGCGGTAGGGAGGTAGCGCTGCTCATTGAGTGAAAGGCCGCGGTCGGTCAGCCGCACCGGTCGGAGCGAACGAACGCTCCAGGCCCCTCGGTTGCGGTCTTCGCGGGTGCAGGTACGGCAGAAGTCGCCGAACGCGTAATCGCCGACGTACGGCGAGAGATCGCGTCCGTCGAGGGGCACGGGGGCGGGCATCACGGGAGCGGGCACGTCGTCGTAGAACGCCCCGGCGATGTACGCGTTGATGCGGCTGCCCAAATGGACCGGTCCACCCCCCGCCTCGATGTTGCGGTTGGTGACGATGAACACGCCCAGGTTTTCGTCCGGGTAGAGGGTCAGAGAGGTCCAGTAGCCGAGCATGCTGCCGCCATGGCCGATGGTGCGGATGGCGGGCCCGTCGGGGAGGTCGAAGCCCGGCGACTCCCAGAAGCCGTGGGTGATGCCGGTGAACCCCGGCGCGGGGCGGAACTGCGGCGCGAACACGGCCTCGGTCATAGACGGAGAGAAGAGTCGTCCGGCCTGGTTGGCACCACCTCCCGTTAAGGCTTCCATGAGCCGTCCCATGTCGGCAGGCGTCATGTCGATGGAGGACGCGGGCGTCGTGACATACACCTCGTAGGGCTGGGCGACGTACGCGCTGTCCACCCAGCCGTGCCCGAGAGCGAGGTCGCCGAGACGCGCCTCGTCGGCCTCGACGAAGCTCCGGTCCATGCCGAGGGGCGCGAACAGTTCCTGGCGCATCGCCTGGTCGAAGGGCAACCCAGTGACGCGTTCCACGACGACGCCCGCGAGCGTGATGCCGTACGTGTCGTATCGAAAGCGTACGCCCGGCGCATGGGTGCGGCGCAGGTTGCCGCCCTCCAGATACGCCGAAAGCGAAGGGCGCTGCGCCTTCCGCTCCGCGAGCGTTTGGTCGAGGTCCCAGACGTGGCGGTCGAGGCCGATCTGGTCGAAGGCGGCGGTGTGGGTGAGCAGGTGCTCGACCGTCACGGGCTCGTCGGAGCCGCTCAGGTTGACGATGCCGTCCACGTAGGCGGCCACGTCCTCGTCATAGGCCAGCCGCCCGTCGTCGATGAACCGGGTCACGGCGAGCGCCGTGAGCGCCTTCGACACCGAGCCGATGCGGAAGAGCGTGCGCTCCGGGTCCACAGGGCGACCGGTGGCGACGTTGGCGACGCCGTAGCCCCGCTGCATGAGCGTCGCCCCGTCCTTCACCACGACAACGGCCACCCCCGGCAAATGGGTGTCGATCATCTCCTTCGCGACAATCGAATCGATCACGGCGGTCATCTCATCGATCGTGGGAGACGGCTGCGCGCCGAGGGCGGCACTGTGCGAGAGCAGCGCGAGTACGAGGAGCAGAGGGGAGAGTAGCGAACGCATGGCGATGGTGGCTGCGGCGAGAACGTCGGGAAGGCCGGTGCACGGACTCTCGTCTCGAAGGATGCGCTCGCCCTGCTCAACGGCTCACACGCGGGCTGAACGTCTCACGCCAAATCCGGAATGATCGCCGCGGTTGGCCCAGGCCCTCACAGTCCGAGACGCCGCCGAAGGGCGTCGACGCGGGTGCGCCCGACCGGCAACTCCGCCCCGGAGGCGAGCACGGCCGAGTAGCGGCTGCCGGGGCGCACACGCAGCTGCACGATATCGCCCGCGCGGACGAGGTACGACCGGTGGATCTGCACGAACGCGGGCGGGAGAAGCATGAGGAGGCGCTCCAGCGATTTGGCGTGGAGTCGGACGCTGCCGTCACGCAGCACCAGTTCGGCGTAGGAGTCCGCGGCCCGTACGTGCGCGATGTCGGCAATGGGGACCACCTCGATGCGCCCCGGCGACCGGACGGCGAGCGTGGCCGCAGGATGGGCCGCGCGCGCGCCGCGCAGCCGGTCCAGCGTCAACGCGAGCCGGTCTTTGCCGAAGGGCTTCGGCACGAAGTCGAGCACGCCGATCTCGAACGCTTCGAGCGCCCGCTCGGTGTGCGCGGAGACCACGACCGTGTGAAACGCGCCCGCGACGACATCACGGAGGAGGTCGAAGCCGTCGTCGCCGTGGAGGTTGAGGTCGAGAAAGACGACATCCGGCGGCGTCGCGTCAAGAGCAGTCTGGGCGTCCGCGAGCGTCGGAGCTACGTCGATGCGGGTGATCTCGCCGCCCGCGAGGTCGCCCAGAAGCCGCTGCAGCCGCTGGGCGATGATGCGCTCGTCTTCGACAATCAGGACACGCATCAGCGAACCGGCTCAAGCGGGAGGACGAGTGGAAGCTGGAGGCGGGTGATCCACGCGCCCGAGTCCGGACCCGAGTCGAGCGCCCAGCGGCCTGGTGCGCACTCGTCGAGGCGAGCGCGGACGTAGCGCAGTCCGCCCCGCTCCGGGCGGAGCGCTGGCGATGCCGAGGCGAGCGGGGCCTCAAACGTGAGGACGCGGTGCGTGGACGTACGCTCCTCGCGTAGCACGAACGTCACCGGGCCCTCGGGATACGCGTTGTGCGTGATCGCATTCTCGACGAGCGTGTGGATCACCGCAGGCGGAATCGCCGCCGCCGTGTCGACGCTAGCCGCCTGCAGGGCGAACGTGTTGCCTTTGCGGTAGCCCATCACGTCGAGGTGCGCCCGGCAGAGCGCGAGTTCGCGGCCCATCGAGATCACGGTCCGGTCCGACACGTCAGCGAGCATGCGCAGCTCGCTGGAGAGCGCCTCCAGCGCCTTCGCGCCTTGCGGTGGGTCCGTCTCCACCCATTCGATGATCGACGTGAGGGCGTTCATCAGGAAGTGCGGGTGGAGGTGCTTCCGGAGTAGCTCCGCTTCCAATCGTGCTTTCGTCGCGCGCGTGGCGACATGCCGCTGGTGCTGGCGTCGGGATTGCAGCCCAAGGTTGGTCAACAGCCCGGCGAGCAGGACACCGAACGCGGGAAAGAGCGCCGCCTCCATGAAGTCGTCCCGAGCCACGACCAGTGCGACGAGGCACACGGCGACGCCCGCGAACACCAGCCGCGCGCCAGGCTTGCGATGCCGAATCGCCCACCATGAAATCCCCAGGCTTAGCGCAATCGATAGCGCGAACACCGCAAAGGTGCCCACTTCATGAGGGCCACTAGCGACTAGCACGACGGTCAGCAGCGCACCCAAGCTGAGCACGAGGGCCCGCCCTCGGGATACCTCAAACTGGGCAGCGAGCGTCGCCACCAACAGCACGCCGGTGGCCCAGGTGAGCGTCTCGATGATGCGCAGGCGAACCACATGCCAGTCGTACGGATAGCCGAACACGACCCGCCAGCCCTCTGCTACCAAGAGCAACGCCATCGCGAGGCACAGCAGCCCGGTCAGCAGCGACGCCCATCGGCGGTCGGCGGTGAAGAGGAGGCCGTGGTAGAGCGCGATCAGTACAAACGCGCCGAGGAACACGAGCGGTAGGGCGATGCCGTAAAGCGGCTCGCGGAGCAGCACCCCGTACTCGCCCGCGATCACGTGGAGCAACAAGCCATTCGCCGCTGCCGGTCGATGAAACGACGAAAGCCGAAGCGCGACAACGTGAGAACCGGCTGCTGCGAGGCTGTCAGGCACCCGAAGGTCCACATCCATCGGCCCGGGCACCTCGGTCCTAGGCGAGGAGCCGACACGTCCAGCGGATCCAAGAAAGACGCCGTCCCAGAACACATCATTTGCCACGGCGCCGGACACGGACAGCCCGAGGGTCTCAGTCTCCGGCACGTCGAGCTCGAACCGTACCCACATTACCCCGGCGGAGTCTGGCAACGCAAGGACATGCGTCAGAGCCCACGCGGTGTCGTCCCAGCTTGGTGCCGCCCAGCGCGGGTCGTCGCCGTAATGATGACGCACCTCTGTAGCCATCGTTAGCGGTGGCAAAGGGGCATTCCAGCACCCAGAGAACGCCAGTCCGAGTACGAGCAGGGCAACTCGGCGGCCGCCGAGAAGGCAGGCAGGTGTGAGGTCGCGCGGAGGCAAGCGGTAGCGCATGCCTCAGAACAACTCGTCCGTCTGCGCCTGGATGCTCTCGTAGACGACGGGCGCGCCGTCGCCGGAGGCGTCGGTGAGGGGCTGGGCCATCGCCTGGAAGAAGTCGGGGCCGTAGGTGCGGGTGGTGAGTTGGATCGGCATGGGGAGCGCGTGACCGAAGGCGAGGACCTGCTGCTTCGAGTCGAGCGTGGCAAGGATCTTCCTCAGCGCGCCTGCGCCCGCCGTGCCCACGAGCGCCGCCGCGATGTCCTTCTCGTCCGAGAGCTGCGCGACGATCTTCGTCCCGATCTGGCTGAGCACCTCCTCGTCGATGCCGCTGGGACGCTGGTCGACGATGAGCAGGCTCACCGAGAACTTGCGCATCTCGCGGGCGATCTTGCCGAAGGGCGTCTCGCGAGCGGTTGCTGGCCCGAGGAATTTGTGCGCCTCCTCAATGGTGATGAGGAGCTGCTGCGGCTTGTCGGCGGGGTCGCCGGAGCGCTCGTAGTCTTCGTAGCGCCGCTCGTAGCGGTCGCGTAGCCGCCGCGTGAGCACATTGGCGACAAGGAGGTAGATCAACAGGCTGTTGTACTTCCCGAACTCGAACACGACCGACTTGCCCGCGTCGATGCTTTCGAGGAGCTGGTCGAGGATGTCGATGCGGTTGCCGCGCGGCTCCATCTTGAAGAACGGCAGCCCACTCAGCCGGTCGAGCTTGCGCTTGAGTGCGAGCAGCGACCCCTCGTGCGCACCCGTGTCAGCCGCGATCTCGCCGATTTCCTCGGTGGAGGCGTCGAGCAGCCGGACGAGCCACTGGTCGCCAAACTTTTTCTTGAGCTGGAAGGTGCTCTCCGCCGACGTCGCCGTCAGGTTGAGCGTGTCCGAGAGCGGGAGGATGTCCTCGGGGGTGATCTGGTCGGCGTAGAGGTGCACTTCCACGTCGGGTTGCTTGCCGCGTCGCCGCGTGGAGGTCGGGTCGAGCGAGAAGACGTGCACCTTCGACGGGAAAAGCTGCTTCAGCCCCTTGGTCTGCGTGCCCTGGCCGTCGGCGGTCTCCTGCATCGCCGTGAAGCCATATTCGTTGTGCATGTCGAACACGAGGTTGACGGCCTTGCCGGTCCGGATCGCGCCGCAGAGCAGCAGCCGCGTCAGGAAGCTCTTGCCCGTGCCCGTCTTGCCGAAGACGGCGTTCGAGCGCTCGACGAAGCGCTGGAGGTCGAGGCACACCGGCGTCTCGTCCATGCCGACGGGCGTGCCGATCTCGAAGTAGCGCGCCGGGTCGCTTGCCTCGCTCGAAAACACCCGCGCTACGTCCTCCGCGGTGGCCTCGCCGACCGGCGCGAAGTGGGCGGGGACCGTCTTAACTGGCCGAGGCTCGTCATCACCGAGCCCTTGTGGTAGCATCAGCATCGGCTTGAGGCTGACCGTGGCGTAGGTCGCCGCGCCACGCAGCACCTCGCGCAGCAGCGTCGCCTCGGGCGCGGGCGGATGGAGCAGGATGTCCTCGTTGGCCGCCGCGATCTCCAAGTCGGTGATGAGCGAGAAGAAGTCGAACTGCTCGCCCTCGACCACGACAAACGTGCCCGCACGCAACGTCTCGACGGAGCGCCGCGCGTCGAGCTTCATCTGTACGCCCTGGCCGAGCGAGCCGTGGGTGAGGACGCCAAGAGCAGGACGGTCGGGCATGAGGGTGCGGGTTGGTGCGGTGGCTGGAAAGTACGCGGCGAAGTGAAGGGTGAGGAGTAAAGAGTGCAGAGAGGAGCGCGCGAGGAGGGACCAGCGAAGAGAGGCCGAGGGGAGCGACTAGCGAATGGCGACTAGCGACTAGGGAAAGGGAGCGGCGCATAGGGAAAGGGAGCATCGGAGATCGATATTCGTTTGACAGCGCCCAGGTGTCCGGCTTGCTTCTACGCAACACGCAACACGCAACACGCAACACGCAACACGCAACACGCAACACGCAACACGCTCCATGCAAATCGTCCGCGCTTCTGACCTCGTCTTTCGGCTGCTCATCGGTGGGCTGCTGGGGCTGGTCGTGGGGGTCGTCGGTGTGGTGGCGATAGGCTGGGTCGGTTTGCTCTGGGCGCTCGTGCCGCTGCTCGTGGTGGTCGGGCTGGCGGGGCGCACGCCGTGGCGGCGGTGGCGGCTGGCGCAGCAAAAGACGCCGGCCTCGCACCGACAGTGGTTGGAACAGCACGTCAGCCTCTACGCCCGACTCGGCGACGCCGACAAACAACGCTTCGAGCGCGACGTGCGCTTTGTGCTGGCCGAGCGCCGCTTCGAGGGGGTCGATGGGGTGGAGGTGACCGACGACCTGCGGCTCGGCGTCGCAGCGGGCATCGCGCTGCTGTTGCATGGGCGCCCCGACTGGGAGCTCTCCGACGGCCGCACGTTCCTCTTCCTGCCCACCTATTTCGGCGATACCTCGGACGAGATCTACCACGAGGAAGACTACGGCACCGCCGACTATGACTACGACGGCATGGTCCACGCGCAAGGCCCGGTGCTTCTCGCCGCGCCGTCCGTGCGCGACGGCTGGGCGCGGCGCGACGGTCAGAACGTCGTCCTCCACGAACTCGCCCACCTGTTTGATTTTGACGACACGGACGCCGATGGCCTCCCGTCGCTCCTCGACCCGGGGTCGCGCGACGCCTGGATCACGCTGATGCGCCGCGAGATGCGTGCTGCCGAGCGCGGACGCTCCATGCTCGGTCGGTACGCCTCCACGGCCCCGGCTGAACTGTTCGCGGTGGCCACGGAGGTCTTCTTCGAGCGCCCGGTCGCCTTTTCGCGGCGGCATCCGGAGTTGTTCGACGCGCTGGCGGCGTTCTACGCGCTCGATCCGCGCCCGCCGGGTTGGGAGGACCAAGCCATTGCTGAGTCCGGGCGAGCGAGTCGCATGGCACGCCGGTGGGGCCCACGCGGCGATGTGTGACGTTCGCACCGTGGCGTGACGAACTTCGCTTGACACCTCACGTCCAGACACGCACCTTCCTCGACCCTCGACCCTCGACCCTCGACCCTCGACCCTCGACCC
>JBCDFF010000087.1:0-12328 GCA_039178415.1 Bacteroidota bacterium
ATCGATCCAGCACGGCGCGTTCCTGACGTTGCTCGTGCTCGTCACGCTCGCGTTCCTCGGCCTTCTCGTCGGCTTCCTGCAGCCCATCTTCTGGGCGGCGGTGCTAGCGGTGCTGTTCTATCCGTTTCAGTGGCGGCTCACGCGCGCCCTCCGGGGCCGGTCTGGGATCGCGGCGTTGGTGTCGCTTCTGGTGATCCTGCTCTCGGTGATCTTGCCGCTGTTTGCCATCGGCGCGGCCGTGACGAACGAAGCCGTGGGGCTCTACAACCGGCTCGCAGCGGGCGAATTCGACCTCCAGGAGCCGATCCGCCGCTTCGAGGAGGCCCTGCCCGTGGTGGCGGGCTACCTCGACCAGCTAGGCGTCGACTTCGAGCGGGTGAAGGCGGGGCTGTCCGACGCAGCGCTGACCGTGAGCCAGGCGGCTGCCAACCGCGCCGTGGAGCTTGGGCAGGGCACGGTCACCTTCGCGATCCTCTTCGCGCTGATGCTCTACCTGCTCTTCTTCTTCCTGAAGGACGCCGACCGCCTCACCGCTGGGCTCATCCGCGCGCTCCCGCTGGGCGACGACCGCGAGCGGCGGCTCTTCCGCAAGTTCGCCGACGTGTCGCGCGCGACCATCAAGGGCACCGTCGTGGTCGGCATCGTGCAGGGCGCGATTGGCGGGGTGCTGTTCTGGGCGCTCGGGCTGCCCGCGCCCGTGCTCTGGGGCGTGGTGATGGCGCTGGCGTCGCTGCTGCCAGCGGTCGGACCCGCGCTGGTGTGGGTCCCAGCAGCAATCCTGCTCGCGGCGGCGGGCAACTACGTCGACGCGGGCATCGTCGTGGCCGTGGGCGTGCTCATCATCGGCATGGCGGACAACGTGCTGCGGCCCATCCTCGTCGGGCGCGACACGCAGATGCCGGACTACCTCATCCTCCTCTCGACGCTCGGCGGGCTGGCCGTCTTCGGGCTCTCCGGCGTCGTCGTCGGACCGGTGATCGCCGCGCTGTTCCTGGCCGTGTGGGAGATGTTCGTCGAGGAGTACGGCGATGCCGACGATGCCCAGGCCCCGCCCTCGTCGACTCCGCCGTCTGCCCCGCCCCGCTCCGGGCCCTCCACGGACGCGCCGATTCCGCCCTCGACGCCCCGCCCCCCTACCGACCCGCCGCCCTCCGACGCCTCTCCTTCTGAGCCAACGCCTGCGCCGGTCGCGTCGCGCCCAATTCAGGCGCAGCAGCCCTATACTCAGCAGCCCCATACTCAGCAACCTCAGACGCCGCGACCGCGCACCCAGCCACCTTCGCCGTACGCGCCGGTGGCCGTCCCCTCGCCCGGCCAGACGCGCGGCACCACGCTGCCCTTCACGGCGACGCCTGCCGAGTTGCCTCCCCGACGCCCCCGCTCCGACACGGCGACGATCCGTCCGGTCCCCCTCTCCGATCCGCTCCCCACGTCGCCCCGGCGTTCGCCCCCGGCGTCATGACGCCGCGACGTAGCCCGGCAAGCGCCCTCGTGCGCGCCGCAGCCGCTCCGGTGCTCTTCCTCGGCCTAGCCTTCTGGGCCGCGCTGCGCGTAGTGGACGCCACCGGGGGCGCGTTCGTCTACCCCCTCGACGACCCCTACATCCACCTGGCGGTTGCCGAGAACCTGGCGCAAGGCCACTACGGGCTCAACCTTGCCACGCCGTCGTCGCCTGCGTCGAGCGTGGTGTGGCCGGGGCTGCTGGCGGCGGGCCTGGCGCTGGGCGCGGGCGGCTGGGTCGCGCTGGTGCTCAACCTCGGGCTGGGCGTGTGGACGCTGGAGGTCGCTCGGCGCCTGGGCAGCGCCGCGTCCGGCACGTCGAACGCGGGGACGGGGGTGGCGGTCGCAGCGGTGCTGGTGCTCAATCTGCCCGCGCTGGCGCTCATCGGGATGGAGCACGTCCTGCAACTCGGGCTGACGCTGGCGGCGTGGCTCGGGCTCGTCGGCGTCGCCCACGGCGCGTGCCTCGCTGGCCGCTCGTGCTGGCGCTCGCGCTAGGACCCCTTGTGCGCTACGAAAACCTGGCCCTCACCATTCCTGCGTGTGCCTACCTCGCCGCATTGGGGCATCGTCGCGCCGCGCTCGTCGCGCTCGGCGGGGCCGTAGCGGCCCTGGGTGCCTTTTCGGGGTTCCTCGCCGCGCTCGGACTCCCGCTCTTGCCGACGTCCGTGCTCGCCAAGACTTCGGCGGACGGCACGCCCACGCTGCTCGCCAACCTCGCGCTACCGACGGGCTGGTTCCTCGTTCTGCTGATGGCCACCGTCGCGGCGGCACTCGTCCTGACAGCGCGGCAGGACGCGGCGCGGCGCGATGTGATGCGAGGCGATGGCACGCGGGGCGATGGCACGCGGCGCAGACTCGGCCTCGGCGCGGTCGCCCTGGCGACGGCACTGGCACACCTCGGCGCGGGCCGCCTGGGGTGGTTTGCCCGCTACGAGATCTACGTGGTGGCCGGACTGTTCGTGGCGCTGCTCGCCCTCCGCCCGCCCGCTGCGCCCCGCTGGCCCCGGGCGGCGTTCGCGGTAGCGCTGCTTCTTGCCGCCGCCGCCCTCACCGCGCGGCACGGTGCCCTTGTCGCCTTCGTCCCCGACGCCAGCCGCGACGTCTTCGAGCAGCACGTGCAGATGCACCGCTTCGTGGCGGACCACTGGCAGGCTCCGGTCGCCGTCAACGACATCGGGCGCGTGGCGTTCGAGAACGACCGCTTCGTGCTGGATCTGTGGGGCCTCGCCTCGGCCGAAGCCCTCGCCCGCGCAGGCGACCCCGACCCCGCTTGGATGGAAGCGCTCGCCGCGCAGCACGGCGTCGAGGTGGCGCTGCTCTACGCGCCGAGCTTTGCCGCCCTTCCGGCGTCATGGATGCCGGTGGCGGACCTCCGGCTGAGCCAGCCGCCGAGCGTGGTGCCGCACGGAACCGTCACGTTTTTTGCGCGGACGCCCGAGGCCGAGACGCGCCTGCGGGCTGCACTCCCCGCGTTTCGCGACGGCCTCCCGTCGGGCGCGACGCTGCAGGTACGCTGAGGCTCGCTTCGCCCTGGTCTCACATACGGCAGCCCCGTCGGGGCGCGCGTGGCATGGGCCGTTGCCTTGCGCGCCGCCGACGGGGCTGAAAGCTAGAGCGCGAGGACGCCTAGTCCTGGTCGGTGCCCTGAGTGGGGTCCTGGCGCTTGCCGTCTTCGCGTTCGATCAGTTCGAAGGCATCGCCCTCGCCCGGGCGGAAGCGGTTGAGGCGCTCGCGGACGATCGCGCGCTCGCGGTTGTAGAGGTCGCGCGTCTCCGCTGCCGTCTCGGCGCGGGCGCGCAGCGGCTGCTCGACCGTCGCCTGGAGCACCACGAGGAGCTCGTTCTGGATGTACGACTTGTTCTTGAACGAGAAGACGTGCTTCAGAATCGGGATGTCCATCAGCACCGGGATGCCACGGCGCGAGATCGACTCCTCAGTCGAGTAGAGGCCGCCGATGAGCGTCATCTCGCCGTCGATGAGCGTGCGCTGCGTGGCCACGTTGTTCGTCGCCACGGCAATCTGGTCGCCCTGCGGACGGCCCGTCGACTTCTCCACGGTGATGTCCATGTGGACGAACTCGACCGGCTCGCCGTCCGGGCCTACGTCAGAGCCGTCAGAGATCAGCGTCGGCGTCACGTTGACGATGATGCCCGTGTTGACGAACTGGGTGACGGTGTTGCCCTGGAAGTCCTGGACGTTGATCGGGATGTTGACGCCCGACTGGATGGAGCCGGTCTGCTCGCTCATCACGGTCACGCTCGGCGTGGCGACGGTCTCGCCGAGGCCGCGCTCCTCGAAGAGCCGGAAGAGGCGCGTGAGGGTGCCGAGCTCCATGCGGTCGGGGCCCTGGATGATGGCGTCGAGCGCCTCGAAGAACGAGGTGTTGACCGAGAACTGCGGCACGGCGCCGTTGCCGAGGTTGCCGGTGGCGCCGCCCGGGTTGCCCAGGCTGCCGGTCTGCTCGCCGCCGCCCTCGCTGCCGAAGAGCACGTTCCAGTTGGTGCCCTGCTGGCGCGCCTTGTTGGCGTTGAGCTCGAAGATGACCGCGTCGATGCGGATCTCACGGGTCCGCGCCGTGGCGGGCAGCTCGGCACCGGCGGCCGCCGAGAGCGCGCCCGTGGGGTCGAGGCCTTCCTCGGTCTCGATCTCCTCGACGACGAAGAAGCGCTCCGTCTCGCGGTAGGCGAGGTTGTTGGCATCGAGGACGGCCTCGAAGGCGTCCACGAAGAACATGCCCGAGACCGGCACGCCGATGGGCGTGATGCGCCCGTCCGGGTCGACGACCTGCTTGCCCGTCACCCGCGCAAAGATGGGGTTGATGTAGGCCAGGAACTGGTCCATGGTCGTCGTCGGGAGGAACGAGACGACCTGGTCCGGCGGTACGTAGGCTTGGCGCGGCTGGGGCGGCCCGACGGGGCGCTGCACGCTGTTGAGCGGCTCCCCGCCGGCGGGGGTCTGGGCGGCCACGTCACCCCCGGCGAGCAGGAGCGCGGCGGCGGCCAGGAGGATCGGAATTCGGACGCGGGACATGGCTGTGGAAGGTTGGGAAGGCAAAGGCGGTCGGGGAGCGATCGGGGGCGGTATCGGGGCGGTCTGGGCTAGCTGCCCCCGAGGGCGGAGGGGGAGGCGGGGACGGTCGGCAGGGCGACGTCCGGGGCGGCCATGCCTGGCACCGCGCCCCCTGGCGCCGCGGGGGCGGCCCCCGGCGTGGCGGGGTAGGTGTCAGGGAAGACGGTGGCGTCGTAGAGGCCCAGCGCGCGCGCCTCGGGCGTGCCCGGTGCGGGCAGCGGCTGCGGCGAGCGCGGCGACATCAGCCCGAGCGTCTCGATCTGCGTGCGCCCGATGGCCTGCTTGTAGCTCTCGCCCGAGAGCAGGTCGAGCTCGACGCGCTCGCGGAGGCCCCCCTTGTTGAGGTCGGCGGTGACGCGGGCGCGCTCGGTGTCCACGGCGGTCAGGCGGCCCAGGTAGACCCGGTCGCCCGCTCGCACGGAGCGCAGCTCGGTGCCCCGCTGGAAGACCGCGATCTCGCCGACGACGGACACGAGCGGGTCGGACTCGACCTCCACGAGGTCGTCGGAGTTGGGCGGCAGCGCGTCGAGCAGCAGCGGATAGAAGGGGTTGGTGGCCGTGTAGCGGTCGGGCAGCACCTCCGGCGGGATCGAGAAGAGGCTGTCCGGCGCGCTCATGTCCTGGCTGCCGCCGAAGAACACGTCCACGACCATGCTGAAGTCGGCCACGTAGACCTCGCGCGCGATCTCGGTCAGGTCGTTGTCGACGGACGTCTTCGCGCCGCTCACCTTGAGCTCGCCGACGCGGTAGAGGCCGCGCCCGTTTTCGAGGTTCCAGATCATCTCGTAGAGCGCCTCGAAGAGGGCCTGACCGGTGACGCGGTAGGTGTAGCGGCTGTGGGTCGTCTGGCGGTCCACGCCCACGAGGGCGAGGTCGAAGCTGAAGAAGCCTTGGCGGGAGAGGCGGTTGAGGTACTGCACCACCTGCGGCGAGGTGATGTTGTCCGGGAGCACCTTGTAGCGCGAGTTCCAGCGGCGGAGCGCATCGTCGGCGGTGGCGGCCGACGACGCCTCCTCGGCGAGGAGCTGCTCCACGTCGGCGGCCTGCTGGCGCAGGAGGCGCTCCTCGTTCTCGAGCTGCTCGATCTCGGCGGGCTGCACCTTCTGCGTGCGGTAGTAGCCGTAGCCGCTGGCCGCGGCCAGGAGCACGCACAGGATGAGGGTGTTGACGATGTCACTCGACATAGTTCGGGAAGTCGAAGGCTAGAAGCGGGGCGGTAGGGCGGGCGCGGAAGCCCTGGGTGGGGCCTAGAGGCCGTCTTCGAGGGCGAGTTCGGGGACGACGAAGCCCTCGGGCGGCACCTCCTCGACGAAGAGCGCCTCGGCGGGCGGCGGGGCCGGGGCCTCCGCTACGGGCGGCGCGGCCTCGGCCGGGGCTCCGCCGTCCTCCGGCGTGTCTCCTCCAGCAGGCGCTTCGCCGGCGATCGGCGCCTCGTCGTAGCCCGCGAGCGGCTCAGGGACCGGCTCCGGCTCCGGCGTCTCAAGGCCCTGCGCGTTCTCGCGGAGGTAGAGCGCCACCTCCGGCATCTCGTACGTCAGCCCCGCGCGGATCTCGAAGTCGTAGGCAGGCGTCTCGCGGATCTCGCTGAAGCGTACCGACTCGATGGAGCCGCCCATCTGGTCGGCGAACTCCACGACGCCCTGGCGCGTGGTCGCGCGGCCGCTCATCACGAGCGAGCCGCCCTCCTCGCTCCAGCTCTGGAGCCAGCTACGGCGGGCGGTCGACGCCGCGCGCGCGGTCTGGGCGAGGCCCTTGCTCCAGCGGTCGCTGCCCACGAGCAGCGAGTCGATGGCGTTGAGCGTCATGTTGATGCGCGCCACCTCCGCGTTGAGGCTGTCGATGCGGAACTGGATCTGCTCCGGCGAGAGGTTCGAGGCCGGGAAGGCCGCGATCTGGCGCTGGAGGTCGGACTTCGTCGCCTCGTTCTTGAAGTAGACGCTCGTGAAGAAGAGCACCGCCATGAACATCACCGCGGCGGCCAGCACAGTGTGCCAGGCAAACCCGAAGTTCGAGAGCCACTCGAACTTCATCTTCTGGCGCAGCAGCGCCTTCGGGAAGAGGTTGACGCCCGGGAAGCCGCTGTCGGCCCCCTTGTGGAACGTGTCGAGCGCGACGCTGGCCGCGGGCAGCAGCATGGTCGCGAGCGGGCGCTGCGCGGCGGCCTTCGCGCCGAGCCAGCCGCCCTCGACGAGGCCCTGGCGCAGCGTGGTCACGTGCGCGTCCGGGTAGAAGGCGGCGAAGCCGTTGACCAGTTCCTCCTCGCGCTCCTCGGCGAGGACGATCACCTGGTCCACGTTGCCGACGCCCTGCACGTCCTGCTGGAGCAGCACGCGCGAGCAGATCGTGTCGGGCCCGTCGAAGGTGGTCACGCTGCGCATGTGCTCGGCGTGGTGGAGCACGTCGTCCACGAGGAGCATCACGAGCGTGTCTTCGGCCCCGACGCGCACGATGGCGGTGTTGCCGCGCGTGCCCATCGGGAAGACCTGGCGCGTGAGCCCCATCAGCGCGGGGATCTCGGCGCTGAGGAGGGTCATGCGGACGTTGCGCATGCCGTCCTGCTCGCGCAGGAGCCCCACCGACGGCGTCACCGGGTCGCTTGGCGTGGGCACGATGGCCATGAAGCGCGAGGCACCGTCCCGCGGCGTCATCGGCAGGAAGGCCACGCGCTCGGGGTCAGTGCCGTAGGCCTTGACCTGCTCGGGCAGCAGCTCCAGGAGGGTTTCGCGCTTGACCGAGTCCGTGCGCTTGGCCGCCTTCTCGTTCTCTTTCTCGGCGGCCTTGTCCGTGTCCTTCTTGTCGTCCTTGCCGAAGTTGAAGAGGCCCTTGCCCTTGCTGCTGGTCTCCACGCGCAGCTCGGCGTAGGCAACGTCGCTGTTGTCGAGGCAGAAGGCCAGGCGCGGGCTGTCGGCCCCGCTGCTGCGGCACTCCTCGATGAGGTCTTTGAGCTCCAGCACGATGGGCTGCACCATCGCGGTGGTGACGGCCGCCCCCTCTTCGCCGAGGCTGGTCTCGGAGACGCCCCCCAGGCCCCCAAACTCGCCGCCCACGAACATGTCGACGCCCGTGATCCCGGCATCGCCAAACTGGATGGCGATGTCGTCGGCGGCGGCGTCCGCGAGCAACTCGTCGGGGCTGTTGGACGACTCTCCGACGTCGGCGGCGCGCTTGCGGGTGACGCGGCGCACCACCTCGAAGGCATCGCCGTCGCGGCGGAGCAGCAAGCCGTAGATGGTCTGCTGGGTGACGTAGAGGCCCAGCACGGGGGCGAGCCCGCCGCGCGAGCGGGCACGCTTCGACGCCTTGCGAGCGGTGCGGGGGCCCTTCGGACCAGCCGTCCCGCCCTCCTTGCGCGCTGCCACCGCAGTGCTGGGGGCCGGTGCCGGGGCCTCCGGAGAGGCTTCGGCGGACGACTTTTTCTTGGCGAACCAGTTCTTCATGAGGACGACTAGGCTGAGGGTCGGTCGAGCGTCGGGAGCGGCAGGCGCAGGCAGCGCCGCGCTACATGATTTGTTTGAGGCGGCGCTTGTTGTTGGCGAAGTTGAGCGCCGTCTCGGGCGTGATCTTCTTCTCGCGGAGCAGCCGGAGGAGGTCCTGCTCCAGGGTGGTCATACCGAGGTGGCCACCCTCCCACATCATCTGGTAGATCTCGCCCGCGTTGTCGTTGTAGATGGCGGCCTTCGTGGAGGGCGTCATCCAGAGGACTTCCTTCACGAGCACGCGCCCGCCGCCCATCTTCGGGGCCAGCTTCTGCGAGATCACGCAGCGGAGCGAGTCGGCCAGGCGCACGCGGATGCGGTTCTGCTCCTCGGGCGGGAACTCCGCCACAATGCGGTCGATGGACTCAATCGCCGACGCCGTGTGGAGCGTCGAGAAGACCTTGTGGCCCGTGTCGGCCGCCTCGATGGCCGACGAGATCGTCTCCGGGTCGCGCATCTCCCCGATCACGATGATATCGGGGTCCTGGCGCAGCGCCTGGATGACGCCGTGCTTGAACGAGTGGACGTCCGACCCCACATCGCGGTGGCGCACGATGCACCGCTTGGGCGTGTGCATGTACTCGACCGGCTTGCCGATAATAACGATGTGGCCGTCGAAGTCCTGGTTGTTGGCGTCGATGACCGCGTCGAGGGTGGACGACTTGCCGGAGCCGGTCACGCCGGTCACGAGCGTGAGGCCGTCGCGAACCTTCGAGAACATCATCCCGCGGATGATCGCGGGGTGGAAGCCCTGGCCTTTGAGCGAGCGCAACTCGTTGTTGATCGCGCGCATGCAGAGGCCAAGGTGGAACAGGTCGAAGTAGGTCGTCGCGCGGAAGCGGCGCGTCTCGCCGCCGGCCTCCATCGAGTAGGAGAAGTCCGCCGAGCGCTCCTTGAGGAGGTCCTCGCGCTGGCGGTCGTTGAGCATGCTCAGGATGAGGATGTCGGTCTCATCCGTGGAGCCCGTGCCGAGGGGAGCGTCGGGCTTCTTGTCGCCGTTGACGCGGTACCACACGCGGCCAGCGGTGGCAGGCCCGCCGAGGTCGAGGTCGGAGGCATCGAGCGTGATCATCTTGCCGATGAACTGCTCCATGTAGCGGCGCAGGTGCTCGGTCATCTTCGGGTCGAAGCGGCCCACGTGCTCGCCGTAGAAGCGCAGCCGGTCCACGCCCACGAGGGTGCGGGGGGCGGAGCGGGCGAGCAGGCGGATCTGCTTCGGCAGCCGGAGGCGCTGAGCTTCTGCGGGCGCGTTCGGCTTCGACGGGGGGACGTAGGTAGCCCCTTGCACGTCGGGATGGTATCCTTGCGGGGCGTTGGCGATCGACACGGGTGCGTCGGGAAGCGATGGCGGAGGGGCCGTGCAGACCTAGGCGGACGGACACGGCAAGGCTTGGTGAGCCCTCCTCCGACAAAAGGCGCGCCAAAGCGCCGCGTCCCACAGCGCATCCCGCAGAATCGCAGAATGGCGTCGGATTTAGGCGGATTCTGGATCGGTTCGCTACAATTCAGCACCGCACCGTTTTCATTCGTGCTGCCGAGCTGACCCTGCCCACCGGGCCCGCGTGTGGCCCCGCGTGCGCTGTCCTTCCCTATGAAACGGCGGCGCTACAAATAGAAACGGAGCGGGTCCGCCGACACCGCTCCGCTCTCGTAATGCCTTCGTTCCAACGAGGAAATCCTAATGCTCCGAGGCTGTCACGCGGAGTACCTCGTCGAGCGTGGTCTCGCCCAGCTTGACCACCTCGCGGGCGGAGGCCTGCAGGGTCAGCATGCCCTCCCCCACGGCGATGCGCTTGATCTCGTCCTCGTCGATCACCTCGCCGGCGTCGACGATCGCCTCGCGGATGGCGGGCGAGAAGTAGAGCGCCTCGGCGATGGCACGGCGGCCCTTATAGCCACGGCCCTTGCAGACCGGGCACGTTGGGTCGTTGCCCGGCTGGTAGAACGTGACGGTTTCGATCTCCTCCTCGGTGAACTCGACCTGGGTGGCGAGCGTGACGTCGAGTTGATCGCGCGGCGTGGGCTTCTTGCAGCCGTCGCACACCTTGCGGATGAGGCGCTGCGCCACGATCAGGTTGATCGCGTAGGCGATGAGGAAGGGCTCCAGGCCCATCTTGTAGAGACGCGACACAGCCGAGGGCGCGTCGTTGGTGTGGAGCGTCGAGAAGGTGAGGTGGCCCGTGTTGGCGAGCTTGATGCCGAGCTCGGCGGTCGCCTTGTCGCGCATCTCCCCCACCATCACGATGTCGGGGTCGTGCCGGAGGATGGCGCGGAGCGCGCCTTCGAGCGACAGCTTGTGGCTCAGCTTGATCTGCCGCACGCCGGGGATGATGTACTCCACCGGGTCCTCGACCGTGAGCACGTTCACCTCGGGCGTGACCGTGTTGGAGAGGGCCGCCACGAGCGTGGTCGACTTCCCCGAACCCGTCGGGCCGGTCAGGATCACCATGCCGTGCGGCTGGCGGATGGCCTTGTCGAACTGCTCCAGCGCGAACGGCAGGAGGCCCAGCTTCGAGAGGTCCGTGATGACCTTGCGGTCGTCGAGGATACGGATGACGATGGACTCGGCCCGGATCTCGGAGTTGGCCGTGGCGATCGGCAGGATCGAGACGCGGTAGCGGATCGTGGTGCCGTCGACGGGGCGCTGGATGAAGCCGTCCTGCGCCTTCTCGCGCTCGAAGCGGTCCACGCCCCCCGCGGTGTCCTTGATGACCGAGAGCAGCGCCTCGGGGTGGCCCTTCTTCTGCGTGTGCCAGTGCGTCAGCCGCCCGTCGATGCGGAAGTGCACCTCGGTCTGGCGCGCGTGGTTGATCCAGATGTGGATGTCCGAGCAGTTCTTGCGGACGCCCTCGATGAGGATAGCCTCGGTGAGGTTGATGAGCGCCGAGCGCGAGATCTCGGCTTCGAGCGCGTCCTCGTCGATGAGCGACTCCTCGCCGTCCTCGAAGGACATGCCGAGGTCGAAGGCGTCGTCGTCGGACTCCTGGACGCGCTTGAGATACTCGTTCTGCTTAGGAAAGGCCGTCTCCAGCACCTTCGTCACCACGCCGCGCGGTGCGAAGCACAGCTCGAAGCGCTCCAGCTCCAGCTTGTGCATGAGCCGCTGCAGCTCCTGCCGCATCGGGTCTTCGGTGATGAAGACCAGCTTGAGGATGCCCGAGGCATGGTCCTGCGCGTAGGCATACGGCGCGACCTGCATCTCGATGAGTTGGTCGCGGTGCTCCTCCTCGAAGGACTCCATCACCGTCTTGACAAACTCGACGTCGGGCTCGCGCTCCTGCACGGGGGCCACGCGGAAGGCGTAGGTGAGCGCGGCCTGCTCGAAGACGGCGTCGCGGTCGACGGTTGCGTCGCGGGTGAGGACGCGCCACAGCGGATCGCGGAGCCGCTCGGCCTGCTTGACGTCGTGGGCCGTCTGGACCTGCGCCTCGGTGACCTTGTCGTCCTTGAGGAGGGCCTGCACCACGCGGTCGTGCCCCGCTATGCTGGCTCCCTGCGACGGGGCGAGGGTGCCGCTGCGGCGTACGAGCGCGGCACCGTCGCCCCCTGGGTTGGAGGGCGGCGCGGCGGCTCCGGGCGTCGCGGGTGCGCTGTTGAGCGTCGCTGCCAGTTCGGCTTCCAGGGCCGGGTCGCCCCCGCCGAGGTCCCCGCCCGACATCCAGCCTGCGCCGCCCCCGCTGGACGGGTCGTCCGGCGGCGGCGAGGCGAACGGCGAGCGCGGCTTGCGCTTGCCGTCCGACCCGGACGAGGAGCTGCGAAAGAATCGGCTTTGCATGGAACGAGTGACGGCGAGTCCGTCAGACGGCACCCTGTTGGGCGGTAAGCCGTCGGGCGGCGGAGCACGCGGCTCCGTTGGCGGAACGAGGGAGGCGAGCTGGGTGAGGTATCGACCGCTGTTGGCGCACTTCAAGCGCGAGGGGCAGTCGGACCGGAGCGGGGGGCCGGGGCGGTCGACCGTCGGGTTAGCCGCCCATGAGTTCGGTGGAGCTGGGACGGATGAGGGCGGTCTCGGCGGAGAGCACCGTCAGGAAGGCCACCAGGATGCCGATGAACATCGACACGACCGTCTGGATGGTCTCGACGGCGGACTTCAGCTTGAGGGTGGTCTCCTTCTCGTAGTAGTCGGCCATCTGCTGGGCGCTCTTGCGCACCGCGCCCGTCTCGGCCCCCGTGCGGACGCGCGCGAGCGTCATCGACGTGAACACGCCCGAGGCGTCCATCGACTGCACGAGGTCGTTGCCCTGCGCGACCAGCATCGGGATGGTGATGGTCTTCACCTG
>JBCDFF010000088.1:0-12308 GCA_039178415.1 Bacteroidota bacterium
CCGTCCGGGGCGGTGTCCACGTCGTAGCCCTCGAACTCGAGGTTGTCGCGCAGCCCGTCGCGCATGGCTGGTTCGTCTTCGACGATGAGGATGTGGGGCATGGGATTCCGTGTTGCGTATTGCGTGTTGCGTATCGGATCGAGGTCAACACGAACTACGCAACACGCAACACATTCTGAGGCTCGGTGGCGCTAGGTAGAATGAGAGGTCTCGGCAACGGGCAGCAAGAGCCGGAAGCGCGCGCCGTCGCCGGGGGCGCTGTGGAGGTCGATGCGGCCGCCGTGCGCCTCGGCGATGCGGGCGACGAGCGCGAGCCCGAGGCCGGTGCCCTTCGTCTCGTGGACGAGGTCGTCGCGGGCGTCGTCGCCGACGCGGAAGAACGGCTCGAAGACGCTACGCTGGTGCGCAGCCGCGATGCCAGGGCCGTCGTCCTCGACCTCTACGTAGGCCTGCGCCTTGCGGCTCCCGTTGCGGTGGACGCCCGTGCGGATGGCAACGCGGCGCGCGTCGGGGTGTGGGCGGGAGTATTTCAACGCGTTGTCCACAAGGTTGACAAGCGCTTCGGTGAGCGCCTCGGCGTCGGCCTCCACCGTGGGAATCGTGTGGACAAAGTCCGTTTCGATGGTGAAGCCGTCGCGCTCGGCGGGCAGCGCGAACCGCGCCACCACGTCGCGGGCGAGGCCGTTGAGGTCCGTCGGCGCGAGGTCGAAGCGCTCGCGGCCCGCCTCGATGCGGGAGAAGTTGAGGAGCGTGTCGATGAGGCGGCTCAGGCGCTCGCTCTCGCGGGCGATCACGCCGAGGTACTCCGGCCGCCGCTTGTCGGGCACGCGGCCCGCTTCGAGCGTCTCGGCATACATCCGGATGAGCGCCAGCGGCGTGCGCAGCTCGTGCGACACGTTCGAGACGAGGCGCGCACGCACCCGGGCCAGCTCGATCTCCTGCTCCACGCTGCGGTAGGCAAACACGGCCGCGCCGAGCAGCAGCAGGCCGAGCAGGCCGATCACGATGAGGTTGCGCCGGAACCGCCGCTCCAGCGCCGCGCCGATGCCCTCGCCGGGGATCCCGATACCTACCGTGTGCGCCGGGAGAATCCACAGCCGCTTGCGGGCGATGTCGGCCACGGGGGCGTCTGCAGCGGTGCTGTCTGCCGCAGTGCCGAGCCCCAAGGGACCATCCAGCGGCGAGGCATCGGGGGACGCGTCCGGCGGCACGTTGGCGTCCTGCATTCCGGCGGTGCGGTAGAGCACGGTCCCGGCCGTGTCGGCGACGCTGAGCACGAACGTGCCGCGCCCCACCGTCGCCATTTTGGGGCCGAGCACCTCGTTGACGAACGTCGGCACGTCGAGGACGAAGCCCGCGACGTAGGGCGGCTCGCCGAGGGCCGGCAGCGGGGCGCTGGCGACGAACGCGAGCGCGATGCGGTCCATCCGCGCGGTCGAGCCGTCCACCCAGAGCGTGCTGGGGGCGAGCTGGCGGTAGCCGACCTCGTAGCGGTTGAGGAGGCGCTGCACGAACGCGGCGCCAAAGGGCGGTGCAGCGTCGGCGTCGGCTCCGATGGCAGTGACGCGCTGGAGCGTCGTGTCGACGATGAAGGCCCCCACGAGCGCGTCGTCGCGGGCGAGGGCGCTGTCGAGGGCGGCCTCCATCGGGCGTCCGTCGAGTTGCGCCTGCTGGAGGTCGCCGACGAGGCCCTGCGCCCAGCCGTCGGTGACGGTGAAGGCATACTGGTTGACCGAGAACAGCAGGTCGTCGAGCTGCTGCGTGTAGATCGACTCCAGGAGCTCCTCGTTGGCGCTGAGCGCGTTGGCCTCGTACGCCACGTAACCGAGCGTCGGCACGAGCACGAGCGCCAGCAGGATCAGCCCGATGCGGTGGTGCGCACGCACGCTTCAGGGAGGAACGACGAGGGGGAGCAAACGATAGGCGGGCGGCGCGAGCGCACACCCGGGGAGCAACACGGCAGTATACGCGGCCCTAGCTTTCAGGGTGTCACCGCGCGTCACGGCCGGCGTCAACGTTTGTCATCGGCGCGGGCAGCGAGCCGGCAGAGATTCAGTCGCTCAATGCTTCCGTTTTTCGGTGAGTGTGGCCTCTCTGACACCTATACCCTCACCCCTCACATACCCCCACGTTCCCCCATGTCCCCGCTGCTGCGTCGTCTGTTTCTCGCCAGCCTCGTCCTCACGTTCGGATCGCTGGTGCTGATGCTCGCGGACATCGCGCTGGGCGTGCAGATCCCGGTGGTGCGGCGCTATCTGCCCTACGGCCTCGCCGTCGGCATGCTCGTCCTGCTCACGGTCTACGTCGGCCACGTCGGCAAGCCCGAAGACCCCCGCAAGCGCAGCGAGATAAAGGCCGAGGACGAGGAGGCGGACGCGGCGACGCCGGAGGACACAACCCGAGAGACGTGACGGGCACGGAGTCGCGCCGACTGGATACTTCTCACTTCCAACGTCCCACCTCGAACTTCCCCCATGCGTCTTGCTGACCGCGTCCGCTACCTGATGGAGCGCCTGCTCGTGCGCGGCGTGCCGTATCGGCTGCTGCTCGTGGCCGGCATCCTCGTCGGGATCGCGGTGGGCGGCGGCGTGCTCGCGTTCGCCATCGGCGCGTTCGACTCGCTCGGCGAGGCCGTCTGGTGGGCCTTCCTGCACCTCTCTGACCCCGGCTACCTCGGCGACGACGAGGGCGCGGCACTCCGCACCATCGCGACCGTGGTGACGCTCCTCGGCTACGTGTTCTTCGTGGGCGCGCTCGTGGCCGTGATGACGCAGTGGCTCAACGAGACGATCCTCGACCTAGAGCGCGGCCTCACGCCCATCGCAGACGAGGACCACCTGCTGGTGCGCGGCTGGACGAGCCGCACGCCCGTGATCGTGGAGGAGCTGCTGCGCGCCGAGGAGCGGGTGAAGCGGTTCCTGGCCCGGCGCGGAGCCCGGCGGGTGCGCATTGTCGTGCTCGCGGAGCAGGCGATATGGGGCTGCTCGACACGCTGCGGACGCGGGCAGGCGAGCACTGGGACGAGCACCGGGTGATCCTCCGCGCGGGGTCAGCGCTCGTCTACGACCACCTCGAACGCGCCGCCTTCCGCCGCGCCTCGGCGGTCATCCTCCCCGGTGCCGCCTACCCAAACGCGTCCGACGACGACACCGACGAGCGCATCGTCAAGACGCTCGCGCTCATCGGGCACTACCTCCGCACCGACCCGATCCGTACGCCGGGTGAACGCCGGGAGCCGCCCGCGCTCGTCGCTGAGGTCTTCGACAAGCGCAGCCTCAGCCTCGCCGCGCGCCTCTACGAGGGCGACCGCCGCATGGTGGTCAGCGATGCCGTCTGCGGGCAACTCGTCGCGCAGGCGCTCGTGCAGCCGGGGCTAGCGCAGGTCTTCACCGAGTTGCTCACGTTCAGCGCCACGAACGAGATCTACGTCGTGGAGCACGCCGAGGTGATCGGGCTCGCATTCGGCGAGGTGCAGGCGCGCTTCCCGAAGGCCGCCGTGCTCGGCCTCGTCCGCCCCACCGCCGACGGCTATACGCCGATGCTCGCCCCGCCAACCGACACGCGCGTGGAGCCGGACGACCGCGTCGCCGTCGTTGCGACGCACCTCACGGACACGGAAGTCGCGCCTGCCCTTCCGAAACGCACGCCGGAGCCACCGCGCGCCGGCCATCCTCGAAGCGCTCGCCGCGATGCCGTCGGCGTCGATCCGTGTGGACGTGCTCGCGCCCAACTCGCTCGACCAGCGCGAGCGCTCGGTCGCGCGTTCGGGCTACGACCTTGCAGGCCTCGCCCTCCACCACCACGTCGGCGACCCGACCGTCGCGGCGGACCTCGCCCCGCTCAACCTCGGGACGTACACCAACGTGCTGCTCGTCGCCACCACACAGGCATCCGGCGCAGCGTCCGACGCGCGCACGATCTACGCCTACGTCCTCCTCCGCGACCTCCTGGACGAGTCGGGCCTGACCGAGGACGCCGCGCCCACCGTGCTCATCGAACTCACCGACGAGGACAACGCGGTCCTCTACGACGACGACCCGGCGGAGGTCATCCTGAGTCCGCTGATGGTGAGCCATATGCTCGCGCACGTGGCGCTCCGGCGGGAGTTGTTGCCCGTCTACGAGACGCTCTTCCAGGCCGGCGGGCCGCAACTGCGGTTCCGCTCGGCGGCGCGCTACGGCCTCACCGGGCGGCCCGTCGGCGTGGACGTGCGGCGGCACGCAGCGGAGGGAGGTGTTCCTGGGCGTGCGGCTCCACGCCGAGCGTGGCCGTCGGAGCGGCGTCCGCCTCCACCCGCCCCGGTCGTTCTCCGCCGTTCTCTCGCCCGACGACGACCTGCTGGTGCTGGTGGAGGAGTGAAGCGGTGGGGCGGTGTTGCGGTGGGGCAGTACTTCAGGTCTGAGCCTTCTGACTTGGCCTACCTTTCCTCGTCTCGCCGATTCTTCCTCCCCCGCCTCCTGCCGTGTCCGATCTCACCGCTGCCGTTGCCGCTGTTCGCGCTCACACCGATGCCACCCCGTCGATGGCGCTCGTGCTGGGGTCGGGGCTGGGAGCGCTCGCCGAGAGCGCCGAGGACGCCGTGGTGATTCCGACGACCGAGCTCCCGGGCTATCCCCATTCGACGGTCAAAGGACACGCGGGGCGGCTCGTCTTCGGAACACTCGAAGGGCAATCGGTGCTGTTCGTGCAGGGACGCGTCCACGCCTACGAGGGGCACCCCGCCTCGACGCTCGCCTTCCCAGTGCGGCTAGCGCACGCACTCGGCGCGCGCGACCTGGTGCTCACGAACGCCGCCGGCGGCATCGACCCGCGCTTCGTGCCGGGGACGCTCATGCTCATCACCGACCACATCAACCTCGCCTTCACGAGCCCGATGGCCGGGCCCGTCCGCGAGGGCGAACCGCGGTGGCCCGACCTTGTCGAGCCGTTCGACGCCGCGTGGACGGACCGGGCCGAGGCGCTCGCGCTCCGGCAGGGGCTCGGCGTGCGGCGGGGCGTCTACCTCTGGACGCTCGGGCCGAGCTACGAGACGCCCGCCGAGATCCGCGCCTTCCGCACGCTCGGAGCCGACGCTGTCGGCATGAGCACCGTCCCCGAGGCGATCCAGGCCGCCGCCCTCGGCATGCGCACCCTCGGCATCTCGACGATCACGAACCTCGCCGCTGGGCTGCACGCGACGCCGCTCAACCACGAAGAGGTCATGGAGGTCGGGCAGCAGGTGCGGACGCGGCTGACCGCGTGGCTGCGCGCTATCGTACGCGATGAGGGCACCTCATAGGGGGGCAGCCCCTCCCGATCCGCCGGGGTGATCCGGTGCTGTTGGCGGATGATTCGGTGCCATAGGCTAAGCCTGGTGAGGGGATCCCAGATGGGATGGCTCTCGCCAGCTTTGAATGTTATCTTAACGTTACCAATCGGCCATGACCGGTCCCTACTTTCCTGAAACGGGCGCGGTCTTTGTCAAGCAGACATGAAGACATCGATTGCTAGGCGGTAGCGGGCGTCATGCGCGAGGCCGCCTCCATCCACGAGGTTCGCCATGACCATCCTGGCCCCCGCCCTCGGCGTCCGCCGCACCTGGCTCCGCCCCGTCCTTCTTGGCCTGCCTGTTCTTCTCGGCTTGCTCGTGCTCGGCGCTCCGCCGAGCCACGGGCACGCGCTGCGCTCCGCAGCTGCGTCCTCTCCAGTGGTGCCTGACACAGCGCAGCCGCTCCTCTTCGTGTCGACCTCGCAGGCTGTGGTGCCGTGGCGCTCCCCCTTCACCGTGACCGTCGACTTGCTCACGACCGCAGCCACGGAGACCGAACAGAAGGCGTGGCGCGAAGCCTTCGCGGCCTTGCATCCGTTTACGGGGCCGTGGGAGGTCCTCCGCGCTGACGATGTTGCGCTGTCGGTGACGCCGCAAGGGCGTCGCGACGTGCTCGAGCTGCGCCGAACGTTTACGGTCCGCCTCACCGAACTCGGCACAGCGTCCTTGGACGGCTGGGACGTGACGGTCCGGGAACGTCATGCAGAAGCCCCACCGATTGCCGTCACGGCCTATACCGTCGACCAGGCGATCTACGGGGCGCAGCGGCAGGTGCTCCCCCTCGTGGCCTCGAACCCCGGCGAGGACCTGCGACGCACCGGCTCTGGCTTCCTCGTGGCCCCGAATGCGCTCGTGACTGCCTACCACGTCATCGTTGGGGCAAACCGGGTGCGGGTGACGCTACCCGACGGCAAGGTGCTCACGACCCGCCGCGTGTGGGTGCTCGACCCGGCACGCGATGTCGCGATCCTGCACGTAGACCCCGAACGGATGGAGCGCGCTGGCGTCACGCCGCTGCCGCTCAGTGACGACACGGAGCCTGGGGCGGTGACGCTCACGGCGGGCTGGCCAGGCGGCGAGCAGCACATCACCGAGGCGCCGCGCTACCCGGACTTGCACATCGGGCACCGCCTGCTCGTGAGCGCCAACGCGGTCGGGCCCGGCGACAGCGGGGGCCCCCTCCTCGACACGCGGGGAGCCGTGCTGGGCGTGGTGGTCTCGGGGCGCAACACCCGTGGCGAGACCGAGCTGCTGCGGCAAGACCTGTGCATGGCCACGGACCTGCAGCCAGCCCTGGCGACGCTGGCGCGCCGCACGTCCCCGAAGCCCCTGCGCGCCCGCCTCTCGATGTTGGAAGCCGCCGCGCCTCACGCGCAGTTGCTCCGCGCCGTCTCCGACCTACGGGCCGTCGGGAGCCCAAACGTTCGTTCGGGGATCCCAGCCGCGCGCCCTCACCTCGCTGACCTGCTCGACGCCGCAACCCATGCGCGGAGGGACCCGGCCCTGCTCTTCCTCGTCGGCACGACGCTGGAAGGCATCGGCGACCGCGCGGCGGCAGCGCAGGCCTACGGCCAAGCTTTGGAGCACGCCGACGGCTTCTTCCCGGCTGCGTACGCCCTTGCCCACCACCACCTCCGCCGGGGTGAGTTCGCGGCCGCTGCGGCCCGCTTTGCGCAGACCGCGGAACACCCAGCCTATCGTCACCTAGCGGCCCTCGGCCTCGCCCGTGTGGACACGGAACGGTATACCTACCCCGCTGCCATCGAGGGGCTCCGCTTCGCCCTGCAGGCGGACGCCAAGCACGCGCCCGCACTCTACCTTCTTGCCCACGCCTACCTCGGCCTCGGCGACGAGGCCACGGCGCAAATGCTACACGTCCATCTCCAACGCCTCGATCCACGCTGGGCCGAGCGTATCGCGCTGCACTTGCGCGCCCAGCCGCTCCGCCCGATCGCACTCAGAGACGTGGAGGCGCTACGCTGACCATCCACACATGCAGGGCAAAACGGCGTGCTAGTCCCAAATCAAGGGGGCCGGTAACCCTCCAGGTAGACTTAACGTATGTTCCCATGTGTTTAGCCCATCTGACAGATTTGTAGGACAATTTCCTACACGAGTGGTTGATTTCGTGGCAGCCTGAGGCGATATTCGCCGCCCTACGGGTCGTACCAGCCCACCCTGCTCCTCTAGCCGCTCCCCACCCATGGAACCCAACGAGTCCCGTCGTGCACGACGCCACGACGACCGTGACGAGGTCTACTCGGTACGCGTGCCCGCAGGCAAGCGCACCTACTTCTTCGACGTGAAGGCCACGCGGTCCGGTGAGGACTTCTTCCTCAACATCACCGAGAGCAAACGGCGTGGCGATGGCGAGGGCTACCAGAAGCACAAGCTCTTTCTCTACAAGGAGGACTTCGGCAAGTTTGTACTCGCGCTCCACGAGGTCGTCGCCCACATCCGCGACGAACTGCTGCCCGACTACGAGTTCGAGGACCTGCCCGAGTTAGAGCTTCCTGAGGACTCCTACTGGGAGGACGAGTAGGCTCCCGACCCCTCGCCCTGTGAGTTTTCCGGGAGGGCGGACCCCTGCAGTCAGCATCGCGTAGCGTTGCTCCTTTTCCCGACTGCCCCGTCCGAATCTCCCCGATGTCCGTCGCCACGCGCCTGCTGCCGCTCGTTCGCCTTGCCTCTGGCGCAGTGGATGCGACCGGCGAGATCGAGGCTGCGACGTTGCCGGGGCCGCTCCCGCGCATTCTCGCCCGGACGGCGGCCTTCTCAGACGACGTGACCCGGGCCGCCCGCGCGCTCGTGGCCGACGTGCGAGACCGTGGCGACGCCGCGCTGCACGACGCCACGGCTCGCTTCGACGGCGTGGTGCTGGACGCTGTGCGCGTGCCTGCCGACGCTCTACGTGTGGCCTACGACGACCTGGACGACGACCTGCGCGCCGCGCTGCACCAGGCTGCAGACAACATCCGGCGGTTCCACGAGCGCCAGCGCCGCACGGCCTGGTTCACGGAGGACGGCGACGGCGTGGTGCTCGGCCAGCGCTACGTTCCCGTCGATCGGGCAGGGCTCTATGCGCCAGGTGGCACGGCGGCCTACCCCTCGAGCGTGCTCATGAACGCGATCCCGGCGCAGGTCGCAGGCGTCGGCGCGGTGCACCTTGTGAGCCCACCGGGCGCGGACGGCCTCCCCCACCCGTTCGTACGGGCTGCGGCCTATCTGCTGGGGCTGGAGCACGTCTACGCCGTGGGCGGGGCCCAGGCCATCGGTGCCCTCGCCTACGGCACAGAAACAATCCCAGCGGTGGACGTGATCGTGGGACCCGGCAACGCCTACGTGGCCGCAGCCAAGCGCGACGTCTTCGGACAGGTCGCCATCGACAGCCTCGCTGGACCGAGTGAGATCGTAGTGCTCGCCGACGACACCGCCGACGCCCGCTTCGTGGCGGCAGACCTCCTGTCCCAAGCCGAGCACGACGTCCGCGCCTCCGCGATTCTCGTCACCACCAGCGCCGCGCTCGCCGAGGCCGTCCAGGACGCCATTGAGGCGATGGTGCCAACGCTCAGCCGCCGCGCCATCCTCGAAGCCGCCCTCGCCGACTACAGCACCGCCGTCGTCTGCGACACAATGGACGACGCAGTCGCCCTCGTGAACCGCCTTGCGCCGGAGCACCTGGAAATCGTCACCCGCGACGCGTGGGCCGTCATGGGCCGCATTCGCCATGCCGGGGCGATCTTCCTGGGGCCGTACAGTTCCGAACCCGTCGGCGACTACCTCGCGGGACCCAACCACGTACTCCCGACGGGGGGTACCGCGCGCTACGCCTCGGCGCTCGGCGTGGACACGTTCCTGCGCCGCCAATCGGTCATCGCTTACTCGCGGGAGCGCCTCGCCCGGAGCGGCCCCGCCATCGTGCGCCTCGCCGACGCGGAGGGCCTCGACGCCCATGCCCGCGCCATCCAGGAACGCCTCGATGCGTTCGATGAGGACACCTCCCGCGGCATGCCCGAGGGCGGCACCACCCCGACCTAGCCCATCGCGGCGGTCCCGGTACGATTTCTGCGCTTTCGCCTGCGCGCTCTCGCACCTGGAACCGCTTTTCTATTCACCAGACTTTGCCGCTCGCTGCCAACCACAGCCCCTCGCTGCACGCACGAGCCGCCTTTATCGCTGCACGCATGGAGTTCCCTGCTGACCCGACGGCCCCCTCGGACGCACTGCTGAAACGTATCCGACCTGAGATCCGCGCTCGCAAGGCCTACACCGTCGCCACCGACACCGACGGACGCGCCAAGCTCGACCAGAACGAAAGCCCGTACGATCTGCCCGACGCGCTCAAGCGAGAGATTGCCGACGCCGCGCTCGCGCATGCGTGGAACCGCTACCCGCAGGACCGCCCGAAGCGGCTCACGGCAGCGCTGGCCGAGCACCTGGGTCTCACGCCTGACCATCTCATCGTGGGGCACGGCTCCAACGAACTCACGCACACGCTCGGCTTGTGCTTCCTCGACGAGGACACGCCCATTGTGCTGCCGCACCCGATGTTTTCGCTCTACGAGGCCATCGCGCGGATGCACGGCGCGGACATCGTCTCGGTGGATCCGCAACCGGACCTCACGCACGCGCCGGACGCGATCATCAGCGCCGCCCAGCGCGCCGACGCCGCGCTCACGATCGTGACGACGCCGAGCAACCCGACGGGCAAGGCCATCGCCCATGCGGACCTCGCCCGCATCGCCCGCAGCGTGCCCGGGGTACTCGTGGTGGACGAAGCCTACCACGAGTTCGTGGAGGGCCCCACGGCCATAGACCTGCTGGACGCGCACCCCAACGTGCTGGTGATGCGCACCTTCTCGAAGGCGATGGGGCTGGCGGGGCTACGGCTGGGCTACCTCGCCGGGCATCCTCACGTGATCCACGAGTTGCAGAAGGCGCGGCTGCCGTTTGTGGTAGACCATCTCTCCGAGGCGGCCGGACTGGCGGTGCTGGCACGCCCAGAGCTGATCGCGGAGCGCGTGGCTGCGCTGAAGGACGGCTACACCGGCCTGATCGCCGGTGTCCGCGCACTCGGCCTGACCGCGCACGACAGCACGGCCAACTTCTTCCTCGTGAAATCGCCGATCCCTCCGGCCGACCTCCGGCGGCAGATGATCACCCACGGCGTCCGCATCCGCGACGTGAGCAGCTACCGCGCGCTGCCGGGCTACGTCCGGTTTTCCGTCGGCACTCCCGCCGAAAATAGCGCGTGCCTGGAGGCGCTCGCCGCCGTGCTCGCCGACGCGGGCCTCCCCCCCCGCCGCGCCCGCGGCGACGGTGCCGTCGGCGAAACCGTTGCGGTGTCGGCTGGTTCGTAGCGACTGGATATGCGTCCGGCGCTCCCCACACCGGACGCGTCTCGTGCCCGTAGTTTTCCCGCCCCTTCCGACTAGAGACCCCCGCCCCGCCACGATGGAGTACATCCAGGTTGACATCATCGGACTCTCCACCAGCCCGTCGAGTGGCGGAGCCTATGCGCTGGTGCTCGGCGAAGTCAACGGCAACCGCCGGCTGCCTATCATCATCGGTGCGTTTGAAGCGCAGGCCATCGCCCTCGAACTGGAGAAGATCCAGCCGCCGCGCCCGATGACGCACGACCTCCTGCGCGACCTCTTCGACGCGCTCGACGCCGAAGTCACCGACGTGATCGTGGACGACCTGCGCGAGGGCACGTTCTTCGCCAAGATTCGCTACGAGTTCGACGGCGAGGAGAGCCAGCTCGACGCGCGCCCGTCCGACGCCGTTGCCCTTGCCGTGCGCACCGACGCGCCCATCTTCGTCATGGCGTCGGTGCTCGACGAAGCCGGCATTCCTGCCGACGACGAGGGCGTCTCGGCCTTCGCGAGCAGCGACGAGGCGGAAGCCGAAGAGCGCCCGTCGCGCGCGGTGTCCCCGCTCGACGCCATGAAAGAGCGGCTCCAGAAGGCCATCGACACGGAGGACTACGAGACCGCCGCCCAGCTCCGCGACGAGATCGAACGGCTCAAAAGCGAGAACTGAAGGAGGAGGTTTGACGTGGGAAGCCAGAAGCTGGGACGCTTGATGCACCGCCTCTGTCTTCACACTCACCTCACTCTCCGGCCTCTCATACAGCCTCGTCAGATCGGCGGGGCTTTTCTATGCGGACGAGGCACGTTGCGCCGAGCAGACACGACCTAACCTCAGCGCTGTGCTTGCCTCCTACTTCGACCTTCTCACTTCTCACCTCCAGCTTTGAACTACGCTCGTCTCGACGGCTTCACGGACCTATTCTGCGCCTACGCATCGGGCGACGAGGCGCTGCTGAAGCACTACGCTCACGCGCCGTATGACGCCGCTGCGCGCACCGCTGCTGCCACGGCTGCCGCTGCCCATCCGCGCGACCGCGACGCCCTTGCCGATATTCTCCTCGACCAAAACCGGCGGTGGTATGGCGAAGACAGCGCCGCGTGGGAGGCCGCTCGCGCCAACATCGAGGCGCTCCGGGACGGGGAGACCGCGGCGGTCGTGACAGGGCAGCAACTCGGGCTTTTCGGCGGGCCGCTCTACACGCTCTACAAGACGCTCACGGCGCTCCAGCTCGCGCGGCAGATGACCGAGGAGACCGGCCGTCGCGTGGTGCCCGTCTTCTGGCTCGAGGGCGAGGACCACGACTTCGCCGAGATCCGCGCGCTCACGGTCGTCCATCGCAACGAGCCGCAGCGCATCGTCTATGACGACGGCGCAGACCCCAACGCGGACCGCGGCGCTGTGGGTCGCTTCGCGCTCACGGACGCGGTCACGGCGGCGCTCGACGACCTAGAGGAAGCGCTGCTGCCGACGGAGTTTCGGGACGCGCTCATGGCGAAGGTGCGCGCGGCCTACGCGCCTGGCACGACCATCCTCGACGCGTTTGCTCGCCTCATGGTCGCGCTGCTCGACGACCTCGAGGCACCGTCGGGCCTCGTCTTCATCGCCGACGACGACGCGCGGCTCCACC
>JBCDFF010000089.1:0-12307 GCA_039178415.1 Bacteroidota bacterium
CACCGGAGGGCGAGGCCGTCGAGGTCGTCCCAGCGCACCCTTCGCGCCGGCTCGATCCGGCCCTGGTAGCCGCAACCGTTCAGCGCGTGCTCGACGGCGAGGGCTTCGCGGCGCGCGCCGTGAGCATCGTGCTTACCGACCACGCGACGGTGCTCGATCTCAACCGCGCGTGGCTCGACCACGACTACACGACCGACGTCCTCTCGTTCAATCTCGACGAAGACGCCCTCGCGGAGCACCTCGTGGAGGGCGAGGTCTATGTGGACCTCGACACTGCTGCGGAGCGCGCCCCAGAGTTCGGCACCACGTTCGAGGCAGAGGCCGTGCGCTACGTCGTCCACGGCGTGCTGCACCTCGTGGGCTACAACGATGCAACGTCCACGCAGAGAGCCGCGATGCGCGTGCTCGAAGACCGCTACCTCCAAGACGTAGCGCGGGGCACGTAGCGCCACAGCCGTCGGCGCTACATGCCCCGCCTCAGAAGTGCGCGTGCCCCCCTACCACTCCAGGGTGTCTTCTCCGAGGAGTTGCTGCTTGCGGCGCTCGATGATGTCGGCGCGGGCGGCTTCACGCTGGTTGAGGGCATCGCGCTCCTCGGCGAGCTTCTCTTCCAGCCGCTCGACGCTCGCGCGGCGCTGCGTCAGCTTCATCTCGAACAGCTCCGCGAGCAGGGTGTCCAACTCTGCTTCGAGGTCGGCCCGTTCGCTGCGCTCGGCGCTGCGGAGCTGCCGGGCGAGACTGCGCGCCTCCATCTCCTTCGTCATGATCTCGGCCTGCGCCTCGGCGTCAGCGCCTGCCCACTCCATGTCGTCGTCGATGCTGAAGGTGGTGAAGCCGCTCGGCCCGAATCGGCGTAGCGCCATGCCGGGGCCATCGAACTCGACCTCTCGGTCGATGGTCAGCCCTCGGCCCCCTCCGCCGCGCATCCGGAAGACACGCACCGCGTCATCGCCACCGAGGCCGACGTCGAGGTCCTCGTCGTCTACCTCGATGCGGATCCTGTTGCGTTCGAGGTCCAGGTCGAGATCGTCGAGCTCGGCGCGGCCCTCGGGCGTGTTGGGGACGGCTGTCGTCTCGCCGTTGCGCTCCACATAGATGCTGTCGCCATCGACTCGGATGGTGATGCGGCGGCGTTCGACCTCGTCGTCGTCGCTCTGGGCGAGCGCGATGGACGGGGCCACCGCGAGGCTGAACAGCAGCAGGGGGAGCACGCCGAAGCGGAGCAGGCCCGTCTTCGGACCAGGGTGCATAGCAGGTAGCGTCATGACACGTTGCAAATGCGGGCGGAGCAAAAGCAGGCGGCGCGGCGGGACCGCCCGGCCCGCGTGCCACGTCGGCTCAGGGGGACGAGAAGGTGGTCAGTCGGCGAGATCGCCGAGGAGGCTGCGCAGACGCTCCTGCACGATGGCGGCACGGCGCGTGTCGCGCTCGTCGAGGCGGGCTCGGACGGCGTCGAGTTGGGTGGCCGCCTGGTCGACCTCAGCCCGGCGCACCTCCTGTTTCAGCTCGAAGATGGCGTCGAGCTGGACACGCAGATCGGCCACGAGCTGGGCACGGCGGTCGGTGTCGGGGGTGCGCTGGATGCGGCGGGCGAGCGTCAGCGCCTCGGCTTCCATCGCGCGCTCCCGCTGCAGAAGATCGTAGAGCCGCCGGTCGTGCTCGGAGAGGCGCATCAGGTAGGCCTGCTCGCCCGTGACCACCGGCGGCGAGGCTGCACCCGAACGCAGGGACACCGCCTGGTCTGGCTCGCCGAGGCCGTATACCTGGACGCCACGGTCAGCCGTCTCAACGTCTTCGAACCGCACCAGACGTGCGTCCTCGAACACGTACGCCGTCCCGTTGAGGGTGAGTACCGGCGCCACCGAACCGCTGTACTGCATCACAAAGCTCAGGCCGCTCAGGTCGAGGTCGGCCGGGATGGCGTCGGCGGCAAGCTGCACGCCGTCTAGATGGAGAGCGCCGCCGCGGATTTCGAGCGTGTGGGTTTCGACCTCCCCGACGCCCCCGAGCGGTACCGGGTCTTGCGCACAAACGTCGCCCGCGAAGAGGGGCGCAGAGACCAGCAGGGCGAGAGCCAACCCCAGAGCAGAACGGGGCGCAGCAGACGGATTCGTGGACAGCGTCATGGGGGGCGAATAGAGCAACAAGGTCTGGACAGGCAGGGCGGCAGCGGTCACAGTCTCGCAGAGGTCACAGTCATATGGCAGGCTTGAACGCTTGGGCCGCACGGGCTCGTGGGGGCCTACTGTCCGCCCTCTTCGACACGGATCCAGCCGATGCGCTGGGGCTGCACGGCGTTGAAGCCGACGCGCGACTCGCGGCGCATCGTGTCCGGCGTGAGGTCGCGCATACGCAGCGTCTCGCTGGGAGCCGCACTGAGCGCCACGGGGGGCTCGTCCCAAGCCAGTCCTTGGTTCGACTCACGCAGCATCTGGAGCCGGAGCGAGAGGAGGCGCAACTCTTCGTCGGATGGATTCTCCCAGGATGTCACGGCGGTCGCGGGTGCTGTGGAGGTCAGCCGGAGCCCTGGCTGCGCCGAAACGCTCGCGGGGGGGCTCTGCGTCGGACGATTCGTGCCGGCTTCCTGTGCCGCCGCCGGTGAGGCCGCGCGGTCAGCAACCTGGGCGTCTGCTGACGCTGTCGCAGCAGCGACTGGGCCCGCACGTTCATCCTGGGCCGCTTGAGGCGGTGCAGGGCGGCGCGCCTCGCTGGCCTGCGCGGCAGTCGGTGCCGCGAGCGACGGGGCGGCCTCGTCTTCGGTCAGCGGCACCGTGTTCCGTGCCACCGACTCTGCCTGTGGCGCAGCCTCTGCAACGGGAGCCTCGGCGATCGCCTCGGCGTCAGGCGCCGCCGCGCGGGGGGAGTCAGCACCGGACAGGGGCCCATTCTGCTGGGCAACCAAGGCGATCCCGACCGCTACGCAGGCCAGCAGCGCGAGCGCTGGCATCGCCACGCGGAAGCGGGAACGCCTGGACGCCTGCGCTGGGGCGCGGTCGGCGGCGTGGCGCGGTACGGCACCAGCATGTTGTACAGAGCCCGCATGTAGGGCGGCAGCAGCACGTGCCGCCTCCAAGACGGCGGCTACGGTGGCCGCATCGGGGGCAGCACTGGGCCGGGCGTCGAGGGCGGCTTTCACGGGAGCGAGCGCGGCCACCTCGCCACGCGCGGCGTCGCTCAGGCTCTCAGGAGTGGGCATCATACCGTCCGGGCGCGGCTCCTCGTAGAGCGCGCGCACCGAATCGAGCGAGTCGGGCATAGTATCAAGGACGATTCAGAAGCGTATCGGCTGATGGGGTGGTTGCCGTGCCGCAGGAACGGAGCATCCCCAGGTTCTCGTGCGCGGTCGCCGCAAAAATGCGGCGCTATGCCACCCTAGGTCTTGTAACGACATGGCTTACTTGCCTTACGGCGTGTCTACGGACGGCCTTTTTTTTTAGGGACTCGGGCTCGGGCTCAAACTCGTCGTCGATCATCTTGCGGAGGTTGATCAACGCGTAGCGCATGCGCCCTAGCGCGGTGTTGATGGAGACGTTGGTGATCTCGGCAATCTCGCGGAAGGTGAGGTCGCCCTCGTGCCGCAGCATCACCACCTCTCGCTGCTCGGGCGGTAGCTGTTCGATCAGTGCCTCCAGTTCCTGCGTGATCTGCTGGTGGTGCAGTTGGTCGAAGGCGTCGGGCTGCTCGGCGTCGGTGAGGCGCTCCCAGAACGTCGCGCCGTCGTCCTCGTCGGCTGGGGCCACGTCGGCGAACTTCTTGCGGCTGCGGAGGTGGTCAAGCGCGGCGTTGCGCGCAATGCGGAGCACCCAGCCGAGCCAGCGACCTTGCGGCTCGTAGGAGCCACGCTGCTTGTTCATCGCCTGGATGACCCGCAGAAAGGTGTCTTGGAAGAGGTCGTTGGCTGTCTGTCGGTCGCGGACCATGCCCACGAGGAAGCCAAAGACGCGCTCCTGGTGGCGCGTCATCAGGGTCGTGAACGCGCGCTCGTCGCCCTGGTTGAGGTAGGCCGCTACGAGTTGCTCGTCGGTCAAGGAGGGGTGGGGTAGGTTCATGCGAGCGGCAGGGAAACGGAGCGCATCGTCAAGATAGTATGCAGGCCGCATGGCGTACGCGGCGGGTCACACGGTGATACCCCCTACCTGGACGAACGGCTCACCTCTGCGCCGAACGGTCAATTCCGTGCGTCAGGCCGCGCAGCGCCTCCAGTTCGTCCCCGTTGCCTCCGACTCGGCCCACCCGCTAGCGGCCCCTGCCCGCACGACGGGCCGTGCCCGCACGATGGGCGGTGGTTCAGCACGGACGTTGCAGAAACAGCATCCCCAGCTTGAGCAAGTCCAGCCGCTCGGCGTTGGGATAGGCCGCCCCAAGGATCTTCCAGGCGCGGCGCACCGGCTGTCCCGGCTCGATGTCGTCGAGCACCACACAAGCGCCGGGGGCCAGATGGGGAGCGATGCGGCCGAAGTACCGCAGCGTCGCCGCTTCCTCGTGGTGGCCGTCGAGAAAAACGAGGTCGAGTGGCCCGTGCGCGTCGAGGACCCCGGGCAGCATGTCGTCGAACCGGCCCGTGACGATGGTGGTAGGCTGGCTGGGAGCTTGGATGTCTGCGAGGTGGGCCCGGGCCATGTCGGCGAGCGTGGGATCGCCTTCGATGCTCACGAGGCGTCCGGCGATACCCGCCTCGACCTCGTTGAGCGCGAGCGCGGCTTGCAAGTGCGCCGCAGAGATGCCCAGGTTGGTCCCCAATTCCAGCACCCGGGTAGGCTGGAGCACGCGGACGAGGCGGAACAGCACATCCCCCCAGGCGGGCGTAGCCGCCGCAGTTCGGTAGATCTCAGCAACGGCGCGCGCCTTCGGCTTGGCATTGCCCCGTTGCGTGCGAGACCCGGCCCCGAAGTCTTGCATGGCCACGCGTGTGGGGTCTACCCCAAGGACACTGCGGAGTCGGGTGATCGGCGCCTGGATCGCGTCCTCGCGCGCGCTCGGCGGCCGACGGACCGCGCCGAGCAGCGCCGCCCGGCGCTCGGCGGAGAGCGAGCGGGACGCCCGGAGGGCCAGGTAGAGGAAAGGCCGCAGGGCTAGGGGTTCGACGGCAGCGCGGAGCAGGGAGACCATGAGGGGTAGGAGAGGCTGCTTCCTAAGCTACCACCCAGAAATACTGCCTGATCTGCCTCAGGTGCAAAAAATATCGTCCATATCGTCCGTAATTATGCTATTTGATCACAATGCTTTAAGCTAATTTATATCGACAAAACATCCAAAACGTCCGGAACCCCCTTCACCTCCCGCTGTTTTTCGACTGCACTTCTAAGCAAGCACATCTTGCTTCTGAGTATCGCGCTGTAGACGCTCGAACGCTGAGGAATCCCGCAACCCTCGTTCGGTCCCAAGGCGTCTCACATCTCCCAGTTGCGACTCAGACGCACAGATCCTCAGGGTCTGCCACCATCAAGCAGAAACCCGGTCGCCTCTCCAGGTGACCGGGTTTCGCTTTTTGCTCGCGGCGATGTCTCGTCAGCCGATGTGCACTGTCTGTTCTGGCAGCCGGCCGGGGCGCGAACACGCTCGGTCCCAATGCCTCACGCTTTGGGGGAAACCCCCAGTATCGTCTCAGGTTCCGCGTGCTCCTCGCTGCACGTGCAGCAGCACTCGCTCGGTCGCTAAACACCGGAGCGCGTGCCGGTAGAATCTAAATGCGTTCCCTCCGATTCGACTGCACCACTTTCGCACAGTGGTTGCGGGCCGACAGGGCTCACTCGTCTCCAAAACGTCCAAAACGTTCTGCTTAAACCTATGTCAAGTTGAGACTTTACTAATGGTACAGGCTAGGTTTTTAAGGTGGAATACTTGTTGGAACAGCATACAGGGACTGGAGACCCGGTCTCCGTGCTCGTTTCACCCAACCCGGTATTCCCCCATGCAGGTACAAGCCCTCGATCTCAAATCCGCTCTCAACGAAGCCATGAACATAGACGGCGCCCTCGGCGTCGCCATCGTGGACCTGGAGTCTGGCATCAGCCTCGGCACGCTTGGCGGCGGCGCGATGGACATGGAACTCGCCGCCGCAGGCAACCGCGACTTCATTTTGACGAAGATGCGCATCAAGGAGCAGCTCGGCCTTGGCGACGACGAGTTGGAGGAGATCCTGATCACGATTTCCGGCCAATACCACCTAATCCGCCTCGCGCGCAACCAGAAAGGCATGTTCACCTACCTGGCTCTCGACCGTCGCACGGCCAACCTGGGTCTGGCGCGCATCCAGCTGCGTCAAATCGACGAGGCGCTGTCGATCTAGGCTCGCCTCGCCACGTCCACCACCCCACCACCGCCTTGCCCGCGCCGTCTGAGTCCCCCAGGCGGCGCGGCGGCGTTTGGGGGCAGAGGCCGGTCCTGGCTGCGTTGATTCGGGTCAGAGCGCGAGGTCGAGGGCTTCGCTGACGCGCTGGACAGGCAGCAGCTCCAAGCCGTTGGGCACGCGGAGGTCCGACACCGACGGCTTCGGAAGGAGGAAGCGCTCGAAGCCGAGTTGTTTGGCCTCGCCGAGCCGCTGCTCGATGCGACTCACTGCGCGCACCTCGCCACCCAATCCGACCTCGCCCGCGACGACCGTGGACGAGTCCGTCGGGATGTCGCGGAACGAGGACGCGACGGCCAGCACGACGCCGAGGTCCACGGCGGGCTCATCGACGCGGACGCCGCCAGCGACGTTGAGGAAGACGTCGTGTTGGGAGAAGCGGAGCCCTTCGCGCTTTTCGAGGACGGCGAGGAGCAATTGGAGCCGCCGCGCATCGAAGCCCGTGGCGGTGCGCTGCGGCGTGCCGTAGCTCGTGGATGTCACCAGCGCCTGGACCTCGATGAGCAGTGGCCGCGTGCCCTCCATCGAGCAGACGACGACGGAGCCGGACTGGCCGTACGACCGCTCGGCCAAAAACAACGCGCTGGGGCTGCCGACTTCCTTCAGCCCGCCTTCGCGCATCTCGAAGACGCCGATCTCGTTGGCGGCACCGAAGCGGTTCTTCATCGCGCGGAGCATCCGAAAGGCGTGGTGGCGGTCGCCTTCAAAGTGGAGCACCGTGTCGACCATGTGCTCCAGCACGCGCGGCCCGGCGATGCTGCCCGACTTGGTGACGTGGCCGACGAGGAACGTGCTCGTCGGGAGGGTCTTCGTCAGGTCGAGGAGCGCGGCGGCGGACTCGCGCACCTGCGACACCGAGCCCGGTGCGCTCGTGAGGTCGGGGCGGAAAATGGTCTGGATCGAGTCGACGATCAGCACGTCGGGGCGCACGTCGTAGGCCGCCGCGAGAATGGCCTCGACGTTGGTTTCGGGGAAGAGGTAGAACTGGTCCGCATCGACGCCGAGGCGCTGGGCGCGGAGCTTGACCTGCTGCGCGGACTCCTCGCCGGTGACGTAGAGGATCGTCGCGTCGGGCATGTGCCGTCCGAGCTCGGTCATGAGCGTAGATTTGCCGATGCCGGGGTCGCCCGCAACGAGGGTGAGCGAACCGTGCATGATGCCGCCGCCCATCACGCGGTCGAACTCGGCGAGACCGGTCACGAGGCGGCTGCGCTCGCTGACCTCGACCTCACGGAGCCGTGTCGGGCGCGACCCGAAGCCGCTCCGGCCCTTGCGTGTGAAGCCGCCGCTGCCGAAGCCATCGGCGCCGCCGTCGCCCAAGCCCCCATCGTAGTCGGCGGCCTTCATCACCGGCGCTTTGATCGCCTCGCGCGGCTTCTCCTCCACAAACGTGTTCCAGCCTTGGCAACTCGTACACTGCCCCATCCAGCGAGGCGACGTGTTGCCGCAACTCTGGCAGACGTAGACCGTTTTCTTTTTCGCCATCGCGGATGGGAGGTGTGAACGTGTGCGGGTGTGGACGTGTGAACGTACCACGCGAAGCCCCAGAACCTACGCCCGTGCGCTGACAGCCCTGCTTCACCCTTCGTTTCTCCATGGCCTCATCTGACGACCCCAACCGCGCCGAACCGCCGCCGGACGACCCGAGCGACGTGCTCACGGACGACGCGACGAACGAGGGAGCCGCCGAAGCGGACGGCAACCCAGCCGTTCTCGACGCGACCGTGCTGGACGAGTCGGACGTGCCTTTCGGTGGCACCCCACCCGACCTGACGCAAGCATCGGGGATGTCGATTCCCGAGGCGAAGGAGCTGACCCGGCAGCGCGCGCGCGAGGCCGGCGGCTTGCTGTTCGAGTACATGCGCCGCCACCTGCCCGAGCGGACGCCGCGTATGGAAGAAGCGGCCCCCGCAATGCCACGCGTCAAGGGGCGACACGCGCAGTGGCTCCCCGTGCTCCGCGCGGTGCCGTGGTTCCTCGGTACGCTGTTCCTCGTGTCGTTTGCGTGGGACTTCCCTGGCTGGGAGGCGTCGCTCTTCGGACACCCACTCGTCTTCGAGGGCCTGCTGCGCATCCTCGCGGTGAGCGGCCTGATCGGGTTTGCGACGAACTGGCTGGCCATCACCATGCTCTTTCAGCCGCGCGAAAAGCGGCCCATCTTCGGACAAGGCCTCGTCCCTGCGCAGCGCGAGCGCGTCGTCTACCGGCTCGCCCAGGCGATCTCGCAGGAGCTCATCAACGAGGAGATCATCAAGGAGCGCATCGCCGAGAGCGGCGTCATCGGACGCTATCGCCAGCTCGGCGTGCGGCTCGTGCACGACACGCTGGACGACCCTGACTTCCGCGGCGAGCTCAAGCGCCTCGCCGAGCTTACCGTGCGCGACCTACTTGGCTCGGAGGAGACGCGCCAAAAGCTGAAGGCGATCGCGGTCGAGAAGCTCGAACAGAACGCGGGCGAAGGGCTCGGCGGCCTCGCACTCAAAGCCTACCGCAAGGTGCGCGGCGACGACTTCGACCGCCGCATCGAGCAGGCCATCGCCGAACTGCCGGACGCGCTCGACCCCGTCCTCGACCGCCTCGACGCGTTGCTCGACGAGGTCCCTGCACAAGTCGAGGCCCAGGGCGACGCCATCGAAGAGATCGCCACGCGGACCGTGCTCAGCTTCGTGGAGCGGCTCGACGTCTACGCGATGATCGTCGCCAACGCCAACAACTACGACGAGCAGCAACTCGAACGCCTCCTCAAGACGACGTCGAACGAGCAGCTGAACTACATCAAGTACCTCGGCGGCCTGCTGGGCTTCGTCGGCGGCCTGGTGATCTGGGAGCCGCTGTTGGCGCTGGGCACCTTCGGCACGATCGGCGCGGTGCTGTGGGCGCTGGACGAGGCGCTCTACCGGCGCGGGTGAGCCATCCAGGTTGTGCAAGCTTGTGCACTTCGGCTCGCCGCTGTGCTTGGAGCGGTCTCCAGGGCGTCGCGGATAGGGTGTGCGGCGATTACCATGCCCTCTGTCTCACACTCAACGCCGACCACGCTGAGAAGCCTGGCGCCGGAGCACAACTTTTGTGGGTATCGCGAAGTCGGCTATCGGCTGTGAAGCACGGCGAGGTTGGCGACGGGATGCGGCCTTCGTCTCGCTCTTCACCCTTTCCTCTTTACTCTCTCCTATCGCTCGCCCGATTCTGCACCGCGTTCCCCTTCCGCCCTCACGGTTCTGCTTTATGCGTCTCCTGGTTGCTCTCCTTCTCATGCTAGCCCCGGCGGCCTCTGCCCAGATCTTCCCCGAGTTCACAGGCGACGACCTCCTCGAAGCGCTGGAAGATGCGTACGAGCCCGCCCGCGTGCTGTCGAGCAGCCAGAGCAAGGACCGGCTCTACGATACCGTGGACGAGGTCACCGTGGGTGGCCAGCGCGGCGTGCTCGGGTTCTACACCGACTTCTTCGTCGCGTTCGACGGGCAGCCGTCGTCGGACCCGTCGCAGGACGTGTTCAACAACAACGCGGGCCTCAACCAGGAGCACGTCTGGCCGCGCTCGGAGGGCACCGACAACAACGACGCGGAGACGGACATGCACCACCTCGTCCCGACGCGGGTGCGGGTCAACAGCGACCGAGCAAGCCTCCCCTTCGCCGAGATCCCTGACGCGCAGGCCGTGGCGTGGTACCGCTTCGACCAGACCCAGTCGTCGCCGCCGAGCACGGACCGGGACGCCTACTCTGAGCGCAGCAGTTCGGCGTTCGAGCCCCGCGAGGCCGTCAAAGGCGACGTGGCGCGGATGCTGTTCTACGTCGCGACGATCTACGACGCCGAGGTGGGCAGCGGCGGGCGCAACTGGTTCGACCGGCAACTCGCCACGCTCTTGGAATGGCATGACACCGATCCGGCCGACGATGCCGAAGTGGCCCGCTCGGGACGCATCGCCTCGTTCCAGGGCAACGACAACCCGTACGTCCTCGACGCCACTCTCGCCCGCCGTGCGTTTGCCCCCTCGACGTCCAGCAGCGACGAGACGCTGCCTGATGGCGTCCAGCTCGCCGGGCCGTTCCCGAACCCGTCCAACATCGCGGCCTCCATCACGCTGACGGTCGATGCCCCGACGAGCGTGCAGGTGACGCTCTTCGACGCGCTCGGCCGCCGCGTGGCGCTGCTGCACGATGGCGTCCTCGGGGCTGGGTCCCACAGCGTCTCCGCCCCGTCGTCGCTCGCGGGCGGGACCTACGTCCTGCGCGTCGTCACCCCCGAGGGCGTAGCCACGCGCCGGCTGACCCAGTTGCAGCGCTGACCCAGGTGGAGCGCTGAGACCGGCGCGGTGCGCTACGGCGTCGGCGGGCTCTGCACCTGGGCGATGATTTCGTCCAGGATGCTGCGCAGCCGGGTCACTTCGCTCGACGCGGTGCCTGCAATGCCGTGGCGCTGTGCGGTGTAGGCGGGATCGACGAAGGCGATGTGCGTTGCGCCTGATGCGTCTTCGAACACGACGATGCGCAGGAGCGCGTCGATGGCGGCGGTGCGTGAGGTGACCGCGAGCAGCGCCGACGTCTCGGGCTGGTTGAGCAGCATCGTCAGTGCGGGGCGACCGCCCTCCGCCGTGTGGTCATAGCGCGCGACGAGTTGCACATCGTCGCGGCTGCGGACCACCTGCGTGAGCACGCGGAAGGCGTCCTGCGCGCCCTCATCGAGGGTGGCCTCCACAATGCCTTCGTGGCGTACGGGCGTACCGGGCCCCGGCCCCACAAGCGGCGCGTTGGACGTGGCGACCTGCACGAATCGCTGCCAGCGCTCTTCGTATTTGTCGAGGGCGGGCTGTCCGGCCACGTCGTAGCGCGCCGTGAGGTAGGCCGCTGTGTTGTAGCCCGCCACGATGCGCTCGTCGTCCACCGAGTAGAGCAGCAGCGGTTGCGGAAACTCCAGCGCGATGAGCGGGTCGGCGGCCACGAGGGGCTGGCTCACCTCCGCCGCGTTGATGAGCGCGATGCGCGTCGGGAGCAGGTCAATACCGTTCTGGCGGGCAGCCTCGGAGAACTCGACGCGGGTGGCGAGGAAGGCTTGCCCATCGGCCTGGATGGCTGATTCGAGGGCTTCGTAGGCCCGGAATTCGGAGTCGCGGGTGCTGGCCAGGACGAGGCCCGACACGGTGGCTTCGAGCTCGAAGGTCTCCTCGAAGAGACCGCAACCAGGGGTGGTGGCGAGTAGCACAGCGAGAAGCGCTGCCACGGAGAGACGGCTGGCGAGAGGACGCATCGGAGAGCAGGTGGGTGCGGTGGTGGTCGCGGCTACGCGCTCGGGTGTCGAACGATATTCCGCGCAGACCGCTGCCGCTTTACGGGCGCGAATTGTATCGCCGTTGTTCCCGTTTTCACCACGTGATGGGGAGCCCGGTGCCCTGCGACCCGCTCCCGTCCCGCGAGCGGGCGCGCTCCGCCGAGGCTAGCCCGCAGCGTTTCCTACGCTGTGGAGCACCGGGCTAGCTGTGGAGCACCGGGCTACGCTGTGGAGGGAACGGCGTCCTTGGCTTCCGGCGGCGGTGCAGGCCGCGACGGACGAGGCAGCGACGCCGTGATCGCTTTGGCCGCGCGCGGCTGGGCGCGCGACACGCGCGGGGCCGCGTCCTCGGGGCGGAAGTTGAGCAAGACCTCCAACACGCCCTCGCGGGTGTTGTGCTCCATGAGGCGCTGGCGCAGCAGGCTCGCGCCGCGGTGGCCCTTGAAGTAGCCGCCGTACATCCGCCGCATTTCCAGCGTGCCCTTGCGCTCGCCGAGCCACTCGCACTTGAGCGTGAGGTGCTCCGCGACCACGGCCACGCGCTCGTCCCACGACGGCGGGTCGGGCACCTCGCCCGTGGCGAGGTAGGCCTTCGCGTCGCGGAAGATCCACGGGTTGCCGATGGCTCCCCGCCCAATCATCACCGCATCGACCCCGGTCTCGTCGAACATCGCCTTGACCTTCTCGGGCGTCG
>JBCDFF010000090.1:0-12285 GCA_039178415.1 Bacteroidota bacterium
CGCGGCGATGTGTGACGTTCGCACCGTGGCGTGACGAACTTCGCTTGACACCTCACGTCCAGACACGCACCTTCCTCGACCCTCGACCCTCGACCCTCGACCCTCGACCCTCGACCCTCGACCCTCGACCCGCTCTATGTCCCCACGCGCTCTCCTCTACCACGCGCTCGATGCCATCGCTGACTGGGAGGCATCGTACGGCGACTTCGCCTCGCATGCGGCGACGGAGGTGCCCGAGGCGCGGCTGCGCGCGGCGATGGATGAGTACCTTGCGCGCATCACAGCACCGCCGCGCGGCGCGACGCCGGGGACATATCCGTTCTTCCACCCGCGCTACGCGGGGCAGATGCTCAAGCCGCCGCACCCCGTCGCCGTAGCGGCCTACGCAGCGGCGATGCGGACGAACCCGAATAACCACGCGCTCGACGGCGGTCCGCCGACGGGGCAGATGGAGAAGGAGGTGGTGCGCGACCTCGCGGCGCTGTTCGATTTCCCGGACGAGGCGCTGGGCCACCTGACGAGCGGGGGGACCGTGGCCAACCTCGAAGCGCTGTTCGTGGCTCGCGAACTGGCCCCCGGCACCGCCATCGCGTCGAGTGCGGACGCGCACTACACCCACGCGCGGATGGCGCACGTCCTCGGCGTCGAACACCGCACCGTCGCTGCGGACGCCGACGGGCGGATCGACCTCGACGCGCTCGAAGACGCGCTCGCGGCGGGTGGCATCGGCACGGTCGTCCTCACGGGGGCGACGACGGGGCTGGGCGTGGTCGACCCGCTGCATGAGGCGATTCCGCTGTGCCGGAGGTACGGCGCGCGCGTCCACATCGACGCAGCCTACGGCGGTTTTTTCCGGCTGCTCGCGCACGCGCCCGCCGCTCCCGGTGGGTTTCCCCACGAGGCGTTTCACGCCCTGCGCGACGCCGATTCCGTGGTGGTCGATCCGCACAAGCATGGGCTCCAGCCATACGGCTGCGGCGCGGTCCTCTTCCGCGACCCGGCGGTCGGGCGGTTCTACAAGCACGACTCGCCCTACACGTATTTCTCCTCCGACGACCTTCACCTCGGCGAAATCAGCCTCGAATGCTCGCGCGCCGGAGCGGCGGCGGGGGCGCTCTGGCTCACGCTCCGTTGCCTCCCGCTACGTCCCGATGACGGCCTCGGACCGATCCTTGCCGCCGCGCTGCGGGCGGCGCGTCAGTTCGCGCTGCGCATCGAGGGCTCGGACGCGTTCACCCTCTACGCGCCGCCTGAGACCGACATCGTCGCCTACTTCCCGACAGCCGAGCGTCTGTCCGACATCGACGCCGCAAGCGCGGCTCTATTCGACGCGGCGATGAATGACCCGGTCGACCCGATCTTTGTGAGCCTCTACCGGATGAGCGCCGACCAACTCCGGGCACGTCACCCACATCTCGTCGCAGACGTGCCGAACGCGCGGGTGCTGCGCAGCGTGCTCATGAAGCCCGAGCACGAACACGCTGCTGGATGGCTCGTCGGCCGCCTGGAAGCCTTCGCGGACCGCTTCGTCAGTCGCGAAGCCTAGAGCGGCGCGTCTTCCTCTTCCCCGTTCGCTGGTTCCCCGTCGCTAATCGTTCTTCTGCATGGACACACAGGTCATCGTCGGTCGTAATCCCGTCCGCGAAGCACTCGCGCGAGACAACGGGCGCATTGAGAAGGTATATGTCCAGAAGGGGGCGCAGGTGGGTGACGTGCGCGCTGCAGCGAAAGCGGCGCGGGTGCCGGTCCAGACGGTGCCGATCCAAAAGCTCGACCGCCTGGCACCCAAGACCACGCATCAGGGCGTCGTCGCCGTCGCCGCGCCGGTCGCCTATGCCGACGTTGCGGAGATGCTGCACGGCGTCGCCCCCGACCGCGACACTGTGAAGGCCGCCAAGCCCATCCTCGTTGCCCTCGACGAGATTGAGGACCCGCACAACTTCGGCGCAATTCTGCGGAGCGCGGTAGCGGCCGGCGCTGCGGGTGTGCTCGTCCCTGAGCGGCGGATGGCCCCGCTCTCCGCTGTGACCGTGAAGGCGAGCGCGGGCGGGGCGCTGCGGCTGCCTATCGCGCGGGTCCCCAACCTGGCCGAGACCTTGCTTGGACTGAAGGAGCGGAGCTACTGGGTGGCCGGTCTCGCGGGCGACCCGCAACCGGGCGAGCAGGCCGCTACCGTCTGGGACTACGACTGGGATCGCCCCGTGTGTCTCGTTGTCGGCAACGAGGGGCGGGGGCTGCGCGAGCGCGTGCGCAGCGTGTGCGACACGCTCGTCTCGATTCCGATGCGTGGACCGATGGAGTCGCTCAACGCCTCCGTGGCGACGGGCGTTGCCCTGTTCGCGGCCACGCGGGGGCGCGCCTAGCGCTTGCGGAGGCCGTAGACGATCTTGCGGATCGTGTCGAACTGGAGGTACGGGTACTCCTCGCGCAGCTCCTCGATGGCCTCGTAGGCGGGCACATCTTCGGCGCGCATGGCGCGGAAGCGGCGGCGGATCTGGAAGTCGCGGACGCCCTTCTCGCTCAGCAACTGGTGCTCGTGCAGCAGCGCGAAGACTTCGGCGCTGATCAAGCCTTCGAGAGGGTTCCGGGAAGCGTCGTGGGGCATCATGACGAAAGGTGGATGGTGGCTGGAGGGCACCAGTTGGAACTGGTTGACGAGGTGCGGCGCGCAGGGGACCCGCCGCAATAGACGATAGGGCGCGCGGCGGTCCAGGCCGTGTCATTGCTGGGTGAACGGCGAAAAGCCTGGCTGAACGGGCATCGTCCCCCCCCGAATGGGCGCCCGCGCCCTGAGCGCGCCGAGGTGCCCTGCGCCCGTCTGGGCGCGCGGCATGCCTTCTACGGCGACGCCGGGCTGGTCCGACGCGGGGCGCTGTCGTCAAGACTTGGGTCGTACCACCACTCCAAGGCGCGAACGCGTACGGTGTCGCGTCCGCTTGCGGTGTCACGTCGGCGCTCAACGATGGCCCGGAGTCCGAGGGGCCCGGCCCCGAGCGGCGGCAACGTTGCGGCGAGTTCTACCCACACGTGCGCGGTCCCATCGGAGAGCAGCACCCGCGAGCCAGCTTGCGCCTCAACGCGTCCCGTCAGCGAGATTTGCAGGGGCTGGTCCGCCAGGCGGTGCACCTCCGATGCGTCCACGATCTCCAGGGGCCAGTCGTCCACCTCCGGCGGGATTTCGCGCGCGCATCCACCACCCACGCAGCAGAGCCCGCACAGCACCCACGCCCACCAGCGAGTCCCGCGTGGCATCAGCCCGGCTCTACGATCGCAGAGCGGACGGACGGGGCCTCGTCCTGCGCGCCGCCGCCATCGTCAGACGTGTCGCTGGGTGGAGCGATGGACGCGCCCTGGGCGAGGAGGCAAAGCAAACCGACCACGACCAGGAAAACAAGCTGGACGGCGTGGGTCAGCAGGGCGTAGGTGGCCGCTGGCGTCTCCGGGACGCCTAGCAGCAGCGTCATGGTGACGATAATCGCGTAGTGGTAGGACCCCGTGCCGCCCGGCGAGGGGAGGGCCATGCCAACGGCACCAAGCGCCACCATCGCCCACGCATCGAGGAGCGTCAGGCTGTAGGTGTCGGCCATCCCGAGCATCTGCAGGGGGATGAACGTCATGACGGCATAGCACAGCCAGATGGCCGCCGTCGACCAGACTACGCCAACCTTGTCGCGCACGTGGAGCAGGCTGCGCAGCCCGTCGCCGAAGCCCGCGATCAGGGACCGGAGCTTGCCTCCCACCCCCGCGCGTCGCGACGACCGCCACCACCACACCAAGGCAAGCCCGACGAGGGCAGCTAGCACGCCGAGGGCCACCACGAAGCCGCTCTGCGCGCGGAGGCTCTCGGTGACAGCGCGCGCGCCCCCTGCGAACTCGCCGAGCAGCGCGCCCAGGCGGTTCCAGAAGAGCGCCAGCACGCTCGTGAGTGCCACAAGCAGGACCGCCACGTCGAGAAGCCGCTCCACGACCACGGTGCCAAAGACCGCCGCAAACCGGTGGCGCGTCACCGCCGCGAGGTTAGCCGCGCGCGCCGGTTCGCCCAGGCGCGGCGCGGCTTGGTTGACCATGTAGCCGATCATCGTAGCGTAGAACGCCTGCACTGTCGAAGCGCGGGGTTTGGCGGCCTCGCTGTCCGCGCGCTCGCTGCTGTCTGAGCGCTCGCGCTCGTCGGGCAAGACCTCCAGAAGCAGCCTCCATCGCCAGGCTCGCAGGTAGTGCGAGAGGAGCGTGACGGCAAGCAGGGGGAGAAGCCACCCATACTCCGCCGTCCGCAGCGCCTCCCCGACCGCGCTGAAGTCAACGCCCCGAAGCGCGATGTAGAGCAAGCCGACGCCCAGCACGAGGCTGCCACCAAACGTGAGCACCGTCTTCAAGCGAGGAGGCATGAGGGAAACCGGGGCGTGAAAGCGAGACGACGACGTGGTGCGCTAGGACGCGGGATGCGCCGCATAGAGGAAACGGGGCGGAAGTCCGACGAAGACGTCGGAGGCTGACGACCTACGAGCGGAGGTCGATCACTTCGGCACCGCGCGGGACCCGGAAGGTGAACTGACCCGGGTCGAGCCGCGGATTGAGGCGGATGTCAGCGAGCGCGATGGTCACGGCCTGGCCGAGACTCTGCACCTCAACGCGGACCGGAACGCCGTCGGAGGCCCGCACGAAGAGCGTCGCCGACTCCACCTCGTCCGCTTGGTTCTTCGGGGCGAGTGCGAGCACATCCATCAGCACCCCGTTCCACGTCGTCCGCTCGACAACCTCAATGTCGAAGCGCTCGGGGTAGCGGAGGAAGAGTTCGCCAGGGGAGAAGAACGCGGGGTCGTCGGCCACACGGCTGATGAGCACGGTGTTGTCGGCCTCGGCGTAGGACCAGGCGGTCTCGCCGTCGCTCACAATGGTTTGGCCGGGCAACTCCACGCGGAACTGGTCGCCTTGCACAGCGAGGGTGCCCTCCAGCGTCTGCCCGCCGATTTGCTGGGAAAACGTCGCCCGCACGGCTCGGAGCGTCTGGTACGTCCGGTCGATCCGGTCGAGCACGGCCTGGGCATCGGGCACCTCGCTTGGCGACTGGGCTAGAGCCGGACTGACGACGAAGACCGGACTGGCGACGAAGACGACGAGCAGGAGGAGCAAGCGCATCGGGAATCGGGAGGGGTGGGTGGAGCGCAGCAGCGTCGGCATGACGTGCACCGCCGCAAAAAACGCACGAACGCCCTGCCAGATTGCTCCAGGCAGGGCGTTCGCGGCGAATTCGCCGGGCTGGCGACGCTCGGGCCTATTTGACCTCGATGCGGCGGGGCTTGCGCTCCTCGGCCTTGGGCAACGTCACCGTCAGCACGCCGTTCTCGAACGCGGCGTCGATGCCCTCGGCATTGACGGCGTTGCCGACGCGGAAGGCGCGGAAGAACGTGCCGTAGCTCCGCTCGATGCGGCGAAACTGGCCGCCCTCCTCGTGCTCAACGCGGCGCTCGCCGCTGATCTTGAGCTGGCCCTCGTCGAGGGTGATGGAGAGCGTGTCTTTGTCGATGCCGGGGAGGTCGAGGGAGAGCACGAAGGCGTCCTCGTTCTCGGCCAGGTCGGCGCGCGGGCTCCAGACGGCCGACTCGGCCTCGGCGTTGTTGGCGCGGCGGTTGGGATAGAAGTCTTCCAGGAGCCGATTCATTTCGCGGCGGAGGCTGTCGAACTCGCGGGCGGGGGTATAGCGAAGTAGAGCGCTCATGGCTTAGCTTGGGGTTGTGGTATGAAGGCAAACGAGATCGGGACATAGACGCAGCTAGGTGCGGCGAACGTCCCTCTGTGGCTTGAATGCATCGATTGCTTTTGCCAAGGCCGTGCCACTCCACGGTAGTTGCCACGTTGTCAGACCAAACCTAACCTAATTAATCGTCGTGCTGCATCGTGTCAGGTCAGGCGGACAAACCGGCGTAGATCGCGCGGCGCTGGATGCCGCGATGGCAGCGGGGCTGGCGGTGGGCGGATGGTGCCCAGCCGGACGCCGTGCCGAGGACGGTCCGATTCCTGAGCGCTATCCGCTCCGCGAAACCGAATCCGACGCCTACCGCGTCCGCACCCGCTTCAATGTCCGGGATGCCGACGCCACGCTCCTCGTGGCACCCGCGCCGCTGGTTGGCGGGACGGCCTTTACCGCTCGGGTGGCTGCGAAGCTCAAGCGTCCGGTGTTTCACCTGCACCTCGACGCCGCGTCATGCGCTGACGCCATCGACCTCGCCGGCGTGCGCGCTTGGCTCACCGAACATGAGGTGCGCACGCTCAACGTCGCGGGGCCGCGCGAGAGCACAGTGCCGGGCATCTATGCGCCGGCACAGGCCGTGTTGGTGCGTCTGTTTGCACCGTAGCCTGTCGGTCTCAGGCCGATCGATTTCCACACGCGGGGCGGCGTATAAGCCGAATTCTGTACCGGCGGCGGGGAGCCGTCGGCGACCGTCATCTATCTGCGACGCCCGTCGCCGGACGCCTGGAGCAGCCTACCCGCCACGCTGCGTCAGACGCTCCCGCGAGCCGCGGTCGACGCGTGGCTGTTTGGCCTTGCACCCCGTGAGGTTTGCCTAGCCGCCCCCGTCGCCGGGGACGCTGGTGGGCTCTTACCCCACCGTTTCACCCATCACCTGTGCGCGCGGGGCCATCGCTGACCCGGGGGCGCGCCATCGGCTGGAATACTCTCTGTTGCACGTGCTGTCGAGCCGGGCCCGGAGGCGCAGCCCGCCTTCCTGTTAGGAAGCACGGTGCTCTGCGGTGTTCGGACTTTCCTCCCCGGCGTCGCTCAAGACCCCTGAGGGACCCGGCCCGCCGAGGCGACGGTCCCGCCGCCCCGCGTGTGGAAAACGAAGAAGGTTGGATGTACGATGTCTGATTTACGGTTTGGTCTCCCAATCAAACATCTCAGATCCCAGGTTACCGATCAAAAGTCCAGCTCGGCGACGGTCTCCTGGAAGAGCGCGTCGTCCACGATGATGCGGCCGGTGTGCTCGCAGGGGATAATGCGGTTGCGCTGGCGGATCTCGACCTGGCGCTGCGGCGGCACCTGGAAGCCGCCCGCGGCCCCACGCTCCAGCGGCACCACGGCCCGACCGTCACGAAGGCGGCCCCGGAGACGCTCGTACGCCTGGAAGTAGCGCCCTTCGATGGCCTGGGCGGCCTCGTCGCGCTTTGCCTGAAAGCCTTGCTGCTCCTTCTTCGTGTCCTCGACGACCTGTTCCAGGTCGGCTTGCTTCTCCTTCAGAATCGACTCCAGCTCAGATAGACGCTCTTCGGCACCGACGATGGCTTCCTTGTCGCGCTCGATGGTGACCGTGAGCTCCTCCGTCTCGAGGTGCGCGGCGGTGATCTTCTGGCGCTGCGCCTCGATCTCCTTCGTGAGGGCGTCGTACTCGCGGTTGTTGCGCACTTGGAGTTGCTGCTCCTCGTACTTCTTGATCATCGCCTCGCTCTCGACGACATCGAGGGCGAGTTTTTTCTGGCGGGCCTCGCCTTCCATGATCTCGCGCTTCGCCTTGTCGATGCGTGTGGCCAGGCCAGCGCGTTCGTCTTCGAGGTCGCGGATCTCTTCGGGCAGGTCGCCGCGCAGCTTCTCGATCTGGTCGATGCGGCTGTCGATGTACTGGAGGCGGATCAGCGCTTTGAGCTGGTCCAGGATCGTGCTGGGAGCTTCGGTAGTCGCGGGCATGCAGGTGCGGGGTAAGCGGGGACAGCAATGGCAGCAGAGTTGCACGCAGCACGAAGCCGCAGGATTCGCAAAAGCCGTGCGAAGGCACGGGTGCGCGCCGCTCGACGATGGGGGGCGATGGGATCGGTCACCGTCTGAGCGTCATCGTGACATGTGGGATGCCGACCTCGTCGAATTCGGGGCCGTCGCGCTCGAAGCCGAACTGCGCGTAGAAGGTGGCGAGGTGAGCCTGCGCGTGCATCGCGAACCGGCGAAGTCCGGCGGCCTCCGCATCGGCGAGGGTCTTGGCGACGAGGTCACGGCCGAGGCCGCGCCCGCGAAACGCTTCGCGCACCGCAAAGCGTTCTAGCTTCGCCGTGAGCCCGTCGGGCGCATCGACCACGCGCCACCGGGCTGTCGCCACGGGCTCGTCGCCGATAGTGCCGAGGAGGTGCGTGGCTACGGCGTCGAAGGCGTCCCATTCCTCCTCGGGGGGGCATGCCTGCTCGACCACAAACACCTCGTGGCGGATCTGCCGGGCGGCGTCCCAGAGCGGCGAGGGGAGGCGGAAGCGGGCGATGAGCACAGGGTAGGGGCGCTGAGGAGCGAGGACACCATCGAAGATCGCACCCGGTCCCCGCGCGGCAAGAACAACAAGAGCCGACCGCGACGCGCACAGAGCGCCTCAGGCCGTTGCGTAGATTCTCCAAATCCGCTCACCAGGATTCTCCGCCTCCGCTCACCAGTCTCGCCCCTCATGCTTCGCGCTCTCGCTCTCTCGACCCTAGCGCTCGCCCTCGCTGGAGGGTGCAGCCGCACCATCCCCGTCACCGTCGAGCGCATTCAGGTCGAGCACGGGCCCAACATGTCGGTCACGATGCAGTCCGACGCCGACCTGGAGACTTCGGTGTCGCCCGACGTGCAGGCCTTCGTGGATACGGCTCTCCCCGACGACCTCAATGCGCTGTCGGACGCCGACGTCCAGGCCGTAGCGCAGGGTTTCATCGACGGCTACCGGGCTGCGTTTCAGCCGCGTCCCCACGCGTCCGGAGGGGCGGAGCCGACCGCCTACGCCAGTTCTGTCGTCGTAGTCGAACGGGCCCACGCGCTGCTTGCGGAGCGGAATCGCCTCACGGCGCTCCAAGCGGAGCAACTCGACCGTATCCTCGGTCAAGCGACGTCAAACCGCTAGCTGCAGGCCGAAAAAGGGCACTCAGACGCGCTCCGCCGCGGTCACGGTGCGGAAATACTGTACCGGGCCCGCCTCCGTATACTGAGCGGAGCCTGCGATGCACGCGGCTCCCCCCACATCGACACCACTCCCTCACCAACGTTACGAGGTTAGCCCCATGGGTCTGCTCGACTTCCTCAAAGACACGGGCGAAAAGCTCTTCGGCAAAGACAACCCGGAGCCGGAAGACGTCCAGAAGATGCTCAACGACGACCTGCCCGGCGTTGAAATCACTGGCGTCATGATCGACGACGGCACGGTCTCGCTGCACGGCACCGCCGATTCCTATTCGACCAAGAACAAGGCGGTCCTGATGGCCGGCAACGTCAAGGGCGTCGAAAAGGTGAACGACGACAACCTGAAGGTCGACACGGGTGAGCCGGAAGCCCCGCCCGAGCCTGAAGTGGAGTACTACACCATCCAGAGTGGCGACTCGCTCTCGAAGATCGCCAAGGCGAAGTACGGCGACGCGATGAAGTACCCGGCCATCTTCGATGCCAACCGCGAGGTGATCAAGGACGCCAACAAGATCTACCCTGGCCAGAAGATCGTCATCCCGAAGCTGGACGCGTAAGGCACGCTTGCCAGCCCGCAGGGCTGCGCTTCAGTACAGCTTTTCCAGCCGCTCCCGCTCGCTCAGCGTCGGGGGCGGCTTTTTTATCCAGTAGCTCTCCGCGTGTGGGTCCGGTCGCGTGAGGATGGGGCTCTCGGAGAAGGTGCGGCGCGCCCAGCCGATGGGGAAGACGCCGAGGAAGAACACCAGCGCCAGCAGGATGCGCGAGACGATAGCACCGAGCACGAGGGCGAGCAGCATCCAGGCCCGGTAGACCTGCTTGAGCAGCATCGGTGCCACGAAGCCGAGCACGACGAGCCCACCGCCTATGCCCGTGAGCACGACGACGGCGGTGGTCCATGCCCACCCGCTGCGCCACGCCACCAGCACGGCGATGCCCAGCAGAACGCTCCCCACGACGCGACCGAATGAGCGCAGCGTCGCACGCCCGGTGTCGAGTGCGCGCCACTCGGCGAGCAAGGCACGCACGATCGCCATGGCTTAGTTGCTAGCGACTTCGTCGGCGAAGGGGAGCCCCGCCTCGGCACCCATGACGGTGCTGACCGAGCCAACGAGGTCGCGCCAGGCGCGGGTGCCCCAGACTTGGCTGTGGATCCGGATGATCTCTGCCTGTCGCTGCCGGAAGGCAGTGGGGTTGGCTTCGGCGAGCGCGTAGAACTGGCTTCTCAGGGTGCGCAGCCGCGCGAGGTTGGTCTCCGTGAAGCCGAAGGCCGCGATGTCGGCAACGAGGCGGTCGTAGGCCTCGTCTGCGGAGGTACGGTCCGCGGGCGTGGTGCGGAAAGTGGCGCGGTCGAAGACGAGGGTGGCCGTCGGGTCGAGCAGCGTGCGGCCGGTGCGGGCGAGCACGTCCGAGGCACCAATCGGAAGGAAGAACTGCACAGGGGCCGGGCCGACGCTGGCAGTGAGCCGGAGGTTGCCGCGCGCGGGCACCGTGCCGTCCTCCGAAGGCGGAAGCGCGATATGTGGGTTGAGCGCGCGGAACCGCTCGTACGGAGAGCCGAGGCCACTGACCGTGCTCCAGTCGAGGCGATCTGCGTGGGCGTCGAGGCGAGCGAGCAAGTCGGCAAGCGTGATCCGTTCGCCGTCGCGGAGGCGCACGCGCTCCGCCTCCAGCGTCCCAGACGGGTCGACCCATTCGTCTTCGGTGGCACGTAGCGAACCGTAGGCCTGCAGCACGTAGGCGCGCGAGTGGTTCCCAAAGCTCGACTGCCGCTTGACGCGCTCGAAGCCGTCCGTGACGCCCCACATGTACGCGTCAACGACAGACTTATGGTCGAGCGACCGGCCCGCTTGCGACTGCATGTAGGCTTGGTAGAGCCTGAAGATGTTGCCCGGTCCTGTGTGATACGCAGAGATGCCAGGAATCTCGTGCCCGACGCTGTTCACGTAGCCGCGCAAGAAGACGAACGCCGGTTCGAGCGTGAGCAGGGGATGGTGCTCTTCCCGCACGTCGACGCGCCCTTCGCCTGCGGGGAGCTGGTAGCGCCGGACGTCGAAACGACGCAGCACGTCCGGCATCATCTGGTAGCGTGAGCGGGCTCCGGCCGGGGAGACCAGCATGTCCTGGTTGAACGTCTCCACGGTCCCAATCTCGGTAGCGAGTAGGCTCAGCCCCAGCTGATCGGCAAGCGCGATCTCGTACTCGATCGTGCTCAGCTCCCGGGCGCGCGCCTCGGCCACCTGGTTGGCATAGCCCCAGCGGATTTTGACTTCATCGCGAGGGACGCCCCGTCGCACGTACTTGTCGACGAGCCGCCGGGTCTCAGCGCGGCGAAGTTGGTTGTTGCGATCCCAGTTGGTCCACCCGTTCTGCTCGTGGCGTGTGCGCTCGGCCACCAACTCATGCAGCTCCAGCGTCTCGTTGGTGCGGCCGTCGAAGACCCGGATCGTGAAGTTGTCGTCGTGGCCTTGCCGCTTCTCGTAGAGGTCGAGCAGTTGGCGGAACTCTTGGACAGAGCGCGGCTGCTGCGTGAACGTCGGATCGTCGGGGTCGGCGAGAAACACATGGGCAGCCACCGCCGGATACATCTGGTCGGGGTGTTGGGGCAGCCCGCTGAAGGTGAAAGGCTGGTCGGGGTCGAAGCCAACATGTGTCATCGGGGCCTGGTCCTTCGCCTCGAAGAGCGCTTCGCCGCCCATGCCAGCTGCAATGGCCGTGCTCAGGTCAAACGATCCGAAGTGCATCGCCACGGCACCGCTACCGAGAAGCAGCCCCAGTGCGATCAACATGAGGGGCAGCCCCAGGCTTGGCGCTGAGGTCGGTTCGTCTTGAGACGAAGGAGCAGTGGGGACGTGTGGGGGCGGAGATGGGTCGTCCGAAGGGGCAGAAGCGTCGTGGTGCATGCTAAGGCAAAGGGTAGAGGCAAGCGAGCGAGTCGGGAGGGCTAGCCTGCTTGCATAAAACTACGCGAATCCTCCATCGGGCGTACACGCAAAATCAGTACCGGGCCTAAAAAAACACGGGCCAATTCGGCGTGCTCCTGTGCGCGAGCCAGAGAGGAGACCAATGGCTTCACAGGAAGGACGGACAGTGCCGGCGCGCCGTTCCCCGCGAATGCGAAGCCGCACGCTGGGTTAGACAACCGCAGCCGCTCGCGCGACGAGGTGCGCAAACAGGGGGGCGCCACCCGGCCCCAGGCGCTCAGGGTGGTACTGGACGCCCATCAGCCGCCCGTCGTCTCCTTCCAACGCTTCGATCACGCCATCTGGTGCGTGACCCGTGGCCGCGAGCCCTTCTCCGCAGGTGGCGACCGCCTGCACGTGTCGCGTGTTGACCTCGACGTGGTGCCCGAGCACGGAGGCCATGGCGGAGTGTGGGGC
>JBCDFF010000091.1:0-12253 GCA_039178415.1 Bacteroidota bacterium
CCGCGCGTGGCGTTCGAGTACGACTTCGGCGCGCTGGAGCCGACCTACGAGGCGTACGAGGAGCGGGCGGCGCTCCTCCGCGAGATCAGCGCAGGCGGCGATGGACGGCGCAACCCCGCCTACGTGCTCACGGGCGACGCCGATGCCGTGCCGGGTGTCGTCGCCGCCGTCGAGGCGCTCGCTGCGGACAGCGTGGCGGGGGCCGACTCGCTCGTGCTGGACGTGGAAAGCCTGCAGGAACGCTATCCCTCCACCGACGAAGCTGCCGCCGACCGCCTCGCGCGCCTGGACGAGATCCGCGCGCTCACCGACGACCCGTTCCTGCGCCAAGACTCGACGGGCAACATCGCCCGCATCCGGCAGGCGGCGAGCACCACCGAGGCCATCCCGCTCGACGCGGTGCCCACCGACCTCCGCGCGCAGTTCACCACCAAGCAGGGCGAGCTCGGCACGTTCGTGCTCATCTACCCCGCCGTCGGCCTCTCGGACGCGCGCAACTCGATGGCCTTCGGCGACGCGATCGGGGAGGTGACCACCGAGGACGGCACCGCGTATCGGGCCGCCTCGACCTCGCTCGTGGCCGCCGAGATGCTGCGCACGATGCTCGCCGAGAGCCCGCTGATGGTCGGGCTGACGTTCCTGCTCATCGCCCTGTTGATGTTCGCGGTGTTCCGGTCGCCGGTGTGGACGATGCTGGCGCTCCTGCCGCTTGTGGTCGGGATGCTGTGGATGCTCGGCGTGATGGAGCTCACCGGCGTGAAGCTGACGTTCTACAACCTCGTGGTCCTCCCGGCCATCCTCGGCATCGGCAACGACGCGGGCGTGCACCTCGTGCACCGCTACCGCGAGGAAGGCCCTGGCTCGATCCGCCGCGTCCTCCGCTCCACGGGCGAACACGTGGCGATGGGTGCCATCACGACGATGATCGGCTTCGCAGGGCTGCTGCTCTCGTTCCACCCGGGCCTCCGCTCGATCGGCGTGCTGGCCGTGATCGGCATCCTCGCGACGCTCGCCGCGGCGCTGTTCTTCCTCCCGGCGCTCCTGCAGTGGCGCGAGGATCGGAGGGGCGAAGAGCCGCCGGCGGATCGTGTTGAGGACGTGGAAGTTGGAGGAAGCCCGTCCTGACGCGTGACATCGCGCGGGCTTGCTGCGGCTTGACCCGGCGCTGTTCTCCTTCATCCACGCCGAACCCATGCGCGTTCTCCCCTTGCTGGTCGCCCTCGCGACCCTGCTTGCGCTCCCGGCCGCCTCGGCCACCCCTGCCCTGCTGAGCGATCCGCCGAGCGACGAGACCATCTCCGTGCCCACCGGCGACGCGCGGGCCCCGAGCGCGCGCGACCTCGCTCCGCACGCCCTGCGGGGCACCAGCAGCGAGGTGTGGAGCTACAGCTTCTTCTTCGACGATGGCTCGCAGGCCTACCTGAGCCTCCGCCGCGCCCGCCTCGGCGGAATCCTGGGCTCCGTGAGCGGCGCCGAGCTCTCGCTCGTCGGCGTGGGCGGCGAGACGCTGCGCGCAGCCAAGCAGTATGACATCGACGAGTTTCAGTACGACGAGAGCGCGCACCGGCTCAACATCAACCCCAACATCTTCTTCGAAGGGCGTCCGCCCCAGGCGCACCGCGTCCGCTTCGAGGCAGGCAAGAACGACCGGACGTTCCTGGTCGAGTTGGCGTTCTCCAACATGGCGAGGGGGCTGACCTGGGGCGACGGCGAGTTTCAGGTGGGCGACGAGCGCTTCGGGCTGTTCGTGCACATCCCCTTCGCTCAGGTCTCCGGGACGATCACCGTTGACGGACGCCCGCGCGAGGTACGTGGCGTGGGCTACATGGACCACACCTACCAGACTGGCTCGCCCACCGAAGTGGTGCGCACGGCGATCCGCTACACCTCCTACGATGGCAACGCGATTGAAGCGGCCTACCTGGCGCTTCCCGAGCGCGGCACCCAGGTGGTCGGCTACGGGCTCCTCCGCCAGGGCGGACAGACGCGCCTACTCAAGCCGACTGGCCTGCGCATCGTCTCGACGCGCCCCGCGCTGGAAGCGGCACTGCCCCGGCAGGCTGTCATCACCTACGAGGGCGGCCAAGAGACGATCTTCAGCCGCACCCAGGACCGCCAGCAGTTCGCTACACTCGAAGAACTGGGCGGGCTGACGAGGACGATGGCGCGGCAGTTCCTCGGCGGCGAGGCCGTGGTGGCGCGAGGCGTCGGCACGCTGGGCAGCGGCGCGCGGGCGTACTACGAGCTCGTCGGCGTGAAGTAGGCGCGGCGGACCCGGGCGGAGCGCGTTAGCTTGGGGGGTCGCTCCCCCACCGTATGCGCGTCCTCCTCGTCACCCGCGATTTCCCGCCGAGTCACGGCGGCATCCAGACCTATGCCGCCGAGCTTGCTGCGCGGCTAGCGACGCGTGCCGAGGCCCTGGAGGTGGTCGCCCCCGCGCAGCGCGGCGCTGCCGCCTTCGACGCCGGGCTTCCCTACCCGGTGCATCGCCTGGCGATCCGCTCGGACCTGCTCGTGCTCCGTGCGCTTCCGAAGCTACCTCGCCTCGCACGGACCGGGCGCTTCGACGTGGCCTTCCACGCGCAGTGGCAGACCGTTCCGGCCTCGCAGTGGGCGCGGCGACGCACGGGCTTTCCACGCCGCGTCGTCACGGCGGCGCACGGCCGCGAACTCCTGCTGACGCCGGGCGGGGCATCGCTGGCGGGGCGCGCCTTTGCCGCCCTGCGACGGCGCGCGCTCGCCGGCTGCGACCGCGTGCTGCCCGTCAGTCACTACACCGCCGCGCTCGCACGCGACCTCGGCGTCTCGGACGACCAGATGACGGTGATCGCCAACGGCACGGACCCCGCCCAGTTCACGCCCACGGACGCGTCCGGCCTCCGCACGGCCCTCGGGCTCGAAGGGCGCCGTGTGCTGCTCACCGTGGGCCGCCTCGTCCCGCGCAAGGGACTCGACACGACTCTACACGCGCTCGCCCGCCTCGCCGCACGCAGCGACGCCTACAGCGACGTGGTCTACCTCGTCATCGGCGACGGGCCGGACCGGGAACGGCTCACGGAGCTCACGCGGGACCTTGGCCTCGCCGACCGGGTGCGCTTTCTGGGACGCATCCAGGGAAACCTCCGCGCCTACTTCAGCCTCGCCGACGTGTTCGTGATGCCGTCGCGCGCCGAAGGACCGGACGTCGAGGGCTTCGGCATCGTCTTTTTGGAAGCGAACGCTTGCGGCACCGCCGTCATCGGCTCCACAGCAGGCGGCATCCCCGACGCCATTGTGGACGGCGAGACCGGCCTCCTCGTCCCCCCCGACGACGCCGACGCGCTTGCGACGGCGCTCCGCCGTTTGCTCGGCGACCCTGCGCTGCGCGAGCGACTCGGGGCCAGCGGTCGCGCCCGCGTGCTCAACAGGTTCACCTGGGACCACGTCGCCGACCACGTCTTCGCAGAGTTGGAGGCCGCGCTGTCCGTTCGCTCACACTGAGGCGGCGGGCTCGCGGCGCTCGGCCGCGACGAACAGGTCGTCGAGGTAGGGCGCGACCATCCGGGCGAGCAGCGTCCGGCCTCGGCTGCGGCACAGGTAGGGCACGTCCACCTTAATCGCCATGCGCTTGGCGAAGACCGAGTCGTAGAGGTGCGCCAGGTAGGTGGCGTCCGAGAGTGTGCTGCCGAGTTGCCCTTCGGGGTCGTCGCGGACATAGTCCAGGCAGATCTCCGGCGCGAGCGGGTAGAACGCCGACGGCGGGTGCAGCACGAAGTCGGGCTGGGAGCGGTTGTCGGTGAGCCGCTGGATGAGGCGCGGCCCGATCTCGGAGCGAACGAGCGCACGGCGCACGGACATGTCGGACGCCTCGTCGAGCATCCGCCCGACGAGCGGGTGCTGCGGCTGCCCGCCCATCACCGCGCCGTTGACGGCCAGCGGATAGAGGTGCTCGACCTTGGCAAACGTGCGGCCGGGGTCGGCCAGACGGCGGTAGATCACGGCCCGGAGACCCCGCAGGCTCCACGCCTTCGCCCAGCGCAGCGGGTTGACGCTGCCGGTGACACGCGCCGGGAAGCAGATACGCTCGAGTCCCGCGAAGCCGGGGTCGGCGCGCAGCGGGGTGAGGTTCTGGAGGGCGATGGCGTCTGTGTCGATGTAGATGCCGCCGTGTTGCCAGACGACGTGGTAGCGCACGAGGTCCGAGCGGAGGTTGGGCGGGCCAAGCTGGACGTAGAGCGCGCGCAGGCGCTGCCACGTCTCTGCCGGGCGCCCCACGAACGCCTCGGGCGCGGCGTCGAGGCCAGGCACGAGGGGCGAGAGTGCCGCTGGTTGCAGTTCAACGCCCCGGATGCGGAGGTCGTCCACGAGCGGATCGTCGAGCAGCGCCAGGTCGTCGTAGTGGAGCAGCACGCGGTCGAGGCCGCCCCGGTCGTGGGCGGCGCGCACGGCCAGGTAGGCCAGCGGCGAGAGGCGTGGGCCAAGCCAGACGAGGTGCCCAACCGGCGGAATCGGGAGCTGAGCAGACGGAGAGTCGGACATCGCGCGGGGGGAAGCAGGCACGAAGTGGGGGGAGCGCGCACAGGGCTAGGCGAGCACGCGGTTGTGGCCCAACTGCACGCACAGGGCCTTCGCTCCCACGCGAGGGGGTTTTGGTCGGAACTTCCCCCACCCGTGAGCCCGGCTCGTCGCTGCACCCCGCCGAAGCGTCTGGCTCCGCCCGCTCTCTCCCGCATGGCCCCTGCTTCCCCCCCACGTCCTCCGACGCCATGGCAGCGCCTCGTTGCGTGGGTCCGGCAGCATCAGAAGCCCCTCACGACGTGGGGCCAGCGGATCCTCTCGGCACTCGTCATCGGGCTGCTGGTCTACCAGCTGCTGCAGGTCGGCATCGGCGAGGTGGTGCGCGCGCTGCCGACGAGCCCGCTCTTCTATGTGCTGCTCGTGGCGGGCTACGTCCTGCTGCCTCTCTTCGAGGCGATCATCTACCGGGTGGTGTGGGGAGTACCCGCCGGGCGGGGCGTCTGGCTGATGCTCAAAAAGCGCGTCTACAACCAGCACCTCGTCGACTATTCCGGCGAGGCGTTTCTCTACGCCTGGGCCCGCACCGCCACCGACAAGCCCGACCGGGCCCTCTTCCGCGACGTGCGCGACGTCAACATCCTCTCGAACCTCTCGTCGCTCGTCTTCGCCGCGCTGCTGCTCGGCGGCCTGGTAGTCAGCGGCGTGGTGAGTCTGGAGGCGATCTTCGGAAGCCAGCGCACGCAGACCTGGATCGGCGGAGCGCTGGTGCTCGTGTTCGTCGGCGCGCTGGTGGTGACGTTTCGGCGGTTCATCTTCAGCATGCGGCCGTCGATGGCGTGGCGGGTGTTTGGGTTGCACGCGACCCAGGTCGTGCTGCTGCACGTGCTCCGGGTTTGGCAGTGGGAGGCCGGCGTGCCCGAGGTGCCGTGGAGCGTATGGCTGCCGCTGCTCTGCGCGTCCGTCGTGGTGGACCGCTTGCCGCTCCTGCCCAACAAGGACCTCCTCTTCGTCGGTGCCGGCGTCGAGTTCGCCCAGGCGCTCGACACCGCCACCGCAGGCATCGCCAGCATGCTTCTCGTGTCGAGCGTGGCCGGCAAGGTGCTCAACCTGATCGTCTACAGCCTCGCTACGGCCATGGAGCGCCGCTACAGCACGGAAGCGCCCGTCATCGACGTGGAGGGCGACGGCCTGGACGCAGACGAAGACGAGTAGGGAGGCGTCCCGCCTCACCCGGAAGAGCCACCCCGCTGAGAAGCGTCAGCGCGCGGTCGCAGCGAACAGGTCGTCGAGGTAGGGCTCGACCATCCGGGCAAGCATGGTGCGCCCGCGCGTGGCCTCGAAGTGGGCCGCGTCGAGCGGGCCGCGCAGCCAGCGGCTCAGCACCGAGTCGTAGAGGTGCGCCACGTAGGCTGTCGGTGTAGGGCGGTCGCCGAGGCGGTTCTGCGGGTCGGCGCGGACGTAGTCCCAGCACACTTCGGGCGGGAGCGGGTAGAACGCGTCGGGCGGCAGCATCCGGAAGTCGGGCACGCCGTCGGTGCCGAGGAGCCGCTCCAGGAGGCGCGGGCCGATCTGCTTGCGGGTGAGTGCCTGCACCTCGGGCATCGTGGCAGCCTCCCGCAGGAGGCGCGCAACGGTCGCGTTGCCAGGCGTCGCGCCGAGGATGGCGTTGTTGGGCGCGAGCGTGAACCAGTGTTCGATGCGCCGGAACGTCTCGCCCGCGTTGCCCGAGAAGCGCCGGATGCCCTCGCGGACGAGGTTGAGCCAGCCGGCCTTCGCCCACTGGAGCGGGTTGATGCCGTTGACCACCGCCGTCGTCATGGCGACGCGCTCCAGCCCGGCAAAGCCCTGGAAGCCTTGGCGCACGGGCGCGAGGTCGCGCAGCGTGATCGCGTCCGTGTCGAGGTAGACGCCGCCGTCGCGCCAGAGCACGAGCAGGCGCAGCACGTTGGCGCGGCTCGTCATCGGGCCCAGCCGGTGGTAGCGCCGCGCCACCTCCTCACGCTGAGCAAGAGGCAGCGCGTCGTCTTCGCCCTCCAAGAAGTCTTCGGGGGCAATGGGATGCAGTTTGAACGCCGGGTGGCGTTGAAGGTCCTGGACGAGCGGGTCGTCGACCAGCGCGGGCGCGTCGTGGTGGAGGCGCACGGCCTCGAAGCCGCCGCGGTCGAGGGCGGAGCGCACGGAGAGATAGCCCAGCACGGAGAGGCGCGGGCCGAGCCAGACGAAGTGCCCGAGCGCTGGGACCGGGGTGCCGCCCGCTGCCATCAGCGTCCGTCGAGGACGAGCTCTTGCAGGTGCCGCACCGTGCGCCGGGCGACGGCAGGCCAGCTAAACGCGCCCATGACATACTCGCGGGAGCGCTCGCCCAGGAAGTCGCGGAGCTCCCGGTCACGGATGAGCACGCGGATCTGCTCCGCGAACGCGGCGGGGTCTTCCGGCGGGACGAGGAACCCGTTCGCGCCGTCCTTCACCACGTCTTGGATGCCTTCGAGCGCCGCCGCCACGACGGGCAGCTCGCAGAGGCCCGCTTCGAGCATCACCACGCCGAAGCCCTCCATGTCGCCCTCCACCTGCACGTTGGGCATCACGAACACGTCGGATCCACGCAAGAGCGTGGCGAGGTCAGCCTCGGGGACGCGCCCGAGCAGTTGGAGGCGGTCCGTCACGCCTGCCTGCGCGGCAGCCTGGCGGATCGCGTCCTCCTCAGGGCCGCTCCCGGCAACGAGGAGGTAGGTCGGCGTGTCGGCCGATAGGCGCGGGAGGACGTGCTCCACGAACCACGCGGTCCCCTTGCGCTTGACCTGGCGCCCTACGCTGGCGAGCAGGAACGCATCGTCGGGAAGGCGGTGGGTGGCAAGCAGTTGCTGGCGCGCGGCGGCGCGGTCGGGGAGGCTACCGAAACGATCGAGGCGGATGCCGTTCGGGCACACCTCGATCTGCTCAGCCGTGGCCCCGCGTACTTGACACGCTTCGGCGGTCGCCTGGCTCACCGGCAGCACCGCGTCGAGCGCGCCGAAGACGCGGCGCAACCAGCGCTGGTAGGGCGGGAACGCCATCGTGACATCATGCCCGTGCGCGATGGCGACGTACTTCGCGCGGCGACCCGCTGTCGTCTTGCACAGCAGGGGCGCGAGCGAGGCCGTCACCATCGACGAGAAGACGACCACGTCGATCTGCTCGCGGCGGATGCGGCGTGGAAGCGAGAGGAGCAGCTTCGGCAGGAAGAACGTCGTCCGGGCGGCCGTCCAGGTCCACGACGTGTAGATCGCCTCGGTGGCGAGGATCACGCGCGGGTGCTCGCTCATGGCGCGGTGGAGGTCCACCGCCACGCGCTGCATGCCGCCCACGTTGGAGAGCGGGCGGTCACGCGGGGGAAACGAGTGCGTGACGAAGAGAAGCCGCACGGCAGGGCGAAACAGGCCGGAGGAAGCGGAGGACCGCGTCGGATCGGCGGAGGGGCGGGGCGAGGCGAGCATGGCCAGACTGGCTACACGATGCGCGAGCGCCGCGCGAGCGTCGGGAGGGGCACGCTGAGCCCATCCCCAGCCCCGTCACCGGCCCCGTCGCCCGCAAGCACGGGCTCGAGGTCGAGAACCTGATCGTAGTGGCGCACCAAGCGGTTCATGATCGCGGCCCAACTGTAGGTCTGCGCCCGAGCCAGCGCGCCCTGTCCGAGCCGGTCGCGGAGCGCGGCGTCCTCGACGAGCTGCTTCGTACGTGTCGTGAAGGCCGTCGTGTCGCCCGCAGGGGCGAGGAAGCCCGAGGTGCCATGATCCACGAGCCCCCGGCTGCCCGTGGCGTCCGCGCAGATGGTCGGCAGGCCCGAGGCCATCGCCTCCAGCGTCACGTTGCCGAACGTCTCGGTGTCGCTCGGGAAGAGGAACACGTCGGCCGAGGCATACGCCGTGGCAAGCTCGGCACCCTTGAGGTAGCCGGTGAAGACCGTGTTCGGCAAGCGCCGCTCCAGCACCTCCTGCGCAGGACCGTCGCCCACGACGAGGCTGCGGTGCGGCACGCCGAGGCGCTCCAGGTTCTGGACCACATCGGCGAAGACGTCGAGGCCCTTCTCCCAGACGAGGCGGCCGACAAAGGCCACCACGACCTCCTCCGGGGCGAAGCCTTGCGCCGCGCGCCATGTCTCGGAGCGGCAGTGCGGCCCGAAGCGGTCCATGTCCACGCCGCGCGCCCAGAGCCGGACGCCGCGCGTGATGCCGTGGGCCTTGAGGGCGTCCATCACCGACGGCGACGGCGCGTAGACGTGCTCACAGCGTCCGTAGAAGCGGCGGAGGTACGACCACACGGGCGTCTCCAGAATCTGAAGCTTGTAGTACTTCAGGTACGACGTGAAGTGGGTGTGGTACGACCCGACCACGGGGACGCGGTTTTTCTCGGCCCAGCGCAGCGCTTGCCAGCCGAGCAGGTCCGGCGTGGCAATGTGGACGAGGTGGGGACGAAACGCCTCCAGGCGACGCTTGGCCTCCTTCTGGAACCAGAGCGAGACGCGGTACTCGTCGCGGCCCGGGGCTGGGATCGACGGCACCGGCACGAAGGTGCCCTGGTGGGCCATCGGCGGCTCGTCGACGGTGGGGCCAAAGATCAGGACCTGGTCGCCCTGCGCTTCGAGGTGGGAAACGAGCCGGTTGAGCGTCAGCGAGACGCCGTCCGGGATGTGGTTGTAGTTGCCCGTGAACAGCGCGATGCGGCGCGGGGGCGGGGCGGCTTCAGTACCTCCAGGGCTGCCCTTGGGGGCATACAGAGGCACGGAGGCCAAGGGGCTAGGCTGCATGAGCGAGCGCCTTTGGTGTGGCGGTGGGGTTCGCGGGCGGTACTGGAAGCAGGGGAACGCTTCCAAAAGTGCGACCGGACCTACTACACCACCAAGTCGATGTTCTCGATTAACCGATTACTGACACAACGTGCAAGCGATACGCATAAACCCTTGGACCTCAGACAGATGAAGACCCGCGCGCGATTCTCCATCAAAAAGCCCTTCCGCCGTACTTCCAGGGCACTTCCAGATCCGCTGTGCGCGGCGTACCAGCGATGGCTTGGCACTCAACCAGGCACCTGCGCGTCACGAGAAGGCCGCCGGTAACGTATCCGCGAGATGCCTCCGGGATCAGGGACGTACGCCTTCAGCCCGCGCTCTGCCCTCCTCCTGGTAGGCATGAGGCTGTCACAGCAGCGCCCGCAGGAAGCGCCCCGTGTGGCTCTCCTCCACCTGCGCAACGGCCTCCGGCGTGCCCTCCGCGACGATGAATCCGCCGTGCCGCCCGCCCTCGGGGCCGAGGTCAATCAGGTAGTCGCAGGCCTTGATCACGTCGAGGTTGTGCTCGATCAGCACCACCGTGTGACCGTCGGCGATGAGCGCGTTGAAGGCGTCGAGGAGCTTGCGGATGTCGTCGAAGTGGAGCCCCGTCGTCGGCTCGTCGAAGAGGTAGAGCGTGTGGCCGATGTTGCGCTTGCCGAGGTGCGACGCCAGCTTGACGCGCTGCGCCTCACCGCCGGAGAGCGTGTTCGAGGGCTGGCCGAGTGTGAGGTAGCCGAGGCCGACATCTTGCAGCACCTTCAGCTTGCGGTAGACGGTCTTCTGGTCGGCGAAGAACGCGACGGCCTCGTCCACCGTGAGGTTGAGGATGTCGTCGATGTTCTTGCCGTGCCAGCGCACTTCGAGCGTCTCGCGTTTGTAGCGCTTGCCGCCGCACGCCTCGCACGGGAGGTAGAGGTCGGCGAGAAACTGCATCTCGATCTGCACAACGCCCTCGCCCTCGCACACTTCGCAGCGCCCGCCGGGGACGTTGAACGAGAACGTGCCCGCGCGGTAGCCGCGGATCTGCGCCTGGTGCGTGCCCGCGAGCAGGTCGCGGATGCCGTCAAACGCGCCGATGTAGGTCACCGGGTTCGAGCGTGGCGTGCGCCCGATCGGCGTCTGGTCGATCAGCTCGATCTTGTCGATGAGGCCGTAGCCGCGCACCTCGTCGTGCGCGCCGATCTTCTCGGCGGGTTCGCCGCCCTTGAGGCGCTGGAGCGCCCGTGCGAGCGTCGCGTTGATGAGCGTGCTCTTGCCGCTACCCGACACGCCCGTGACGCAGGTGATCACGTCGAGCGGGATCGTCACGTCGAGGCGCTTGAGGTTGTTCTGCCGCGCGCCCTTCACCTCGATCACGCGCTCGGGGTTGACGGGCCGCCGCTCCTCGGGTACGGGAATCGTTTTGCGCCCGGAGAGGTACGCGCCCGTGAGCGAGGCTTCGTCCTTGAGCGCTTCCTCGAACGTCCCCTGGAAGACGAGGTCGCCGCCGAGCCGCCCGGAGCCGGGGCCGATGTCGAGGAGTTGGTCGGCGCGGCGCATCATCTGCTCGTCGTGCTCCACCACCAGCACCGTGTTGCCGAGGTCGCGGAGGCCTTCGAGGATGGCGATGAGGCGGTCGTTGTCGCGCGGGTGCAGGCCGATGGTCGGCTCGTCAAGGACGTAGAGGCTGCCCACGAGGCTCGACCCGAGCGACGTGGCGAGGTTGATGCGCTGGCTCTCGCCGCCGGAGAGCGTCGAGGCAAGGCGGTCGAGCGTGAGGTAGTCGAGCCCGACTTGCACGAGATAATTGAGTCGCTTGCGGATCTCTTCCAGGACCCGCCCTGCGACCTGCTGCTCGAAGTCGGTCAACTCCAGCGCTTCGAAGTACGCGAGTGCATCGGCGGTCGTGAGTTCGGCGATCTCGCCGATGTGGTAGCGCGGTGCGGGCGTTTCGTCGTCGCCGATCTTGACGTAGAGCGCCTCGGGACGGAGGCGGTAGCCGTTGCACTCGGGGCAGCGGGTGTAGCCGCGGAAGCGCGCGGCGAAGATGCGGTAGTGCATCTTGTACGACCGCTGCTCCAGGAAGCGGAAGAAGCCCCGGATGCCGATGTAGTCGCCGAAGCCGTCCCAGACCTTCTTTTGGTGCCGCTCGGGCAGGTCCTTGTACGGGATCGTGACCGGGATCGACTGGTGGGCCGCCATGCGGAGGAGATCGCGCTGGTGCTTGCTCCACTTGTCCGTGCGGAACGGCGCAACGGCCCCCTGCTTGAGCGAGAGGTGCGGGTTCGGGATGATGAGGTCCTCGTCCAGCCCCGGCACGCGGCCGAAGCCCTGACACACCGGGCAGGCCCCGAGTGGGCTGTTGAAGCTGAAGAACTGCGGCGTCGGCTCGTCGAACACGCGCCCGTCGCGCTCGAAGTGGGCCGAGAAGTGGAGGAGTTCGCCTGCTCCTTCTTTCGGCACGGTCACCGCGACGCAGCGGTCGTGCCCCTCGCGGAAGGCCTGCTCCACCGAGTCGGCGATGCGCTGCGTCGTGGCGTCGTCCTTCAGCTTGGTTGCCAAACGGTCCACCAGAACGAGGAGCCGCTTGACCGGCGTGCGCACCTTGCTCGGCTCCGTCTCGTTGAGGTCGAGGATCGACGGCGCCTCGCCCTTGGCGGCCTGCTTCTCGGTCGGGAGCACCACGAGGCGGTAGAAGCCGTTCGCCTTGAGCGCTTCCAGTTCATCGGCCTTCTTGCGGCCCTTGTGGCTCGGGAACGGGAAGCAGAGATAGAACCGCGTCTTGGCGGGCAGATCGCCTTGCAGCGCCTCGGCGACGGAGCGCGGGCTGTCCTTCGTGACCGGCTCGCCAGAGATGGGCGAGTAGGTCGTCCCGATGCGCGCGAAGAGGAGGCGGAGGTAGTCGTAGACCTCGGTCTGCGTGGCGACGGTCGAGCGCGGGTTCTTGGTGCTCGTGTGCTGCTCGATGGC
>JBCDFF010000092.1:0-12073 GCA_039178415.1 Bacteroidota bacterium
AGAGCCTGTAGGATAATCGCCAAGCCAAGTTTGATCCAAACGCACCCCAGTCTATGCCCTCGCCCACAATCCAGCGTGCAGGCTTGACCTAGCCCTTATAACGCCCCGCGCGTTAGTGCGTGTGGCCGAGCCCCAGCGCCTCCTCGGCGAGCAGCGGCAGCACCATCAGCGCGATGCCGAGCAGGATCATCGCAAACTGCCCCACCGACTTGATCGCGGGGTGGCTGTGGTGATGCAGCTCCGGGATGAGGTCGCTTCCAGCGATGTAGAGAAACGACCCCGCCGTGATGGGCAGCAGGTAGGCTCCGAACGCCTCGACACGCGCGCCAATCACGAGCGCGATCACCGCGCCGACCACGCCGATGAGCCCCGAAGCGAAGTTGAGCGCTAGCGCCCGCCGTCGCGACATGCCGCCGTAGACGAGCACCCCGAAGTCGCCGATCTCCTGGGGCAGTTCGTGCAGCAGCACCGCGAGGGTCGTGACGACGCCCGCCGGAATCGAGACGAGGTAGGCCGCCGCGACCACCATCCCGTCGATGAGGTTGTGGGCCGCGTCGCCAACCAGGTTCATGAGCGCGAACGGCTTCACGGGTGCAGGGACCTCAGGGGTGTCCGGCTGGTCAGCGATGCTGGCGGCGTGGCTCCCCCTGCTGTGGTCGTGCTGCCAGTGGAGGACCTTTTCCAGCACGAAGAACGCGAGCACCCCCGCGAGCACGAGGCTGCCGACGAGCCGCCCGTCGCCGAGTTGGTTGTAGGCTTCCGGGATGAGATGCAGCACGGCGCTGCCGAGCATCGCGCCGACGGCGAGCGCGACGAGCAGGAAGACGAAACGCTCCAGCCGCGCCGCGCGCCACGAGAGCGTCACCAGCCCCACGAGCGACACGAGGCTGACCAGCAGCACGCTGCCAACCGCAGCGATCGAGGGCGTCATGGGGTGGGGAACGGCGAGCGGAAAGGGACCGGCCAAGCTACGCGCGCCGGCCCCGACCCCTCCATGAACATCGGGCGCGGTGCGGGCTGCCCCAACGAAGCGAGGCCGCCCACCTCGAACGCGGACGGCCTCGTGCTACTCGGATGCGGGGGCTCAGGCGTAGGTGTTGAGCATCACCGGCATGATGAGCATCAGCATATCCTCGCCGTCGCCCTGGTCGGTGGGCGTGACCACGCCCGCGCGGTTGGGCGACGAGAAGGCGAACTGCACGTCCTCGCCGTCGAGGTTGGAGAGCACCTCGCCGAGGTAGAGCGAGTTGAAGCCGATTGCCATCGCGTCGCCGTCGTACTCGCAGAGCACGCGCTCCTTCGCCTCCGACGCGCGCTCGATGTCCTCAGCCGAGATGGTCATCTCGTTGGCCTTGAGCGAGAGCCGGATCTGGTGCGTCATCGACGACGAGTAGAGCGCGACGCGCTTGACGGCCTGCAGCATCGCCTCGCGGCTGACGGTGAGCATGCGGTCGTTGTCGACGGGAATGACGGCCTCGTAGTTGGGGTACGGCTCGTCGATCATGCGGCCGATGACCTTGGTCTGGCCAAAGTCGAAGCTGACGAAGCCGCCCCCCGCGCGGATCGTGCAGGCGCCATCGCCCGCCGCCTTGCCCGCGAGGCTGAGGGCTTTCTCGGGGACCACGAAGTCGGCGGCGCTGTCGCTCGTGAGCGCGTCGAGCGTGAGGCGGACGAGCCGGTGCCCGTCGGTCGCTACCACGCGCGTGTTCTCCGGGTGCACCTGGAAGTAGACGCCCATCATCGCCGGGCGGAGCGCGTCCTTGCTCACCGCGAAGCCGGTCTTGTCGATGGCGCGCTTGACGAGCGCTGCGTCGGCCTCGATGGCTTGCTCGGCGTCGAGCGTCGGTAGGGCGGGGTAGTCGGCCCCGTCGTAGCCGACCATCTTGTAGCGCCCCTGGTCGGTGGTGAGCTCCACGTTGAAGTCGCCGTCCGAGTGGAACGTCACGGGGAGATCGGGGAGCGCGCGGAGCGTGTCCAGCAGCCGCTTCGCCGGGACCGCGATGCGCCCGCCGCCGTCGGTGCCGTTCGACTCGAAGGCGACCGAGAGGCGTTGCACGATCGAGATCTCGAGGTCGGTGGCGCTCAGCACGAGGTGATCGCCGTCGCGTTCGAAGAGCGCGCACTCGAGGATGGGCAGGGTGCTCTTGGTCGGGACGGCCCCGTTGACGCTCGTGAGCGCCTGCTGGAGGTCCCGGCTCGAAACCGAGAATTTCATGACGGTTGGGGGCAAGTATGCGGCTGTGGATAACTCCGGGCGGCAGTATACGGCGCAGCCCCGAGAAGGTGCCAACGTGGACGAGTGATGCCGTGGCGCGGTTCTGCAGTGTTGCGGTGAAGACGCACGGGTGATAGCCAACGCATCAAACGCCAAACGGAGTCACCGCTGCACGGCGTCACCGCGACACCGCCTCACTCTAGCGTGTGTGCAGCTCCAGCTTGCTGCGGAGGTCCGAGATCATCTCGCGGAAGCGCGGGTCCGTCTCGATCTGGTCCTCGACGCTGTTGATCGCGTGGATCACCGTCGAGTGGTCGCGGCCGCCGAACTGCAGGCCGATCGACTTGAGCGACTGCTCGGTGAACTGCTTGGCGAAGTACATCGCCACCTGGCGCGCGCGGACGACTTCGCGCTTGCGGGTGCGGGCGCGCACGAGGTCTTCAGGGATCTCGAAGAACTCGCACGTGATGCGCTGGATCTCCTCGACGTTGAGCGTGATCCGGATGTCCTTGATGAGGTCCTTCAGGACTTCGCGGGCGAGCGGAAGGTCAATCTCGCGGTCGTGCAGCGCGGCGTGGGCGAGGAGCCGGATCAGCGAGCCTTCGAGCTCGCGGATGTTGCTCTTCACGTTCGTCGCGATGTAGTCGATCACCTCGGGCGCGACGCGAATGCCGTCGTCCTCGGCCTTGCGACGGAGGATCGCCGTGCGCGTCTCCAACTCGGGCAGCTGCACGTCGGCAGCGAGGCCCCATGAGAAGCGCGAGAGCAGCCGCTCCTCGATGCCCACGATGTCCTTCGGCGCGCGGTCCGACGAGAGCACGATCTGCTTGCCCGCCTGGTGGAGCGCGTTGAAGATGTGGAAGAACTCCTCCTGCGTCTTCTCCTTGCCGCTGAAGAACTGCACATCGTCCACGATCAGGACGTCGATCTGGCGGTAGAAGTTGGAGAAGTCGTTGGCCGTGTTTGTCTGGATGGCCTGGACGAACTGGTTGGTGAACCGCTCGCTGGAGACGTAGAGGACCGTCTCGGCATGGTCGTGGAGCTTGGCGTAGTTGCCAATGGCCTGGATGAGGTGCGTCTTACCGAGTCCGACGCCGCCGTAGATGAGGAACGGGTTGAACGAAGTAGCACCCGGCTGCTGTGCGATGGCCCAGGCGGCGCTGCGGGCGAGGCGGTTGCAGTCGCCCTCGATGAAGCGCTCGAAGGTGTAGCCCGGGTTGAGGTTCGGGTCGACCTGCGGCTTGCGGATGCCGGGGATGACGAACGGGTTCGTCGGCGACGCGGGCTGGTGGTAGGGCGGCACAGGCTCCCGAGGGGGCGCGCCGGGGTACGGGCCAGGACTCGGGGGCGCGACGCCGGGGACGCCAGCGTTCGGCGGCGGCATGTTCGTGGGCGCGCTGCCTGGACGCGCAGGAAGCTGCACCGTCGTGCCGGTGCCTGGGGCAGTCCCTCCCTGGTCTGGGGGCGTTGCCGTGCCCGGTGCCTGCGGCGACTCGATCAGGATGTCGTAGTAGAGGCGTCCGTTAGGGCCGAGGACTTTCGTAACGGTCTTCCGGAGCAGCGCGAAGTAGTGCTCTTCGATCCACTCGTAGTAGAACCGACTTGGCAGCTGCACAGTCAGCTTGCGAAGCCCTTCCTCTTCGGTGAGACTCACCGCTTTGAGCGGCGCAAACCAGGTCCGGAAGCTCTGTCGGCTGATGTTGTCCCGGATGATGTCCAGGCAGCGGCTCCAGGCGTCGTGCGGCGAGTCAGGGTGCATCGAGGGGTGGCGGTACTCGGCGGGCGGGGGTGGCTTCCCGCGCGGCGCCACATGGGGGCGCCCAAGCGAAAGAGGTGGGGTCAGTGGTACTCGTAGAAGTTAACCGGCCCCGCCCAATACTCGCAACCAGCCGGGCGCTAGCCTTGAGCGTTATCCACGATCCGGTGCACGGATACCGCCTTGTGGATTCGCAAAAAACGCCACCACAGCAACATTGTCCACATTTTGTCCACATAAATAGTTATTGGATTAAATCATTGATAATATTTTGTTTGATATGCTAAGTGAAGATATTTTTGAGCAGAAAAGTGCTCGGCCTGTGGAACCACGCAGGCTAGACGTTCAGAGTGTAGCAGCTATCCACACCTTGTACACATGTCGAGGGCAACTTTGGCGAGGCCCTGGGGTATGGTGGGCTCCGCTGTACGGGGCAATCGGCTCGTACGGAGAATTGAAGGAGGGGTTGGTCCATCCCGCTAGTCTCTTTATTTTACGAGTCTGTGCCTCAAGCACACGCCGGCCCGTGCACCTCCCCGTTTGTGCAGCGCTCTCCAGCGTCCCATCCCGGCGGTACCAGCAGGCCCCTGTACTTTTCCGACTGTCCCATGCTCCTGATCGACACGGCTGCGCTCCAGCCCGGTACCCACACGCTCGATCTGCACCCGGCGGCGGCCGACCTCGACCTCGACCCGGCCGCGTTCAGCGACATCGGCGTGCAGGCGCAGCTTGACTACCACGACCTCGACCCACGAAGCCAGCGGCTGTACTTGCGCTACGCCGTGGAGGCCACGGCACACCTGGTGTGTGACCGCACCCTCGCCCCCTTCGCCGAGGTCGTCCAGGGCGAACACACGCTCCTGTATGTCCCTCCCGGCTCGCCCCTCACGGCCGATGACGACGAAGGCATCCGCGAACTGCCGGACGACCGCGCCCCGGTAGACATCGCCGATGCCGTGCGCGAGACCCTGATGCTGGCGCTCCCGATGCGCCGTGTTGCCCCCGAGGCCCGCGACCAGGAGATCGAGATCACCTTTGGTGCGCTCACCACCCCGGAGGGCACTCCCATCGATGCACGTTGGGAAGCCCTCCTCGGCCTCGCCGGTGCGGTCGACAGCAACCGCGACGAGCCGAGCCACGACTGAGCCACTGCCCCCCGATTACATCCAGCCCAGCCCCCAGACCCATGGCCAATCCGAAGCGTCGCCACTCCAAGGCTCGCACCCGCACTCGCCGCGCCCAGTACAAGGTTCGCTCGCTGCCCGTCGTGCAGGAGTGCCCCAGCTGCGGCAGCCCGCACAAGCGCCACCGCGCCTGCCCGTCGTGCGGCTACTACCGCGGCCGCCAGGTCGTCGCCGTCAAGGAAGAGCCTGGCTACTAGCCGCTCTGCCGCGCCTCTGCGTTCACGCGCCGCTTGGCCCCCGGGCTAGGCGGCGCGTTCGCCTTGACGGGGATCGCCCTGCCCGGGATCGTACGCGGAGGCCCTCCCGTATACTTCTGCACCTCTCTTTCTTTCCTCTCCCCCAGCCGCTGCCTCTCATGCCGATCACTGTTGCCGTCGATGCTGTAGGGGGCGACCATGCCCCGAAGGTCGTGGTCGAGGGGGCCGTCGAGGCTACGCGGTCGGGCGACATCGCCGTCGCGCTCGTTGGGCCTGAGCCAGTCGTCCGCGCCCACCTCGCCGAGATCGACCACGAGGGACTGCCCATTCAGGTCGTCCACGCGCCGGAGGTGATCGGGATGGACGAGTCGCCCACGACGGCGATCAAGACCAAGCGGCAGTCGTCCATCCACATCGGGCTTGGGCTGCACAAGCAGGGCCACGCCGACGCCTTCATCTCGGCGGGCAACACCGGGGCCGTGATGGCGGGAGCGCTCTTCATCGTCGGGCGAATCTCTGGCGTGAGCCGCGCGCCGCTGCCTGGCTACTTCCCCACCGTCACCGGCGTCACGCTCGTCCTGGACGTGGGGGCCAACGTGGACTGCCGCCCCGAGCACCTCGTTCAGTTTGCGCACATGGGCCGCGTGTTCGTCGAGAAGGTGATGGGCAAGGACGACCCTAGCGTCGGACTCGTGAACGTTGGCGAGGAGCCAGGCAAAGGCAACGACCTCGCCAAGGCAACCTATCCGCTGCTCCAGGAGGCCGGGCTCAACTTCATCGGCAACGTCGAAGGCCGTGACGTGCTCGCCCACAGAGCCGACGTGGTGGTGTGCGATGGCTTCCTCGGCAACGTGATGCTCAAGCTCGGCGAGAGCTTCTCGACGGTGCTGCCGCAGATGGTCAAGCGCGAGATCGGCAAGCAGCAACTCGGGACCGAGGATCAGATCACCATCGCCAAGGTGCTGCGCGGCGTCACAGAGCCGTTCAACTACGAGAACTTCGGCGGCGCGCCGCTCCTCGGCATCGACGGGACAGTGATGATCGGGCACGGCAGCTCGTCGGCCCGCGCGATCACGCAGCTCATCCGGCAGGCCGCGAAGATGGTCCGCACCGGCGTCCGCGAGGCGACCGCTGAGACGTTCGCGGAGGCGATCTAGTGTTCCCAGCGCACGCCGAGCGTTTGCGCAGTAGGGCCGACCGGGCGATCTTCGTCAAAGCGGGTCAGCGCACCCGCGCCTACCGCTAGCGGTAGCGAGGTGGACGCGCCTGCTTCCAGCGACCACGCTCCCGTGACAGGCACGAGCAGCCGCACACCGAGGTCGAGCGCAGCATAGGTGCGCGCTTCTCCAAAGCCGATGGGAAGGACAATGCCATTGGACTCCGCCGCCTGGTCGTGGTGGCGTACACGCTCGCGGTAGCGCGCGACACCCACGGTGAAGCGGACGGGGAGCAGCGTCCGGTTGAATTGCGCGCCCAGCCGCGCGCCGACGTAGCCGTATCCGACTTTGACATCGCCGCAGGCTTGTGAGCAGGCCGCCGCCGTCTCCACGTCCTCACGCCCAGAGATCCCTGCAACGAGGCCGATGTCAAAGGCCAAGGCATCGGCCTGGCCGACCCGCGCAAACGGGTGTCCGATCTCAATCTCGGCGACGCCACCCGACGCCTGGTGGTAGGCATCCTGAGCGAGACCGCCATGGACGCTGACGAACTGCGCGGTGGCGGGCAGCGAACCGACCGACGCGAGGAAAGCAAGAGCGAGAAGGCGCACCAGTGGGACGACGAGGACAAACGGGCGAAACAACGCGTCAAGCACAACGCCCGCGCCGTCACACGTCCATACGTGCACACGTTCATGCCCCACCCGCCCTCTTCGTCCCAAATCCGCACGCCGCACGAATCACCCAGCCACGCGCCCGGTTTTCATCCGCTGTCCCGAGAGCCAACCCGGGACCTGTGACCCTCGACCTACGACCCCATGCAGCAACACACGCACCTCCGCAACATCGCCATCGTCGCGCACGTCGATCACGGCAAGACTACGCTCGTGGACGCGCTCCTGTGGCAGAGCGGCACCTTCCGCGACAACCAGGAGGTCGCCGAGCGGGTCATGGACTCGATGGACCTCGAGCGCGAGAAGGGCATCACGATCATGGCGAAGAACACCGCCGTGACCTATCGGGCTGAGGGCTCGACCGACGACATCACCATCAATATCGTCGACACGCCGGGGCACGCCGACTTCGGCGGGGAGGTCGAGCGCACGCTGCGCATGGTCGACGGCGTGATGCTGCTCGTGGACGCCGCCGAGGGGCCGCTGCCGCAGACCCGCTTCGTGCTCTCGAAGGCGCTCGCGCTCGGCCTCGATCCCATCGTGGTCATCAACAAGATCGACCGGCAGGACGCGCGTCCGCTCCAGGTCCTCGACGAGGTGTTCGACCTCTTCATCGACCTCGACGCGACCGAAGCCCAGCTCGAATTCCCGGTCCTCTACGCCGTCGCCAAGGACGGCCAGTGTGCGACCGAGCCGGACGCCGAGCTGACCGACCTCCGCCCCATCTTCGATGCCATCGTGGCGACGGTCCCGCCGCCTGTCGGCGACCCGGACGCTACGCTCCAGGTGCTCGTCTGCGACGTCAAGCCCGACCCCTACGTCGGTGCGCTCGCCATCGGTCGCGTCGTGCAGGGCACGGCGAAGGTGCGCCAGCCCATCGCGCTCTGCCACCGCGACGGCACGCAGACGAAGGCGACCATCTCGGCGCTCTACGTCAACGATGGCCTCAGCCGCGTCGAGCGCGACGAGGTCGGCCCCGGCGACATCGTCTACGTCGCCGGCGCGGGCGGTATCGGCCTCGGCGAGTCGCTCTCGGACGCCGAGAACCCCGTCCCGCTCCGCCCGCTCCACGTCGACGAGCCGACGCTCTCGATGGAGTTCCGCATCAACGACAGCCCGTTCTCGGGCCGCGACGGGAAGTACGTCACCTCCCGCCAGCTCCGCGACCGGCTCCTCACCGAGGGCCAGAACAACCTCGCCATGCGGATCGAGGAGACCGAGACGCCCGACCGCTTCCTCGTCTTCGGGCGCGGCGAGTTGCAGATGGCGATCCTCATTGAGCAGATGCGCCGCGAGGGCTACGAGTTCGCCGTCGGTATGCCGCAGGTGCTCACGAAGGAAGTCGATGGCAAAACGCACGAGCCGTACGAGGAGGCGACGATCGACGTGCCGGAGGAGCACATGGGCGTCGTGATCGAGAAGCTCGGGCGGCGCAAGGGGCAGATGACGAAGATGATCAACCACGGTACGGGCCGCGTCCGCCTCACGTTCGAGATCCCCGCGCGCGGCCTCATCGGCTACCGTACGGAGTTCCTCACCGACACGAAGGGCACGGGCCTGCTGACGCACCTCTTCGGGGGCTACCGTCCGTGGGCCGGGCCGATCAGCCACCGCGCCTCGGGTGCCCTCGTGGCCGACCGCAACGGCAAGGCGACGGGCTACTCGATCATCAACCTGCAGGAGCGCGGCCAGCTCTTCGTCGGGCCCGGCGACGAGGTCTACAACGGCATGATCATCGGCGAGAACAGCCGTGATCAGGACCTCGAAGCCAACATCACGAAGGAGAAGAAGCTGACCAACATGCGCGCGGCGTCGGCGGACAACTTCGAGAAGATCAACCCGCCTCGCCGGATGAGCCTGGAGGAAGCCATCGAGTTTATCCGCGACGACGAACTCATCGAGATCACGCCGAAGGTCTACCGCGTCCGCAAGCGCCACCTCGACCCGCACAAGCGCAAGAAGGCGCTCCAAGAGCGCAAGGCAGAGATGGCGTAGCTACGCCTCTCCTGACTCGATCTTGCGCAGGATCTCACGCGCCGCCTCAGCTAGTTCGGAGTTCGTGCTGCCTGGTCGGTAGACTTCAAGAGCAGCGTGTGCACTCTCAGCAGCGGCTTCGAGCCTTCCATGTTTTAGGAATACGCGTGCCCGAGAGAGATGCTGCTGAACACGCTTAGTAGAGTTCTTAATCTCGTGTAGGATCTCTTTGGCCTCCCGTGACCAAACGGAGTCCACGCTACGAGGGAAATAAAACTCCAACGCTGCCTCCGCACTCTCAGTGGCTTCTTCCGGCTGTCCTTGCTTTGCCAGCACACGCGCTCGGACTACGTGCGCCTGAGCGCGCTCGAACGCACTAGCGTGATCTGTAATAAGCGGCCACCTTTTCCGCAGTGTCTCTAGGATACTCTCGTCATCGAGGTAGCTAAGCGCCGTGATTTGATCCAGATTTAGGCTCGCTGCTAGCGGAGGATGGCCAAGCTCTTCCGCGATCTTGAAGGACTCCATAGTGTATTTGCGTGACTTCGTTGGATCGTTGAAACGCGCATGAGCGATGCCAAGATTGCCGAGGGCGAACGCTTCATGGCGGCGATCGCTTACCTCCCGGGAAATGGAGAGTGCCTGCTCACAGTACTCGATAGCACGCTTCACTTCTCCCGATTGCAGGTAGACCGCGCCCAAGCTGACAAGGATGCCTCCCTCCAGGTAACGGTATTTTGATTCGGTCGCTCGGCTGATGACTAGTGCCTTCTCATAGTATTCGATAGCACGCTTCATATCCCCCAACTGCAGGTAGACCGCGCCCAGGTTTCCGAGAATTGAGCCCTCACCACTATGGTCTCCGATCTCGCGATGAATTGCCAGTGCCAGCTCATAGCACTCGACGGCAGGCTTCACCTCTCCCAGGCGCAGTCTAACACTGCCTAGTTTTGCTAGAGCACCTCCCTTCAAGTGCTGGTCTTCAGTTGCCTGGCCGATGTCGAGTGCCTGTTCATAGTACTCGATGGCAGGCTTCACCTCTCCCAGGCGGAGGTAGACAGTGCCTAGGTTGATAAGAACAATCCCCTCGCGGTGGTAGTCTCCGATCTCGCGATGAATCGCTAGCGCCTGCTCATAGGCATCCACCGATCGCGCGGAGGCTCCTGAGCGGTGTTGAGCTGCCGCAAGCATCTCGAACAGCCTTCCAAGCTGCTGTGTCGGGTGCGTGTGGTCTTCCAGCCTCAACGCATGGGTGAGAAGCGGAATCACTGCCCTTGGCGACTGTTCCACCAAGAGAAACCCTACACTGTTGACGGTTTGAAGAGCAAGCTGCGGATTCTCTTCGCCCACCTCCGTGAATATGACAAGGGCACGGTTCTCCTGTCCCTGGCTTACCAGATTCAACACCTCCTGGATTCGGGTCTCAGGTACGTCGTTAGCCCACTGGCGCAATACCGCTGTGAGTTCTTGATAAGCACCGTCCAGATCTGTCTTGTGCAGCGGTTGCACATTCGGGTCTTCGTCGAGCGCGAGGAGCGGATGGTAGGGAATCTGAATGTCTAGAGGCACATCTACGCCTACATCTGCGAGCATCTGCTCGGCTACCTTCAAGCGCTCTGCGCGGACCTCCTCGTAGAAGAGCGGTACCGGAGATGCCACCATCGCAATGCGGCCTTTGCGGTCGGTCAGCCCGGAGCGCTCCAGGAAGCGAGCCGTACCACGCAGGTTTTGGCGGTTCAGCCCCGTCAATACCACGAGGTAGTCGCCGAGGAAGCGGGTGCAGATGCTGCCTTCGTCCGAGAAGCCCGTGCGCGAGTCGATGAGCACGTAGTCGTAGCGCCCGGTGTCCGTGAGCAGCGCTTTCAGCCGGTCGATCATCGGCTTGCCAACGCCTGCTTCGAACACCTCGCCGAAGTCGAGTCCGTAGAGCGTGCGCTCGTAGGTCTCGTCGAGACGGCCCACCGGGAGGAGGTCGAGGTAGCCGCCGTCGCGGCGCTTCAGGCTCCCCGGGAAGGGGAGATCCTGGCGCACATAGAGGTTCATGAACCGCTCCGGGCTGTCGTCCATCAGCGCAGCGTCCTCGGGCGTGTCGAGGAACGCGCGAAAGGCGTCCACGAGGCCCTGCTGTTTCTGCGACGTACCTGCGCCTAGGGTTCTGTCCTGGAACAGCGTCAGCCCCGGAGCTTCCAGGTCCACGTCGATCATCAGCACGTGCCGTCCCAATCCCGCGAGGATGTTCGCGACGTTCAGCAGCGCCATCGTCCGCCCGACCCCGCCCTTGAAGGAGTAGAACGTGATGAAGAGCGGCTTCGGACCGCCAGAGCGGCTCGGGCGGATCGGATCAGCCATCTAGGCAGCGAGCGCGTAGTTGAGCGATTCAGGCTGAGGAGCCAGTCCGTGTACGCCTAGCACAGCGCGCGCAGCAGCGTAGCGGTCTGTCAGCGTCTGAGTCTGGTTCACGTCAAGTTCCGGCAGGGCGGAGGCGAGAAAGTCACACGTCTCAGCGGAGAGCGTCAGGCAGCAATCGGTGATCGCAACGCGTAGATCCTCCCAGGAATAATCGGGGTGGGCCAGCAGGCCGCGCAGCGTCGGGTAGAGCGCAGCCTGGCGCTCTTCGGTGTCGAGCGGAACGTCGGCGAGCAGACCAAGGGACACGTGCGGCGAGTGCGCAAGCAGGCCCGTGAACGCCACAGCCAGGTGCTGCTCGGGGTTGCGCTTGGTCTCCTGTTTCCAGAACGCCACCGGCATTTTCGCGTCGAGGAACGTGAGCGTCTGCAGCAGCCGCGCGTGCAGAGCCGCGTCCTCGGCATAGCGCTCGGTCTGCGCCATGCGTCGCACGGGTTCCGCGAGGTCGCGTTCGCCCAGGTCCATCGTGAGCAGCAGGAGGCTATGTGCCGTGTCGCCTGCCCAGTCGTC
>JBCDFF010000093.1:0-12046 GCA_039178415.1 Bacteroidota bacterium
CCCAACTCGCACATCCGCTCCACGTCGCGGGCGGTGCGGTGGAGCATCGCCTGGAGGACCACGCCGACGTAGTCGCGGTAGCCCGGGTAGACGGCCTCGAAGAGGTCGAGCGTGGACTGCGTGAGCGCCGAGCCTTCCATGTCGAGGCGCACGAAGACGCCGTGCTGCTTGGCCGTGTCGAGGAGGCGGCGGAGGTGCTGCTCGCACAGGTCGTGGTCGATGACCTGGCCCATCATCGAGAGCTTGATCGAGATGTTGAGGTCGGTGCCGTCGGGGCGCGGCAGGTGCGCGAGCCGCTCGGCGAGGGCGACGTAGACGTCCGTGTAGTACGCCGCCTGCTCGGGGTCGGTCACGTCCTCGCCGAGCAGGTCGAGAGCCACGTGGAGGCCGTCGCGCAACTCGCTCGTGACGACGGGGAGCGCGGTTTCGAGCGTTTCACCCGCGACGAAGCGGCGGGCAAGGAAAAAAGGTGGTTGCATGGGCGCAAAGGCTTCGTGGGCCGCAGGCGGGAGAACGGGGGAGCACGCGGCGGCTGCGCAAAAGGTACGCGGCGAAGGCCGATAGTGGAACGCCGAGGCGTCAAAGCCAGACGCTGCAGCGCCCAAGGCCGTCCGAAAATGCAACGGGCCGACGCTGAGCCCAGTGTGGTACAGTTTGTGTTGGTCGAGGCATTCCTCTCCATGTCCGCCGCCTGCGATCGTCGCCCCTGTGTCCCGCCCTGCGTCCTCTGATTCTGGCCCTAGCCCGGTCCCCTCGAAGGGGTCGAGGTGGGAGGCCTTGTGGGGCAGGCTCAGCACGTGGGCGCTGGATCGGATCGACCGCCTGTTGCCCCAAGCGCCGATCTCGGAGACCGAGCGCCGCCGCATGCGCGCCATCGTCGTCGGGGCGTTTGTGGTGTTCCCGTTCGGCGTCATTATCACGGAGCAGATCTACCGACACATCGGGGCGCGTGACGCTGCGATGGCGGGGCTCACCGTGATGACGCTGCTGGCCTGCCCCCTGCTCCTGCGTTGGAGCCGCACCGCCACCGTGCTGGGACTGATCCAAGCCTTCTCGATGCTGGGCATCATGGTCACGATGGCGCTGCTGGATGGCGGCCTGGACGACCCCGCGCTCTACTGGGTGCCCCTCATTCCCATGGCCGCCGCCGTCACCGTGGGCCCGGTGGGCACCATCAGCACGTTGATCGCCGGGGTAGCCAGCCTGGCCGTCCTCTACATCCTCACCGAGCAGGGCTACGCCTTTCCGAACTACACGGGCGGACTGGTGCGCATCCGCTTCGATTTGCTCGCGCTCGTCTCCGGCCTCACCTTCGCCGCCTTGGTGGGATGGCTCTATGAGCGCCACACACGACACGAGCTAAACCGACTCTCCAAGGGAGTACGCGGGCTTCGCGGTCGGCTAGGGCAGAGCGAAGCCCGCTACCAGCAGTTGTTCGAGCAGCTCCCGATCGGGATGTACCAGACCACGCCCGACGGGGAGGTGATGCTGGCCAACTCGGCATTCCTACGCATGCTGGGGTATGCGTCGCTCGACGCGTTTCGTCGCGAACATGCGGTCGTCAGTTCGCTCTACGCAGATCCTGCCCATCGCGTGACCCTGGTCGAGCGGCTGCGTCAGCACGGTCGGGTCAGCCAGCACGAGCTCGACCTCGTGGCGCGGGACGGGCGGACGGTGCACGCCCGGCTGAACGCCCGGGCTGTGTCCGATGCGGAGGGCGAGGTGTGCTTCTTCGAGGGGACCCTGGAAGACGTCACCGCTCACAAGAAAGCGCAAGAGCGCCTGCGCCAGAGCGAGGAGCGGTTCCGCGCGCTCGTCCGCCACTCCAGCGACGTCATTGCCGTGCTCACGGCAGAGGGCGCCATCGAATACGTCAGCCCCGCCATCGAGTCAATGCTGGGTGTCTCGCCCCGCTCGCAGGTCGGCCAGCCCTACACCCGCTTCGTGCACCCCGACGACCGGCAGCGGATGGCCAGGACGCTCCAGTACGCCATGGAGCGGGAGGGGGCGCTCCCGAGCATGGAGGTCCAGTTGCGCCACGCACACGGGCACTACGTGTTCGCCGAGGTGACCGGCAGCAACCGGCTCACCGACTCACACCTGCATGGTCTCATCCTCAACATCCGCGACATCACCGACCGCAAGCGCGCGGAGACGGTCCTGCGCAAGAGCAAGGAGCACGCCGAGGAAGTGGCCCGCTTCAAGAGCTCGTTCCTGGCGAACATGAGCCACGAGATCCGGACGCCGCTCACCGGCATCCTGGGCTTCGCGTCGGTCTTGTCGGAAGAAGTCGACGAGCACCACCGCGAGTTCGTGAACCTGATCTCGCGCAGCGGACAGCGTCTGCTCGACACGCTCAACTCGGTGCTCGACCTGGCGCGGCTCGAGGCCGACCGGATGGAGCTTACCACCGAGCCGCTTCAGGTCGGCGCGCTCGTGACGGAGAACGTCGATCTGCTCGCGCCGCTTGCCCAGGACAAGGGCCTCGCCCTCAACGTCCGCGTGACCGCACCGGTCGCCCACGCGCTGCTCGATCAGGGCGCGATGAGCCGCATCATCAACAACCTCGTCGGCAACGCGATCAAGTTCACCCGGGAGGGCGAAGTCGATGTGCTCGTGGAGGCCGATCCAACGCTGGTGCGCCTCGTCGTGAGCGACACCGGCCCCGGCATCGACGAGGCGTTCCTGCCGCGCATCTTCAGCGAGTTCGAGCAGGCGTCGCAGGGCATCGGGCGCGACCACGAAGGCACGGGCCTCGGGCTCACGATCACGCAGCGCCTCGTGGAGAAGCTCGGCGGTGCCATCGAGGTGAAGAGCACCCTCGACGTCGGCACGGTCTTCACGGTCACCTTCCCGCGCAGCGACGAGGCCCCGGTCGCGGTCGAGCCGAAGCCCGACACCGCGCCGCCGGCCGCTGCGCAGCGCCGCCGCGTGCGTGTGGTGGACGACAACCAGCAGACACGCTTCCTCATGGAGCGCATGCTCCACGCCGACTTCGACGCGGACACCGCTGCCAGCGCCGAGGAGACCTACCGGCTCACGCAGGCCCACGCCTACGACGCGGTGCTGCTCGACATCAACCTCGGCGCGAAGACCTCGGGCGAGGAGGTCATGCTGCACCTCCGCGAGGACGATCACTACGCCACCGTGCCCATCGTGGCCTTCACCGCCTACGCCCTGCCCGGCGACCGCGAGCGTTTCCTCAATCAGGGCTTCGACGGCTACCTCAGCAAGCCGTTCACGCGCAAGCAACTCAACACGCTCATGCACGAGATGCTGCCGGGTGCCGCGGCACCGCCTCCGCAGGGCGATGTCGCGGGATCGCTGCTGCTGGGGCCCTACCCGCCGCGCCAGACGGGGCAGCGCCGCACCCCCCGCAACGCGGCAGCGTCCCCAACATGGCAGCCCCTCAGCATCACGGAGAACGAGTGAGACGCGTTCAACGCGTTGAGGTGGGGACCGCCGGGGAGGAGGTGCGGACCACGTAGTGGCCTCGGGCCGTCACGAAAACGCGCACGGGTTGCCGCTGGTGGCGGTCTGGCTTTCGGTAGGGTAGCAGCGAGGCAGTATCGCGGCGAGGCCGTGGCAACCGAACCGGAGAGGTGCTGGCCGACAGCCCGCCGGAAACCGTTCTGGCAGAGCGCCGTGCTTCTCTCGACTCTCGCTCGCTTCACCTCCCCCATGTCTGCGCCCCCCCCGCGTCTTGCCATCATCGGGGCCGGGGCGGCTGGCCTCGCTGCCGCCTACGTCCTCCGCGACGCCGCCCTGGCTGTCACCGTCTTCGAGAAGAGCCGAGGGCCCACCGGGCGCGCGGCCACACGCGGGCGGCACGGCGTCCGCTACGACCACGGAGCCAACTACGCCAAACCCGAGCGTGACTCGTGGGCGCACCGCCTGCTCCGCGACGCCCTGCCTGCCGCCGACCTCGTCGAGGTCACGAACCCCGTTTGGCCGTTCGACGCAGACGGCGTGCTCCACCCAGAGGCCGCTCACGCCGACGCCGCGCCGAAGCTGACCTACCGCGACGGGCTCTCGCGGCTCGGCAAGCTCCTCGCCGATGCCGCCGACGTGTCCGTCCGCACCGAGACGCGCATAGAGCGCCTGGCCCGAATGCCAAACGGCTGGCACCTCTTCGGCACCGACAGCGCCACGGACGGCAACGCCCTTGGCACGTTCGACGCGGTGCTGCTCACGCCGCCAGGGCCACAGACGCGCGACCTCCTCGCCGCGAGCGACCTGGGCGACGCCTGGCTCCGCGATCGGCTCGTAGAGGCCGTCGGGCAAGCCGCCTACACCTCGCAATTCGCCCTCGTGCTTGCCTTCGACGAGGCGCTTGACCGACCGACGAAGGACGGCGTGACGCCGTATGGGCTAGTCGATACGAGCCGCTCGTTTCCAGTCGCCTGGCTCTCGTTCGAAAACGACAAGCCGGGGCACGTCCCCGAGGGGCGCACGGTGCTCGTTGCCCAGATGAGCGATGCCTGGACCCGCGCGCACTACGACGCCGACCGTGCCACGCTCTTCGACCTCGCCCGGCCGCACCTCGAAACGCTCCTTAGCGCGCCCCTGCCGGAGCCAGCGTGGACCGACACCCAGCGCTGGCGCTACGCGCTGCCCACGTCGGCGGCTGACCTCGACGCCCTTGCCGGGAGCGCGGCGTGTGGCCTGTTCTTCGCCGGAGACTACCTCGTCGGTCAGGGCCGCGTCCACCGCGCCCTGGAGACGGGCCGCGACGCGGCGGAGCAGATCCAACGCTGGATGACAAGCGCCGTGTGACGACGCGCGCTCTCCACGTCCTGTGTCTCTCCCTATCGTCCCGTCTTCATCTCGAAGAGGGCGCGGTGTTTCACGGCGTCGCCGAAGACACAGAGGCCCGCATTGAGGACAGCAAGGGCGACGGTTCCGCGCGTGAAGTAGGGCTGCCCGGCGGCCTTGCGGGTGGCGGCGTCCGCGACCGCGCTCGCACCCAGCCCGATGGCGACGAGGCCCGCAGGGGCCATCCACTGCCATTTCCGCTTGTGGCCCTGGGCGTAGGGCGGTTGGCGCTTCGCGGCGGGAATCGAATACGGGGCGGTCATCGGCGGTGTGGAGGTCGAGTCAAATGAGGAGGCGGAGCGACGGCGAGAGAACCGGCCCGAACCGGCGCGGGTTGCTCTCGTGCACAGCCTCGCGTGTTCTCCACCGTTCGCTCGCAGAAACTATGCCCACGCCCTCCGCCGCCCCGCCGCGCCTCGCTGATCTCCGCGAGGAATACACCCGCGCTCGCCTGACCGCCGACGGGCTCGCCGCTGACCCTATCGCGCAGTTCCGTGCGTGGCTGGACGAGGCGATCGCTGCGCAGGTCCCCGAGCCCAACGCGATGACGCTCGCAACGATGACGGCCGACGGGCACCCCGCGGGCCGCATCGTGCTCCTCAAGGCCCTCGACCGAGACCGCCTGGTCGACGGGGCTGACGCGCGGGGGTTCGTGTTCTACACCAACTACAAGAGCCGCAAAGGCACCGAGCTCGCCGCGCATCCGCACGCCGCGCTCGTCTTCTGGTGGCATGCGCTCGAACGCCAGGTCCGTGTCGAGGGGACCGTCGAACAGATCGCCCCGGCCGAGTCCGACGCCTACTTCGCACAGCGTCCGCGCGGCAGCCAGCTCGGCGCGTGGTCGTCGCCGCAGAGCGAGCCGGTGCCCAACCGCGAGGCGCTCGAGACGCGCCTGCGCCACCTCACGGTGAAATACGGCGAGGGCGAGAACGCGACGCCGATCCCGCGCCCCTCGCATTGGGGCGGCTACCGCGTCGTTCCCCGCCTGGTCGAGTTCTGGCAGGGCGGGACGAAGCGGCTCCACGACCGCTTCCAGTACGTCCGCACGGACGACGGCTGGCGCGTAGATCGCCTCGCCCCGTAGCGCGTTGGGGCACGGCGGGGCACGCTGCCCCTCAGGCGGCGCGGCCCAGGTACTGCGCCCGGAAGTCGCGCGGCGTCTTGTGCATGATCGCCTTGAACTTGCGGTTGAAGTACGAGATGTTGTTGTAGCCGCTCTCGTAGCCGATCTGCGAGATTGGCTTGTCGGTCGCCATGAGCATGCGCCCGGCGTGGTAGATCCGGAATTCGTTGATGATCTGGGTGTAGGTCTTCTTCGTCGTGCGCTTGATGAACTTGTAGAAGGCCGCCTCGGACAGGTTGACCTTGTTGGCGATCGCTTCGATGCGGATCTCCTCTTTGTAGTGCCGCATCACGTGGTCGTACACGATGCGGATACGGCCGAGGTGCGACTCGGTCAGGTCCATCGCATACTCCTTGGAGCATAGTTCCGTGACCTCATCGGTGTCGGCGAGGCCGTGGAGCAGCTCCAGGAGGCTCAGCAGTTGCGGGATACCGTCCTCGCGCAGGAGCACGGGCAGCATCGCGCAGGCGCGGTCCTTGGTCGCGCCGTGGAAGACGAGGCCGCGCTTGGAGCGGGCAAAAAGCTGCTTGATCGCGTGCAGTTCGGGCTTGTCTAGGAAGTCCCGCCCCATGAAGTCGTCGGTCATCTGGACGACGATCTGGCTCGACGGCACGTCGGTCGTGAAGCCGTGCGGGAGGTTGGAGCCGAGCATGACGAGGTCGTGCTCCGCATAGTCCGAGATCTGGTTGCCGACGAACCGCCGCCCGTGGCTCTTGCGGGTGTAGCACACCTCGATTTCCGGATGGAAGTGCCACGCCTGGCTCAGGCTCGGCCGGCTCGGCCGGTTGACTACCTTGGCCAAAAACGAGTGCTCGGGCGACTCGACGATCTTCTCGAATTCAGGCTTCACGGCGGCGGAGCATAGGGGAGGCGAAGCGTAGGGGAGGCGTGGTCCAAATCCGCTGGGACCCTTGGTTTTTGTCATCCTGAACGTGATTCAGGATCCCTGGCGAATGCGGTGGTTCCCTGCAAGGCCGAGATGCTGAGCCGAGTTCAGCATGACACCATGGGGGGAGCTAGACCAGCGGCGGAGGTCTGCGCAACCTACGACCCCGGCACCCAACCTGCGAACCCGATGGCGATCGGGAGATGCCGAGCGTCGTGCACCCAACTGGCTTGGTGCGGCACAGGATTGATAGGATCGTGTCAGAAGTTGGCAGTTCCATGTCGAAATCGACTAAAAAAGCGCTTCTATCATGGAGTCCACACTTCCCACTGGCCATCTCCGCGAGGGACCCCCCATGCAACGGACACCCACCCCCCTGACCCGATTTGCCCTCCTACTTTGCGCCCTGCTCGTAGGCGTGTTGCCCGTCGCCGCGAGCGCCCAGGGCACGCTCTCCGGCACCGTCACGGACGACGAGGGCCAACCGCTCGCAGGCGTGAACATCGTCGTGCAGGGGACGCTCTTCGGCACGACGACCAACCTCGACGGGGTCTACAGCCTGGAGGTCGACGCCGGGACCCGGACGATCGTCTACTCCTACATCGGGTACACGACCTTCGAGCTGAGCATCGAGGTAGCGGACGGCGAGAGCTACACGCAGGATGTTGCCCTGAGCCTGGACAACCTCATGGCGGGCGAGCTCGTTGTGACCGGCTCCTTCCTGGGGCGCACGCAGGAAGATTCGCCGATGTCCGTGACGCTGGTCAACGCCGAAGGGCTAGAGCGCCTGAGCAGCAGCTCGCAGGCCGATATCCTCCGCACGATCCCCGGCATCACCGCTGAGGGCGGCGGCGGCGAGGTCGCCTCGAACGTGTTCGTGCGCGGCATGCCGTCCGGCGGGCAGTACCAGTTCACGCCGCTGCAGGTCGACGGCCTGCCCGTGCTGAGCACCTTCGGCCTCAACTCGTCGGCGCACGACGTCTACTTCCGCAACGACATCGGCATCCGCAACCTCGAGTTCGTGCGCGGCGGCTCCTCGACGCTCTTCGGCGCGGGCAGCGTGGCGGGCATCATCAACTACACGAGCGTCACCGGGTCCTTCCAGCAGGAAAACAAGGTCCAGTTCGAGGGTACGCCCGACGGACGCATCAAGACCGACTTCCTCACGGCCGGCCCGCTGAGCGAAAACGTCTCCTATGCCGTCTCAGGCTTCTACCGCTATGACGACGGACCGCTGGAGACCGGCATGCCCACACGCGGCTACCAACTCCGAGCCAACGTGCGCACGCTCTTCAACGACGCCAAGAGCTTCGTGACCGTCTACGGCCAGGCCATCGACGACAACGTCCAGTTCTACCTGCCCTACCCGCTCGCCAACGACGAGGGGCAGCGCGAGCGCCCCGTCGGCAACGACGGCGAGACCGTCTTCACGACGCTCACCAGCCAGGCCACCGACTTCTCGTTCGACACGCCCTTCGGCCGCTTCGAGTCGCCCATCGCGAATGGCGTGAGCACGCGCGGTGGCTACCTCATGGTTGCCCTCGATCACACGTTTGGCGACGACTGGCGGCTGTCCTCGAAGGCCAAGGCCGCGCGGTACGACCACTTCTTCAATCTCTTCCTCGACGGCGACGGGGTGAACAACGTCCCCGAGTCGCAGGAGGGCTACCTCTCCAGCCGAGGGTATCCCGCGAACGGCGTCTTCACCTACGCGGATGACGGCACGCCGCTCGCGCCTGGCGACCTGCTCTTCCAGAACCGCATCCTCGACCGCGAGCGCCCGATGGAGGAACTCGTCAACGAGACGTACCTGACGAAGACCATCGGCAACCACAACATCAGCGTCGGGACCTTCCTCTCGAACACCAAAGCGGAGGACAACAACTGGATCACCAACTTCGTCGGGGACTTCCGCAACGCGCCGCGCATGGTCAGCATCACCTTCCCCGACGCCGACACGACCGATGTGGTCGGCGGGTTCATCTCCGGCGGCCAGACGGCCAACCGCCGCCACGAGAGCAGAAAGATCGCGTTCTTCGCCGGCAACGAGTACAACGCCGAGTCCTTCAGCGTCGACGTGGGCGTGCGGTGGGAGCGTGCCTCGGGCATCATCACCCGCGAGACGGGCGTCGGCAGCAACACCTTCCAGCGAGGCGAAGTCTCCGCCGACGGGTTCGCCGTGGCCTTGGCCGGTCTCTACCGGGTGACGGGGGCGCTCAACCTGTACGCGAACGGCTCGCGCGGCTACTTCTTCCCTGAGCTGCGCTCGGTCGGGTTCCCGAACGAGACGCCAGGCGTCCCGCAGAGCTACGAGCCGGAGATCGTGCTCCAGGCCGAGACGGGCCTCAAGTATGCGCAGAGCAACGTGGCTGGTACGCTGGCGCTCTTCTTCGTCAGCCTCGACGACCGGCGGAGCGTCGACTTCATCAACGACCCCAACAACCCGAGTGCCATCGTCGAGCAGGTGCGCGTCCAGAGTACCCGTACCCTCGGGGCCGAGATGTCGGCCAGCGTCACCCCCGTGGAGGGCGTCAACCTCTACGGCAACCTCACGCTCCAGGCGCACGAGTTCACGAAGGTCGAGGGCAACCCGGAGCAGGAGGGCAACGAGCTACGCCGCCAGCCCAACGTGATGGGTCTGGTTGGCGTGGACTATGAGGTGCGCGGCTTCGACGTGAACCTCTCGGCGAACTTCCTCGGCAGCAAGTTCGCCAACGACGCCAACACGGTCGAGCTGGACGGCTTCACCATCGTTCGGGCGGGCGCGGGCTACACGATCCCGCTCGGCGAGCAGGAGTCGGTGCGCCTCGGCGTGTCGGTCTTCAACCTCTTCGACGCGGCAGGTGTGACCGAGGGCTCCCCCCGCCAGGGCGACGCCCAAAGTGGCGGCAACGACTTCTTCGTCGGGCGTCCCATTCTGCCCCGCCGCGTGTTCCTCAAGGCAGCGTTTAGCTTCTAGGTGGCAGGAGCGCCGGCGGTACACCCCACCTGAGGCGTACCGCCGGCCTCGTTCCAGTGACACACGTCCAGCGACACGGGCGTCTAGTGACACGGGCGTCTAGTGACACGGGCGTCTAGTGACACGGGTGTCTAGTGACATAGGGGGGTGCAACGGGGTCGTCTCATCCCGTTGCGCCTCCTTCCATACCGAGCCTCGCCATGCTGACCACCGAAGCCGACCCCCTCGTCAACGACCTCGTCCGCGACGCTGAACGCATCCTCGACGCGAACTGGAAGGACGGGTTCACCATCCCCACAGCCAAGCTGTATCCGTTCCAGTGGAACTGGGACTCCGGCTTCACGAGCCTCGGCCACAGCTACTTCCGGCTCGACTACGCGATGCGCGAGCTCGACTCGCTGTTCTCGGGCCAGTGGGCGAACGGGATGGTGCCGCACATCATTTTCCACAGCGAAACCGAGGAGACGTACTTCCCCAACCACGACTTCTGGGGCAGCCACGTCAACGCGGGCGCGCCGCAGCGGCCGAAGACGTCGGGCATCACGCAACCCGCCGTGCACGGCTTCGTGCTGGAGACCCTGCTGGCGAAGTACCCGGACGACGAGGACCTGGTCGCGTTCGCCAAGCACCTCTTCCCGAAGATCGTCCACAGCCACCGCTTCTTCTACACGCACCGCGACCCGGAGCGCGAGGGACTGACGTTCATCTTCCACCCGTGGGAGTCGGGCCGGGATAACTCGCCGCTGTGGGACACGTCGATGGACCGCATCGAGATCAAGCCCGGGATGCTGCCGGAGTACCACCGGCGCGACACGAGCCTCGCCCCGTCCGAGGAGCGACCGACCTCCTACCAATACGACCGGTACGTCTACCTCCTGCTGCTCGGCAAGAAGCACAAGTACGACGAGGCGGGCATCTTCGACGAGAGCCCGTTCGTGGTGCAGGACACGCTCATGAACGCGGTGCTCATCCGCTCGAACGAGAGCCTGATCGCCCTCGGCAAGCGGTTTGGCCTCGACGTGGGCGAGGTGGAAGAGTGGCAGCAGCAGGCCGTGCCGCGCTTCCGCGAGAAGCTCTGGAACGACGACCTGCAGACGTTCACCGCCTACGACGTGCGCGGCGACGAGCCCATCGCCCACCACGAGATCGGCGGGCTGACGGCGCTCTACGCGGGCGTTCCCTCGACCGAGCAGGCGCAGCGCCTCAACGCCTACCTCCAGAACCTCCACGCGCGTGGCCACTACCTCTGCCCCAGCTTCGACGTGGACAGCCCGCTCTTTGACTCGAAGCGCTACTGGCGCGGGCCGATCTGGTCGCAGATGAACTGGCTGATTTACTTTGGCTTAAAGCGCTATGGCTTCCTCGACACTGCTGGGCTGGTCCGCGGCGATCTGATCGAGCTCGTGAGCACGCTCGGCTTCTACGAGTACTTCGAGCCGCAGAAGGCCGTCGCCGCGACGCTGAGCGCGGGCTACGGCGGCGGGGCCTTCTCGTGGACCGCCGCGTGCACGCTCGACCTGCTCCACGAGCAAGTCCTCAACGAGCACGTCTGACCACACCGGTTGATCGGGATGCCTCCGCACACCCTTTTCAGTCATCCCCGCGAAAGCGGGGACCCACACGGTGGCTGGTATAGGTCCCCGATCAAGTCGGGGATGACGAGGGTGGGAGATAGCAGTATGCCAACGATTTCGACACGCTGACTCTGGTTTCCATGCGCGCGTTCGATTACCGGAAGACCTACGTCCTCGAAGACGACGTGGTGCGGCTGAGCCCCCTGCAGGCGTCGCACATCGAGGCGCTGCGCCCGGTCGCCGCCGACCCGCGCGTCTGGACGTACTTCCTGGAGCACGGCTGCGGCGAGCCGCACCTGACGCGCTACGTCCACGCCGCCATCGCCCAGCGCGAGGCCGGGCACGCCTACCCGTTTGCGGTGCACGACCAGGCGAGCGGCCGCATCGCGGGCCTCACGCACCTCTACGAACTCAACCCGAGCCTCGGCACGCTCAAGCTCGGCCACACGTGGCTCGGCACCGACTTCCACGGCACCGGGCTGAACACCCACGCCAAGGCGTTGCTCTTCGCGTTCGCCTTCGACACGCTGGGCGCGGCGCGCATCGGCTTCGGCGTGCACGGCGACAACGCGCGCAGCCTCCGCGCGCTCGACAAGGTGGGCGTCCAGCGGGAGGGCGTGCTGCGGAGCTACCTGCCTCGTCCCGACGGGAGCCGCGCCGACCTCGTCCTGCTCAGCCTCCTGCGCGGC
>JBCDFF010000094.1:0-11835 GCA_039178415.1 Bacteroidota bacterium
GGCAGCGAGACGTTCGGGCTGGCCGCGCTCGAAGCGATGGCCTGCGGCGTGCCCGTCGTCTCGTCCAACATCGGGGGGCTGCCGGAGCTGAACGTGCACGGCGAGACGGGCTTCCTCTGCGACCTCGGCGACGTGAAGGCGATGGCCGCCGCCACGCGCGAGATCCTCGCCAACGACGCGCTCTACGACACGATGCGCGCCAACGCCCGCCGCCGCGCCGTGGAGGAGTTCGAGGTCAGCCACATCGTCCCGCGCTACGAGGCCTACTACGCCGCCGTCCGCGGCCGCGTGATGGCCCGCTGGGAGGAGAAGAAGTATGGACGTGTGGACGTATGAAGGTGTGGACGTGGGGTACGGTGTTAGCCCTGCGATGCTTGGCCGAACCCAGACGGTGCCGAAGAAGGAAGATTATCCGCGTCTTCTTGTGGTAGCGCCAGGCAGATTGCGAAGGGCGTGCCCTTAGCCTCGGGGTCCCATCCGTGCTTCAAACCAGCGCGGATAGTCCACGCTGCGATGCGGGGCGTCACGGTTTCGATGGTGGAGTCGTCCCGATCCGGGAGAGCGAGCCAGGGGTCACGCCAGCCTATGTCGGCGACTAGCTTCTGGTTGTGCGTTCCCGCAAGGACAGCCTCAACGCGCTCGGATACTGTGTTCAGTCGCCAAGCGTATTCGATACCGTCAACGACGATGCGTCTGAACTCCCGCTTTTTTGAAGGACGGGCCATGAGTTCAAAATGAAAGCAGGTGTGGACGCAGAACCACGTTCTCACGTCCACACCTGCATACGTTCACACCGCGAAGCGCCTAGGCCGCTACCGGTACGCCGTCCTTCGTCTCGGGGTAGTACTCGTCCAGCGTTGCCTTGTCCTGCGCGTCTGTGTCGGCGGGGGTGCCCGAGGCGCGGAGGATGAGGTAGCCCGCGACCCCTGAGATGGTCGAGGCGATCAGGATGGCGAGCTTGGCCGCATCGAGGTCGGCGGCGTCCACGAAGGCGAGGTTGGCGATGAAGATCGACATCGTGAAGCCGATACCGGTCAGGAGGCTCACGCCGTAGACCTGCTTCCAGGTGACGCCCTCGGGGAGGCTGGCGATGCCGAGCTTGACGGCGGCGTAGGCGAAGCCGAACACGCCGATTTGCTTACCGGCGACGAGGCCCAGCACAATGCCGAGCATGACGGGGCTCGCGAGCAGCGCGCCGAAGTCGCTCGGGATGGCGACGCCCGCGTTGGCGAGCGCGAAGACCGGCATCACGAAGAAGGCGATCCAGCCGTGGAGCGCGTGCTCGAAGCGCGTCAGCGGCGCGTCGGCGGCCTTCGAGATCGTTTCGAGGGCGTGCACGGCGTCGCGCTGGTCAGCGGTCATGAGCTGGTTGCCGGGCTTGGCGTCCTCGCGGATCTCCTTGAGGTAGTAGTCGGCCTTCTTCAGGAAGCCCGGCGCGTCGAGGCGGCGGCTTGCGGGAATGGCGAGCGCGGCCAGTACGCCGCCGATCGTCGCATGGACGCCCGACTTGAGGAAGCACACCCACAGCGCGAGGCCGAGCACGACGTAGACCGCCGTGCGCATCACGCCGAGACGGTTCATGACCAGCATGACGGCGAAGAAGCCGAAGCCGAGCATGAGCGCGTTCAGGTTCAACTCGGCCGTGTAGAAGAGCGCGATCACCATCACCGCGCCCAGGTCGTCCACGATGGCGAGGGCCGTTAGGAAGATCTTGAGCGCGAGCGGGGCGCGGCTGCCCAGCAGCGCCAGCACGCCGAGCGCGAACGCGATGTCGGTCGCCATCGGGACGCCCCAGCCGCTGAGCGTCGGCTCGCCGAGGTTGACGGCCACGTAGAACGCCGCCGGGAGCACCATGCCACCGAGGGCCGCCGTGAGCGCGAGCGCCGCTTTCTTCGGCGACTTCAGCTCACCGGCCAGCACCTCGCGCTTGATCTCCAGCCCGATCAGGAAGAAGAAGAGCGCCATCAGGCCGTCGTTGATCCAGAGGATCAGCGGCTTGTTGATCTCAACGATCCCGATGTTGAGCGTGAAGTAGGTCTTCCAGAGGTCGAAGTACGACTGCGCGAAGGGCGAGTTGGCCCAGACGAGCGCGATAGCCGCGCAGGCGAGCAGGACGATGCCGCCCGCTGCGGCGTTGCCCATGAAGCTTTGGATCGGCCGCATGAGGCGCGAGGCGGGCGTGGGAGGAAGGGAAACGTGGGAGGCCATAAGACAGAAAGGCCGGACGGCGCGGCTAGGTGGTGGTGGAGACGCCGGCTGCCCAAAGGGCGGCGAGGCGTCAGGGGCGATCAGAACGAGGTAGAAACCAGAGACGAGACGGCGGAAACGCACCGCCGGGAAACCTAGTAGCCGCGATCCAGCACGGCACAGCGAGACCGCCACGCCCCATACGGACACGCCGGACGAGGGCGTGCTACCGTGGAGCACAGGGGCGATGGGCGCAGCCGCAACACCGGGCCCGGAACCAGCACGCTGGACGAACGCATCAGGCTAGACATGCCGTGGACGAAGAGCGAGGTGGACGTGAAGTATCACCTACGCCCCTGCAAAAACCGGGGTTTCCACCCTCGGCCGATTTGGACGTTCGGGGTGGGGCGGCGGCGGGGCCGCCTGTGGTTCGGTCGCTGCGCTTCCTTGTGGGACGGCCTGCGGCCTGTGGGACGCTCACTGTGTTCGCTGTGGTCAGTGGCAGGAGGTGATAAGCACCTGTGCAACAGTTGTTAGAGAGTTGCTCGGCTGGGCTCTCCCCGTCCTGCGTCGCCTGCGCTCCTCGGACTGTCCCCCTCAACGTTGAGGGGGACAGCTTTGACCGCCACCATGATGTCTGATCAGGGGGCGCGTCGAAGCGGGGGGGAGTCGCGCTGGCAGAGAAGACGGCAAACACCGCAGAACGTATGCTCACCTGCTCACCAACCCCACTCAGCCTCGCTCTTGTCACTCTGCTCTCACCGCCTCACTCTTCACCCTCTCCGCTCCTGCCACAGCAGCAGCACCACCGAGAGCGCCGTGATGGCAACGATGGCGAGGGCGAATGGGGCGGCAGCCCCGAAGAGCGCGTCGGTGGTGTAGCTCCAGACGCGCATCGCGAGCGTGTCGAAGCCGAGGGGCGCGAGGAGGAACGTGATCGGGAGCTCCTTCATCGCAGCGAGGAAGACGAACGCGCCGCTGACCCACAGCCCGCGCGCGGCGAGGGGAAGCGTGACGGCCCGGAACGCCCCGAACCGCGTCCGCCCGAGCGCCCGCGCGGCGTCTTCGAGGCGCGGCGGCGTCTGGTAGAGCGCGCTGCGAATCGGCCCAATCGCCTCCGCCAAGAAGTGCAGCGCGAACGCCACCACGAGCAGACCGAGCGTCTGGTAGGCGAAGGGTATCACGCCGAGTGAGAAGAAGATCAGCGCGAGCGCAAACGCGAGGGGCGGCGTCGCATAGCCGAGGTAGGCCATCCGCTCGGCGACTCGGCTCGCCGCCGTGTCGTGGCGGACCCCGAGCCACGCGAGCGGAAACGCCAGCGCGACGGCCAGCACCGCCGCCGGGGCCGACGCCCTGACCGAGTTCCACGCGCCCTCGGCGAGCTTCGGCAACTCTGTCGGGTCGAAGGCCTGCAGGAGCCAGAAGCACAGCGTGACGAGTGGCGCGACGACGGTCGCCACGGCTACGAGCGCGACGAAGCCGACGGCGAGCGGCGCCCAGCGTCCAAGCGTCGCGCGGGGAGCCGGACGTGCCGTGCCGCTCGCCGTCCGGGCGAAGCGGAGGCCCTTCAGGAGCCGCGCCTCGGCCCAGAGCACCAGCGCCGCCAGCACCATCAGCACGAGCGCGATCACCGAGGCGTACGTCCGGTCGAACGCCGACGTGTACTGGATGTAGAGTGCGTAGCTGAGCGTCTCGAAGCGCATCAGCGACACCACGCCGAAGTCGCCGAGGACGTGCAGCAGCACGAGGAGCGTCCCTGCGAGGAACGCCGGGCGTAGCTGCGGGAGCACCACCTGCCGCCACGTTGCCCAGGGGCTGAGGCCGAGCGAGCGGGCCGCTTCCTCCTGCGCGGGGTCTAGCCCGTGGAGTGCCGCGCGGAGGTTGAGGAAGAGGTACGGGGCCGTGTAGAATCCGAGCGCGGCCGTCGCCCCAACGAAGCCGCGGGGGCGCGGGATCACCACGTCGACGGTCCGCGCGAGCACGCCGTAGTCGCCGAACAGTCCGAGCAGGGCGTAGGCCGTGACGTAGCCGGGGATGGCCAGCGGGAGCACGCCGAGGAGCGTGAGCAGGCCCGCGTAGCCGGTTCGCACGCGCACCGCCAGCCACGCCAGCGGCAGCGCGATCGCCGAGGCAAGCGCCCACACGCTCACGCTTAGCGCGAACGTGTTGCCGAGCAGTACGAGCGTCCGCTCTCGGAAGAGCAGCTGCGCGACCTCCGCCGGGTCCGCCGCGAGCGCGCGCATCAGCAGGTAGACCACCGGCACGCCCACGCCCGCCGCCACGAGGGCGACGGGGAGCAGCCACCAGAGGCGGCGGGTGGCTTGCGGCCGTCGGCGGTCGGCAATCTGCATCGTGACGCGTCGCCGACGGCCGAGAGCCGTCAGCCGAAAGCTCTACTTACAGCAGCCCGGCCTCGCGGAGCAGGTCGAGCGTCGCTGGCAGGTCGGCGAGCGCGTTGAGGTCGATGGCCGGGGCGGCACCCAGCACGGCCTCGGGCGTGCCGCCGCCGGTGACGCTGTATTCCTTCGTGCCCTCGGCGAAGTAGGCCTGCGCGTCGTCGCTCAGGAGATAGGCGATGAACGTGGCTGCGGCGTTGGGGCGCTCGGACGAGGCCAACTGACCGAGGCCCGCGATGTTGACCAGGTTGCCCACGTCGCCGTCGGCGAAGGTCGTCTGCGCGACGGGGTAGTTGGGGTCTTCGCTCTGGTAGCGGAGGAGGTAGTAGTGGTTCGGCAGCCCGTAGTCCACCTCGCCATTGGCGATGGCCTCAATGATGGCGGAGTTGCGCGGGTAGGCGACGGCCCCGTTGGCATCCATCGCCTCCAGCCAGGCGCGGGTGTCCTCGTCGCCGAGTGTCTGACGCATGGCGGTCACGAACGACTGGAACGAGCCGTTGGTCGGGGCCCAGCCGACGCGGCCCACGAAGCGCGGGTCGGTGAGGTCGCGGACGCTCGTCGGGAGGTTCTCGGTGTCGGCGCGCTCGGGACTGTAGGCGAGTACGCGGGCGCGACCGCTCACGGCGAGCCATTTCCCATCGTCGCTCTGGTAGCGCTCGGGCACCATCGCCAGAAGCGAGTCGGGCAGCGCGGCCAGCAGGTCGGCGATGGAGCCGAGGCCGCCCGCGTCCTGCGCCCAGAAGAGGTCGGCGGGCGACTGCGCGCCCTCTTCGGCGAGCGCCGCAGCCATCTCAGCCGTGCCGCCGAAGCGGGTCTCGACGTCGATGCCGGTGTCGGCGGTGAAGCGCTCCACGATGGGCTCGATGAGCGACTGGCTGCGGCCCGAGTAGATCACGAGCGGACCGTCAGCGTCGGCAACAGGGGCCTCGTCTGGTGTGGCGGGATCGGTTGCCGGTTGGCAGGCGCTGAGCGCGAGCAGCCCGGCGAACAGGAGGAGCAGAGGAAAGCGAGACATGACGAGAGGGGGTAGGGGAGAAATAGGGGGTGGTCCAGGGAGTGGGGTCTTGTTTAGATCCAATCTAGACAGGCGGGTGCGGCAAAAGAAAGGCGACCCCGTGGGGCCGCCGTGAATACGAAGCGTTGCGGTGCCTGAATAGCGCCGCCTGGGCTACGGTGCTCGGCTTATGGCACGCGGACGAGCCGTCGCGTCGCGGTGGCGTCGGCGGCAGTGAGCCGGACGAGGTAGAGCCCCGGCGGGAGCGTGCCGCCCTCGAACGCGACCCGGTGACTCCCGGCGGCACGGGTGCCTGAGGCGAGCGTCGCCACGCGGCGGCCGAGCGCGTCGAACACGGCGAGGTCCACGGGCGCGGCGCTCGGCAGCGTGAAGCGGACCGTGGCGGCCTCGGCGAACGGGTTCGGGAACGGCGCGTCGAGTGCGAAGCGGACGGGCGTGGCGTCGTCCTCGGCGTTGACCCCGCGCCCGAAGTCGAACTGGGCGATGACGGGGAGGTGGTCCGATACCGTGAACGTGTAGCCGCCGAGCGGGCTCAGGATCTCATCGTAGCGGTCGCCCGAGCCTTCCACGTACGGCTCAGCGAGGTTGGCCGTGAATGCGATGTGGTCGAGCGTCGAGCCGCCCGAGCACGACGAGTTGCCGCAGAACGTCGGCGTGTTGGTTGCGTCGAGCTCGGCGGAGGCGAACACGTAGCCGGCGTCGTCCACAAAGTTGGCGTAGGGCGACGTGCGACCGCTGGAGGTAGACCGGCCGAGTTCGTCGTTGTAGTCGCCGAGGATCATCACCTGCGTGTTGATCGCGGCGAGGTTGTCGGTGTAGTTCTTCAGCGCCTCCGAGGCGTCGACGCGGCGGTTGTACGAGCTGACGTCGGAGAACGCCTTGGCGTGGAAGCAGAGCGCGCGCACGTCGGTCTGGATGGGTGCGCCGTCGGTCTGCGTGAACACGCGGGCGCGCATCTGGAGCGGCGGCCGCCCCGCGAACTCGAAGTCGAAGTTGGTGAGCACGTTCTGCGTGCCGAGGTTCTGCACGACGTCGGTCCGGTAGACGTAGGCGAGGCGCTGGCGGCCTGAGTCGGTGGAGAGAACCCCCGCGTAGCCATCGCCGAGCGTGGTGAGCAGGTTGTTGAACGCGGTCGTGCTGGCGATCTCCTGGAGGCACCAGAGGTCGATCTCGCTCTGCCCGATCACCGCGGCGGCGCGGTCCTGCTGTAGTTGCTCGTTGGTCGGGCCCTCGTCCCGGTCGCCGAACCACTCGATGTTCCAGGTGCCCACGTCGAAGGTGGCGTCGGTGCCTTGCGGCGGGAGGTCCTGGGCGGTCAGCGGCGAGAGCGCCGCAACGAGCAGCAGGACGAGGAGAGGGGCGAGTCGCATGAGCGCGTTATCCGTCGAGGGTCGAGGGTCGAGGGTCGAGGGTCGAGGGTCGAGGGTCGAGGGTCGAGGGTCGAGGGTCGAGAAGGTGCGGGGCCATCGAAGAAAGGTCAACGGGCGCGCGGCGATCTCGTTCATTCTTGGCGCGTGCGGCCTGTGGTGCGTTCGCTGCGCTCACTCGTGGGACGCTCTCGGTGCTCGCTGTGGTCAGTGGCAGGAGACGTTGCGTGACCGATTGCTGGACACCATCCATCGCAGCAGCTTCAGGGCAGCGCGATCTTCCCTCATACCCCTACGCTCCCATACCCCTCACACCCGACCCGTGCTCACGCTCGTTCCTACGCCCATCGGCCACCTCGAAGACCTGACGTTCCGCGCGCTGCGGACGCTCAACGAGGCCGACCTCATCGCCTGCGAGGACACGCGCACCTCGGGCGTGCTGCTGGCCCACTACGGTGTCGAGACGCCCACGACGAGCTTCCACGCGCACAACGAGCACCAGAAGACGCCGCGCCTCGTCGCGCAGATGGAGGCGGGCACGCACGTCGCGCTGATCTCGGACGCGGGCACGCCGGGCATCTCCGACCCCGGCTTCCTGCTCGTTCGCGCCTGCCACGCCGCCGACATCCCCGTGGTCGCGCTGCCGGGGCCGACGGCGTTTGTCCCGGCGCTCGTGGCGAGTGGCTTGCCGTCGGACCGGTTTGTGTTCGAGGGCTTCCTCCCGCAGAAGAAAGGCCGCCAGACGCGCATCCAGGCGCTCGCCGACGAGCCGCGCACCCTCGTGCTCTACGAGAGCCCGCACCGCCTTGTGAAAGCCCTCGGCCAGCTCGCCGACGTGCTCGGCGCGGATCGTCCTGCAGCGGTGGGACGCGAACTCACGAAGACGTTCGAGGAAGTCCGCCGCGGCACCCTCGCGGAACTAGCGGAGCACTACGGCAGCCAGCCGAAGGTGCGCGGCGAGATCGTGCTGGTGGTTGGGGGAGCAGGGTAGATGTGGATGTCTCCCCCCGCTTGTACGCCTGCAACGGCGCGCAAGCGGGGGGGAGCCGAGCGAGCACGGAGGACGCGCGAAGCCCACGTCCACACGTTCATGCCTACACACGTTCACGCCCTCGCGTAGCTTCCCCGCCGTCCGACTCCCACGCCGCTTCTGCTCTATGCCGATCCGCCCTGCCCTCGCGCTCGTCGCGCTGCTCGTCGCGGCCCCCGCGTTCGCCCAACTTGAGGAGACGAACGGTGCCATGTTTGCGCCGCTCGACTTCCCCGACCCGAACGGCGTCCGCGCGGCCAACGGTGCGCCGGGTCCCGACTACTGGCAGCAGCGCGCCGACTACCGCATCGCCGTAGCGCTGGACACGACCACGCACCGCGTCTCCGGTACCGTCGCGATCACGTACACCAACAACAGCCCGCACGACCTCGATGTCCTCTGGCTGCACCTGGAGCAGAACCTCTTCGCCGACGGCAGCCGCGGTGCTGCGACGACGCCCGCTGGGTCGCGTTGGAGCGGGGCGTTCAGCGAGGGCGGCTTCAAGCTCTCCGATGTCGAGGTGACGCACGGCGGCACGACCGCCGCCGTGGACTATGTCGTGACCGACACGCGCCTGCGGATCCTGCTCGACGAGCCGCTGGCGGCTGAAGGCGGGCAACTCACCATCTCGATGGGTTTCGGCTTCACCGTGCCGCCCTATGGCGCCGACCGCATGGGCATCTTCGAGGCCGAGCACGGGACGGTCTACGAGTTCGCGCAATGGTATCCCAAAGTCGCGGTCTTCGACGATGTCACCGGCTGGAACCACCAGCCCTACCTCGGGCAGGGTGAGTTCTACCTCGGCTACGGCGACTTCGACCTCGAACTGACCGTGCCGTCGAACATGTTCGTCGTGGCGACGGGCGCGCTCACGAACGAGAACGAGGTCTACACGCCCGAGCAGCAGGCGCGCCTCGCTGAGGCGCGGTCGAGCGAGGAGCGCGTCTACATCGTCGCGCCGGACGAGGTAGGCACGCCCGCCGCGCGGCCGATGAAGTCCCAGACGCTCACCTGGCGCTTCGACGCCGACAACGTCCGCGATGTGGCCTGGGCCGCCTCCGCCGCGTTCATCCTCGACGGCGCGGGCTACACGACGCCGCCGACGCACGAGACGGGCGAGCCCAACGACGTACTCGTGCTGTCCGCCTACTCGCACGAGGGCATCGGCACGCCGCAGACGCCCGGCTGGGAGGAGGCGACCGAATATGGCCGCTTCTCCATCGTCACGCACTCCGAGATGTGGTACCCGTACCCGTATCCGGTCGCGATCAGCGTGGCGGGCATCGTCGGTGGGATGGAGTACCCGATGCTCCACTTCTCCAGCGTCAACGCCCGCGACAAGGGCCTCTTCGGCGTCGTCGACCATGAGCTGGGCCACAACTGGTTCCCGATGATCGTCGGCTCCGACGAGCGGCGGCACGCCTGGATGGACGAGGGCTTCAACAGCTTCCTCGGCGTGCACGCCAACGAGCGGTTCTACGACGACAGCGAGAACGCGCGCGTCGTCCGCCTCACGCGCTCGAACGCGGCGGCCAGCTTCATGCAGCAGCCGTGGGCGCAGGACCAGGCGATGGCGCTCTACCCCGACCAGATCCGCCGCGACGCGCTCGGCTTCCTCGCCTACCGCAAGCCGGCCAAGGGCCTGCTCATCCTCCGCGACCACGTCCTCGGCCCCGAGCGTTTCGACCCGGCGTTCAAGGCCTACATCGAGCGCTGGGCCTACAAGCACCCGCAGCCCGCCGACTTCTTCCGCACCATCGAGGACGTGGCGGGCGAGGACCTCGACTGGTTCTGGCGCGGCTGGGTCTACTCTACTGAGACGTTCGACGCCGCCATCACGGGCGTCGCGGCGATGCCAGCCGGCGGCACGGGCGCGCGCGTCGAGAACCGCGGCGGCCTTGTCTTCCCCATCGACGTGCAGTTCACCTTCGCCGACGGGCGCACCGACGTGCAGCGCATCCCCGTCGAGGCGTTCTACATGACGGACATCGCGTTTGCCGTCACGCCGAAGGAAGGCGCCGTCACACGCGTCGAACTCGACCCCGGCGACCACCTCCCGGACACCACCCCCAGTGGCGACGTGTGGACAGCGGAGGAAGCCGGATCAAAGGATGTGGACACGGGCGGGTGAGCGGGCGCGCCGTTTTAGGTAGGAGAAACGCATAAAAGTGCGGGGCCGTCCGGGCACGACCGGGGCGGCCTCGCCTACTTTCCGGCGTTCCCACCCGCTTATCCCCTGCCCATGTCTGTCCCCGACCTCCTGCGCGGCCTGCTCGGCCTCGTTGGCATCCTGGCGATCGCGTTCGCCTTCTCTAGCCACCGCACGCGCATCAACTGGCGAACCGTCGGCTTCGGGCTGCTGCTGCAGCTCGTCTTCGCCGTGTTCATCCTCAAGGGCGAGGATATGGCGACCGTGTTCGCGCCGTTGGGCTGGCCGAAGGCGGCGTTCGCGTTCGTGGCGGGGCTGTTCGTCGACTTCCTCGCGGCGGTGGAGGTCGGCTCCGCGTTCATCTTCGGCGGCCTCGGCCTTGGCCCAGCAAGCGAAGGGTCGCTGGGCTTCTTCTTCTTCTCGCAGGTGCTGCCGACGGTGGTCGTGTTCGCTGCGCTGATGTCGATCCTGTACTACCTCGGCGTCATGCAAGTGATCGTGCGCGGCATGGCGTGGGTGGTGCGCCGCGCGCTCGGCACGAGCGGTCCGGAAAGCCTGAGCGTGAGCGCCAATATCTTCGTCGGGCAGACGGAGGCCCCGCTCGTGATCAAGCCCTATGTGGAGAAACTGACACGCAGCGAGCTCATGGCCGTGATGACCGGCGGCATGGCGACGATCGCGGGCGGCGTGCTGGCGAGCTACGTCGCGTTTCTCGGCGAGCGCTACGCGCAGGCGACGGGCGTGGCCGTGGAGGTTGGGCAGCAGCTCTTCGCCGAGCAACTCCTCGGGGCGAGCGTGATGGCGGCCCCGGCCGCGCTCATCCTCGCCAAAATCCTGATCCCTGAGACGGAGGACGTGCCCGACGTGGACGCGCGCTTCACGACCGACGCCAACGAAGCCACGCTACCCTCCACGGCCTCCGACGAAGCCACCGCTGGCGTGAACGCGGCCGTGCTCGACGAGGGGCCGAAGAACGTGATCGATGCCGCTGCCTCGGGGGCCGCCGACGGGATGAAGCTGGCGCTTAACATCGGCGCCATGCTGATCGCGTTCCTGGCGCTCATCGCCATCCTCAACGGCATCATCGGCTGGGCGGTGGAACTCTTCGGTGTCACGCTGCCGGAGGATAAGGGCGCGCTCGACCTCGCGCTCGGTTTTGTCCTCGCGCCCGTTGCCTGGCTCGTGGGCGTCCCGATGGCCGACATCACCACCTTCGGCGGCTTCCTCGGCACGAAGGTGATCGCCAACGAGTTCGTTGCCTACACCCTGCTCGCCGATGCCATCGCCGCCGGGAGCATCCAGCCTAAGACCATCACCATCGCGACGTTTGCGCTGTGTGGGTTCGCTAACCTGTCGTCCATCGGCATCCAGATCGGCGGCATCGGCCCGCTCGCGCCGAGCCGCACCGGCGAGATCGCGGCCCTCGGCGTCCGCGCCGTCCTCGCAGGCACCCTCGCCAACCTGATGACCGCAACGATCGCAGGCGTCTTGCTGGGGTGAGAAAAGTGAGGAGTGAAGGGTGAGGAGCGAATAGGACGAAATGCCACGTGGCCCCCACCGCAGACTACAGCGAGCCCCGCGAGCGTCCCCCCGTGAGCCACAGGCGAACGTTCTACAGGCCGCAGGCCGTCCCACCTCCTAGCTCGATCGGTTGCCGCGGCGCCACATCAGCACGGCGAGCCACAGCAGGA